>JAAVIE010000106.1 GCA_014799325.1 Oscillospiraceae bacterium
CAGCTCGTCTTTCTTCATCATAAGCTCTTTGAACCTGGAAGCGGACATACCGCTGTTTTTGGTAACAAAGTTTATGATCCTCTCCTGCATTCTGTCAAAATAGGAAAGGGTCTGAGGGATCCCCAGCAGCATTCCATTCATTCTCACAGGGTCGACAGGCATGGTGGCAGAGGGTACGATAAAGCTGCGCTTTGCACTGACTGCAAGAGGCACTCCGATAGAGTGACCGCCGCCCACTACGATAGACACAGTGGGCTTTTTCATTCCCGCGATAAGCTCGGAAATGGCAAGTCCCGCTTCCACGTCGCCCCCTACGGTGTTGAGGATTATCAGCAGTCCCTCTATTTCGGGATCCTGCTCGATAGCTACAAGGGCGGGGATTATATGCTCATACTTTGTGGTCTTGTTCTGCGGCGGCAGGATATAGTGACCCTCGATCTGACCTATCACCGTCAGGCAGTGAATGGAGTGCTTGGCATTGGTGGCAACTATCCCCGTGTCGATTATCATCTGGTTCTGGCTGTTCACAGGGGAGTTTTCGCTTTCCCCGCATTCTTCGTTTTCTTCTTCATTTTTGAGAGAAGCTTTTTTGTTTTCGGTCGCTTTTGTGTTTTCGCTGTGCTTATTCTTTTTATTTGACATAATAACCACCTTTTCAAAAAGATCTGTTTGTGATATTTTTTTCAAAAAAGCGGAAAATTATTCACATTATAGGTATCTTTCAAAGGATACCCTATATATTATACCAAAATATTGAAAAAAAGTAAACAGTTTTATTGTCGTTGTTCCCTTTTTGACACATAAAAACAAAAATTTTTCTTATCAAGCAGTTTTTGACATTTGATACCATAAAGCTTGTATAAAATTTTCTTATTGAAAAAATATGCGAGATGTGTTAAAATAATTACATTATGTTTTCGCTTTTTAAATAGGTATTAGCATTAGAAAATGATTAAAGGAGTATTTTTAATGATCGTTACAGACAACAGCCTTTGCAATATCGACTTTTCCCCCGCAGTCACAGAACAGAATGTTCACGAATACATAATATCGCTGTTTGAAAGCGGTATCGACCTGGTGGAGATCGATTTCAGGACATATAAATTTTTCAAGGAAATAAACACCTCAAAGAGGTTCATAATGCGGGTGGACACCCCCAGCGACCTGATGTACGCCCACATGAAGGAATTCTACTATGTGGCTATCCCCTACAGCATGCTCCCTCTTGCGGAAAAGCTCACAAATTCCAAGTATCTTGTGGAAATAGACGGCGATAAATATAACAACGACCAACTTCTTAAAATGTGTAGGGAGATCTCGGAAAAGGAATTCGTCGGAGCTGTCCGTATAGCCAAAAATTTTGATGCCGATACCGAGGAGCTTTCTGACTTTATTGACCGCTACTATGACGAATTTACAATGCCTCTGGATATTTGCCCGCTGAATTCACATCTTACGGGGCTTGACGCGGCGTACAAGGCTTTTTCAAAGGGCGTGAATACTATAACCATGGGCTTTGGCGCTTCCTGCTTCTATACGCCCTATGAGCTTTTTGTGATGTATTTCCCAGAAAACTTCAGGATCCACCCGCAAATTACTCTTATACCATATCTTCTGATCTGCGCTGCAAGATATAACCTTGTGAGCGACGAATTCAACAAAGGGCTTGACAATATCGTAAACGTTCTTGACAACTACAAAAGGCCCGTGGCAAACGCCGACAGCGCCTATATTGACGGACAGCGGCTCAAAAGGGCTGCCGGTCGAAAAGATGAGAATTATGATGTTTTCTCCTCCGCCCAAAACAACTTTTTCAACGAAAGCGATCTTGACTTGGATTATTCCGGCTGCAAAAAGCTCTCGGAGGTGCTTGACAGCTCGGATCTGATACTGTATAACCGTTTCTTTGACGATAAGGGATTTAAAAACTGATTTTTGAAAACTGAATAAACTGCAAAAAAATATGGAGTTGCTTTTTTACAACTCCATATTTTTTATTAAATTTCATTTCGGAACAAAGTAATAAACCGTTTCGTCGGAATGTGAGTAATCAAGCTGATCTCTCGCAATCTGCTCGATATATTCCATGCGGTTTTCATTGCTGCTGTAATGTCTTAGCTGTTCGTTCTGCACATTTATGTCATTGAGCTGCTGGCTGATAAGCTCAAGCTCAGCCTCTTTCTGCCTGATCTCCTCGTGCATAAGACACAGCTTTCCCACAACAAAAACAGCAACGGCGAAAATAAGAAAGCCATATATATATGTCCTATGCTTTTTTCCTGATTTGAGCTTTGATAACACTACCGTTTTCGCCTCCGTTTTTGGGTGGAATATTATTATTATACACTATTTCATCGGTGTTTGGCAAGTCTTTTTTACCTGTAAATACTTTATCATGTAAAAAATCGGCAATGTTACCAAAGAACGACCGGAAAATTTGCTTAATAGTGCCAAATAATTTGCCTATTTTCGGTTTTATTTTTTGAGAAATTGCACAAATTCCCCTTTTTATCCCCTTGGAAACCTTTCTGAAAATGCGGTTTATAAGCATTCCAAGGGTCAAAAAATAACAGCAGGCGCCCAAAAAGGCGAAAACCACATAATAAATGCGAAAATAGCCTATTCCCACCCAAAGAGAAGTTATAAACGCTGCCAGACCCACCAGGGAGAAGTACAGCAGATCTTCCGCAAACACAACAATGGCATTATGTCTGAACAGCATTCTGAGAATGCGCAAGGGTTCATAGCATAGCCCCGCAGCTATCCCAAAAATAAGGAAACAGCCGCATTGCTGTAAAGTATAGCCTATATCCTCAAACATGGCGGTCACCTGAAAAGCCTGGTAATAAAGTTGTCAGGAGTTCTCCTTGGCTTATCGGAATAGACCATGGAGGTTATCAGGTCTCCCGTCATTATCAGCTCTCCCGTATCGGTGTTGACCTGGCTGACACGCAGCTCCCTGCCCTTTACGGTGAGCTGACCCATGTCGGTGTAAAGGCTTACCTCGGTCTCGGTGAAGCCCTCAACCTCCCTGACCCCTGTTATGACCGCCTTTTTTCGGTTTTCGAGTACAACGCTCTGTCCTGTCTGGGAAAAGTTACCTCCCAATGAACCTATTTTAATGCTTTTTTGTTCTGACATAATTACGCTCCTTTCAAAAATGGCAAGGACAATCCCTCGATAGCATTTTATTCAAGGAGCGTTATTATTAGAACAGATTATCTGTCAAAGCGCCTCATAAAGATCTGAGCTTCCCTCTTTACCCACTACCTCTACGATCTTAAGCACTCTCACTTTGAGAGGAGTTTTACCCATCTGTATTTCGATTATGTCGTTGAGCTTGACTTCGTAAGAGGCTCTGGCGGGCTTTCCGTTGACAAGTATCTTGTCTGCGTCGCATGCCTCATTGGCTACGGTGCGGCGCTTTATAAGCCTTGATACCTTTAAGTATTTATCAAGTCGCATATTTTTCCCTTTCCTTTTTATGATCCTAATAAAAAACGGCTGTTTTGCGATAACAGGCTCTTGGCTGAAAGCCAGAATTCCTATCACCGAAAACAGCCGCCTTTTTGGAACATGTTCTTAAAACTTGTTCTTAATTACATTACTTAGCAACAGCTTCCTTAAGTGCTGCGCCTGCCTTGAATGCAGGAGCCTTGGTGGCAGCTATTGTGATAGGCTCATGGGTCTTGGGGTTAACGCCGTTTCTCTCTGCGCGGTCTCTTACCTCAAAAGTACCAAAGCCTACGAGCTGGACTTTTTCGCCCTTTTCAAGAGATTCGGTGATAGCATCAATGAGAGCGTTGATAGCCTTTTCGGAATCCTTCTTTGTCAATTCTGTCTTGTCAGCTACTGCTGAAATGAGTTCTGCTTTTGTCATTTTTTCTTTTCCTTTCCTGTTTCAGGTGTTTTATTTTTTAACCCTTTTATAGTTAAAAAGGTTATTTGCCAGTATCAAAAAGCCCTATTACCTGATCCTCGGGTATTTCGTCAAGGGTCATGTCTTTTTCAAGGGCATCTTTTTCGATAGCCTTAAATTGCATTATAAACCTATTTATTGAAGTTGTCAAGCATTCGTCACTATCTTTTTTTAATAAATTCGACAAATTACAGCTTGCAAACAGTAATTTACCCAGGTTTTCCCCGATTTCGACATTATTTTCCGATTTTACAGAAATTTCCAGCTGCTCTGCCGCTTTCCTGATATTTTCCGCAGCAATTTCAGCCGTCATTCCCTTTAAGCCTGCGTTTGCCGCTCTTTTGCAGACCTTTTCGCCCCTTGTCATAGGAGGAAGAGCCTTTGAGATGTCGTCAAGGCGCTGTCCTGCGGTTTCCTGTCCTTTGGCTTTGCTTTTGAGAGAATCCCAGCTTTTCAGCACCTCGGCGGAGCTGTTCAGATGTATATTGCCGAAAACGTGAGGGTGGCGGTAGATGAGCTTTTTGCAGATGCCGTCGCACACAGCGTCAAAATCAAAGGAATCCTTTTCTCTTTCTATTTCTGCGTGGAATACCACCTGGAGAAGAAGATCCCCAAGCTCCTCTTTCAGAAGATCGGCATTTTCCAGATCAATGGCTTCTGCTACCTCGTAGGATTCCTCCAGCAAGTCCTTTCTTATGGAGTGGTGATCCTGCTCCATATCCCAAGGACAGCCGTTTTCACCGCGGAGTATCTTCATTATTTCCAATAAGTCGTCAATATTGTAATGATCTTTTTTGGGATATACTTCCTTTTCCATTTTATGTCCTTTCGATCAGTTCAAAAAATACGGTATTTATTATTCTATCACATTACGCCGAATTTTTCAAGCTATTGACAGAAAATCTAATTTTTGGTAAAATATAATAAATTATTTTAAAAAGGGGAAATAAATATGGCGCTTTTCGGCAAAAAGAAAAAAGATAAGAAAGTATCCTTTGAAGAATATACAGGCATTATCAAAGACGATGACGCCATTTATGAAAATTTAGACAAATGGTATGACGATAACGAATATGACAAGATCGCAGAGGCTGTTTTAGGCGTTCCTTTTGAAAGGTGGAGCAATCAGCTTTGGTTCAGGCTGATCAGCGCCTATAATAATCTTAAGCAATTCGACAAAGCGGAGGTCGAGCTACAAAAGCTGAAACCGCGCTGTGAAAGCCCTGCTGATATAGCTCATTGGCTTTATATGAACGGCTATATCCGGTTTACGAATAACAAAACTTTTTCCGCCCTGCACTTATTTGAGGACGGTCACGCCGCCGATCCCGATGACACAGGCGAATTGGACTTACAGCAGGAGATCGACGACTGTTGGGTACAGATAAAGAAGGATCTGAAAATACTTCACGACATTTCGGACAATATCGTAAAGGACATAAAGCTGAACTGCTCAAAGGAAGCCGACAGCGACAAGCTCAAGCTCACCGACGAACAGTTTACTTTAGTGCTGGGCTTTCTTCCCGGAATCAGGAAAATTCCCGGGCAGGAGAGGGGGCTGGGCTTTAACGAGTATTTCAAACGTTTTGAGGGAGAAGAAAAGGAATGGGCAAAGGATTGGCTGAAAAAGCTCTTTAACATTTCCGATAACGAGAGCTTCAAGGCATTTTTGCAAAAGAGCATTTACTGCAATATGGCGCACTTTGGCGACGACACCCTGGCAGTCATAAATAAAAACCCCAATTTCCAAATTTCCGAGCTTAACGATCAGGGCAAACGGCTGTTCCAGGACACCACCCTTTTTGTGAATGCTTTTGCGGAGTATCTTCCCAAGGCAGGCACACATGCCTGGGATATTTGTGAAAAAATAGGCTATCTGCGCTATGCCTATGCTGTTGACTATATCCCCCAGGAGCATTATATTGACTGTATGATGGCTCTTACCGAGGAGGCAAAGGCTAACTTCGACTCAACGGAGGAATATGTTACCTCCCTTATCTTCGGCTGCGCACTGTATATGTTTATGTTGGACGATTGCAGCATTGACAGCGGGATCAAGTTTCTTAGTCAGATGGCCGCTTATATCCTGCACGGCGATCTGCCCCATATTCTTTGGAGAAAGTGATTTTCGGGAAATAATTACTTGATAAATAAATAGGCTTGCGTAAAATCTTTGACAAGACTTTCCGCAAGCCGAATTTTATATACCGAACCATAATGCGGTATCTTCAAGAATTTTCCCGTCCGTAAAATATGCCCTTGCTTTTATCTCATTGTCCTTACCATTATCTATGCTGATATTTTCCCACACAAACACTGTTGAGCAGTTGGTATCAAGAGTTTTACGCTCAACAGCGACAACGGAGCGATCATTTATAAACAGCTCCACTCTGTCGGCATTTGAGTATATTTTTATTTTGGGGATCAGCGAGGGGCGGTTTTTGAACCTTTTTTCAGTGATATGAACCATTTGCTCCTCATTCCATACGGACTTGTAGAAATAAAAGGAATCCTTTGGAACACGCTGACGGGTGACAAGCCCCTTGTCATTCTGCCCCTCGGTGTCTCCCTCCTGTCTGCCGTTGGAGGAAAAGTCAAACATACACCACACATATTTCGCCCACAAGTATTGTCTTTGGGAGAACTGCGCCCAGATAGCTTCGTGAAGAGCAGATTGGTAATTTTCGTAGTGCCTTTCTCCCCACGGATCAATTTCATTTTCCCAATTTATGTTGTCCTTATGCTGTGAGATTGCCCCTCCTCCGCCGTATTCCGATACGCAGACAGGGCGCGGCTGCTTTTCTTTGTGATAATTGTCCAGCCATTCTCCGAACATTTCCGCGGAGCCCGCCACCTTGTACCAGCCGAAATATCTGTTGCAGCCCATAACGTCAGCGGGAAGCTCAAGAAAACGTCCCCAGGACTGATTGTCCGCAAAGGTGGTGAGTCTTGTGCTGTCCTCGGCTTTTGCAAGGGCGTTCAGCTCGCTGTAAAAGTCAAATATATGGTCGGACATCTGGTAAAGCTCGTTGGAGATCCCCCAGACTATTATTGAGGGGTGGTTATAATTCTGGCGGATAAGCTCCATAAGCTGCTGCTTTGCGTTTTCCGTAAAGTCAAGTGATAGCTTCAGATTTTCGGTATTTTCCGCAGACATTCTGTTTACTATCCCGATTTCCGTCCACACAGTCATGCCAAGCTTGTCGCAGAGATCGTATTCGTAACCGTCATGTTGGTAATGCGCCATTCTCACAGTGTTAACGCCCATATTTAGCATCATTTCATAATCGCGGAGGCGCTGCTCGTCGGTCATTGCCCAGCCGTTTTCAAAGCTGTCCTGATGATAGTTTACGCCGTGGAGATCTATATATTTTCCGTTGAGGAAAAAGCCTTTTTCGGGGTCTATGCGGTAGGTTCTTATACCAAAGGTTTGGGTATATTCGTCAAGAACGTTTTCGCCTTTTTGGAGAGTAATTTTTGCGCTGTAAAGGTATGGGTTTTCTGTTCCGTTCCACAAAACGATGTCATTGATCTTCACCTTGAGCCTTGCCGCGGCTTTTTCTTTTGCGGATATTTCGCAAACACACTCACCTTTGGCAGCGGTTTCTCCGTTCATTCCCATAACTTCTGCCTTTACAGTGACAGTTTCATCTGCATATGAATCGTTTGCAAGCTTTACAAGCAGATCAACATCGGCATTTTCTCCGCTTATATTTTGGGGAGTAACATAAATTCCCGAAGAACCGTAGTCTGTCAGGTCGATATGCACTTTTTGAACAGCGATCAAGTTCACATCGCGGTACAGACCGCCCATCTTTGTGAAGTCGCCTTGGTCGGTTATGGGGGCGATATAGTCGGTTGGTGCGTTGTTGACCTTTACTGCAATAATGTTGTTCTCATCAAGCTGTACAAGGTCGGTAATGTCAAATCTGAACAAGGAATAACCGCCCTTGTGTACGCCTGCCTTTTTTCCGTTTACAAAAACCTCTGCGACCGTATTTGCGCCTTCAAATTCAAGAAAAATCTCCTTTTCCGCATACTTCTCTTTGGAGAAAAAGAAGCTCTTTCTGTAGCCGCCAAGTCCGCGGTAATAGCGTTCTCCGCCCTCGTCAGCTTCTGCATTTACGGCGCAGCAGTCGCTTTCATTCCAAGTGTGAGGAAGTGAAAGGGGCGTCCAGTTGCTGTCGTCATGTTCGGGCATTTCTATCGGGAGCTGTGACAAGCCGTCCTTTTGCGTCAGCTTCAAAAATTTCCAGCCGCTGTTAATGCTTTCGGTAATTCGTGAATTTTTCATTTTGATCCTCCAAAATACGTCAGGGCACTTATTTTTCTTTTTTATCCGTCTTTTCTCCGATTCTTTCATCTTTCGGCTTTTCTTTTATAATAAACCTCCAGGGCTTATTCTTCCACTCGTCACCTGCATAATCTATCCCAACTCTCACATCTGTAACAATGTCAAATTCCTTGCCGTCGTCCTCGATCCATATTTCCTTATTGCCATAGATCGGCTGTCCGTTAAAGTGTTTGTCTACGCCTATTGCCTTGGTGAGTTTTGCGGGACCTGTGTAATTCTCCCCTGCTCTCAGCAAAACGCCCTCGGGAGTTCCTTCCTCTCCCGAAATAATGTTCATGAGCCAGTGCATACCGTAGCAAAGGTAGACGTAAATAATGCCCGCTTTGCCGTACAGCAATTCTGTTCGGGGGGTTCTGCCCTTTGAGGCGTGGCAGGCTTTGTCCTCCTCGCCGCCGTAGGCTTCAGTCTCGGTTATTCTCACCCTTATTATTTTTCCGTCGGGGTATTTTCGGGCAATTATCTTTCCTGCCAACTCACGTGCCACTGTCAGCTTGTCGCGGTGGAAAAACTTGCAGCCTAACTTTTTATTCATTGTTCAACTCCCTATATATTTAGTAAAAGTCATATTATCTGTTCGTGTCTATACTGCATGAATATTTAATTTGAGCGTGTTTGCAAGTGCCAACACGCTCTTGTTATTCTTGAAATTCATTTTGGTGTTTTTTGAAAAAGTCATAATATACTCTGACATTTTCAAGCTCTGTCCAGTTCTTTACAATAACAGGTTCACTGTCTAAATCGTATATTTTCGCACCCTTGATAGCCAACAAAAAGGGCGAGTGGGTAGCTATTATGAATTGACAGCCTAAAAAATTTGCGCTGTCCTCTATAATTTCCAAAATTTCCGTCTGCCATTTGGGAGAAAGGCTGTTTTCAGGCTCGTCCAAAACGTACAAGCCGTTTTCTTTAAGCCGCTCGAAGAAATAAAAATAGGCGTTTTCTCCGTTGGAATACTCTCTGACATTATCCATAAGGTTTTTCCCCACATACTGTGTTCGGGAAAGACCTCTGGTGCTGTTGACCTTTTTCATCTTGTCGTAATCCTCAAATGACTTAAGGCGGAATTTTGCATACTTGGCGTCCGTGTATTCGTCAAACAGTTCTTTCCTTTTGCTGTCTATGCCGCTGTTAAGATTGCGTATGTTCAGCGCGTAGTCAAAAACGTCGTCGCTGGTGATAACGCGGCTGTTTTCGGGTATGGAGGTATTCAGCTCGTACTTGCAGAGCCTTGTGTAATCCTCAAAATATTCACTGCGATTGTATACAGAATCCCTTTGAAGATTCAGGGTCTCCCCGATAACATTCAGGGCGGTGGTCTTTCCGCTGCCGTTGCCGCCATATAGTATGGTAATGTGGGAAAACTCGAACTTTGGAAGCTCTTTCATTCTGAAAATTCCGAAAGGATAGTGATTTGAACAGCGTTCGACTCCCTCTGCAATAAAATAGTCAAATTCGTCGTCGCCGTTTGGGTATGTAAAGGAAGAAAGATATATCATTTGTTATTCCTTGACCTTAAAAACATTTCCCATATAGCCCACACAGTTTTTGCCGCCGTTTTTGGCAAGGGTCAGGTTTTCCTCCGCCTCCTGCAAGAGCTTGGAGTAGTCGAAGAAATCCCCTCCGGCTATGGAGGAAACTCCAACGGTGACGGTCATGATACCGTCGTTTCCGTCGGGAAGTGCCATTCTCTCCACATTTCTCCTTATCTGCTCGGCAAAGGAAACAAGATCGTGTTCCTTTGTATTCTGAACGATCAGCACAAATTCGTCACCGCCATAGCGGGCTATAATATCTGTAACAGGCTTAGCCACTATCTGAACGCATTTGCAAATGTTGTAAAGGCACTCGTCGCCCTCTGAATCGGTGTGAGTGCGGTTATAATCCTTGAAATCATCTATTCCGAAAAATACGGCGGCTATGTTCTCGTCCGCGCCGCGGTCTATTATATCAGTAAGACGGTGAAGAAGCCCCTTTTTGTTAAGCACTCCTGTGAGAGAGTCCTTTTCGTTGATCTGACGGACACGCTCGTTGGCGGTGTTAAGCCTTCTGTCGCTTATGAAAAGACAGCAGTAGGAAGTATACACAAGAGAGGAGATAAGCAAGTAAGAAAGCGAAAATACGACTGTAAGGAATAGTGTGAGGAAATCAGCGCCGAAAATTCCCCCCAAAACTATGGAAAACAAAAGATAGGGCGTTATTAGAAGCAAAGATTGTTTCAGCCCTAAAAGGGGAAAGACGGTCATCACCGTCAAAAACAGATAAAACCGCCTTGCGTAAACATTACAAGATATATCCGCCAGCGAGATCAGCATTAACGCCAGCGAAAAGCACAGCCAGAAGAAAAAGATCAGCTTTTGCAGCTTTTTCAGATTCAGCTTTTTCTTTCTGAACTCACGATACACCAGCACTGCCAAAGAGCCGCAGCCCACTATAACGCATAACAGTCCCGCAAGTGACAGCACAGATTCTCTTATGCTCTGAGTTTCCATTGAAGCAATGGTCATTACCGCAAAGGCTATGGATATTATCACCGCAGGAACGGAGAAAACCACTATACGCCTGCTGTTGGCAGTACACAAATGCTGCTGTAAAAGGCTTTTCGACAGTGCGTCCTGTTCCTCGAACTCGCGTATCTTGCTGCCTGTCAGGTGCTTGCTGAAGTCGTTAATAACACTTTTTACGATATTTATAAATCCCGTCAATTTAATTTCCCCTAAATGGTTTTTTCCCTAAATAGTATATTTTCTTTTAATGCCCTTAGCTGCATTTTTGCAGCATTTCAATGCACTTAACAGGACAGCTTTGCGCGCAGATCCCGCATGAGGTACACTTTTTGTAGTCTATTTCCGCGTGGTTGCTGTTCAGGCTCATTGCGCCCTCGGGGCATTTCTTCACGCAGATGCCGCAGGCGATACAGCCGTTTTTGCATACAGTACGGGTTATTTTTCCTATATCCTGGGAAGAACATCTTACGGCGGTTGCCGCAGACTTTTTCTTTAATGAGATAAGATGGTTGGGACAGGTCTTAACACATTTTCCGCAGGCTATACACTTTGAAGGATTGATAACCGCAGTTCCGTCCTTGATCTCGATAGCGCCCTCATCGCAGACCTTTACACAGTCGCCGAAGCCGATACAGCCAAAGGAACAGCTTCCCTTGCCGTTGTAAAACTTCTCTGCCGCAATACAGCTTTTTGTTCCTGCATAGACGTATTTGTCAGATGTGGCAGACTCGCAGCCGTTGCAGTGAACATACGCTGTCATAGGCTCGGATTCTTCCACAGCTACGCCCATAATGGCGCTTATCTTTTTGTTTACTTCAAGACCGCCGGGAGAGCAGAGATTGGGCTTTGCCGCACCACTTGCTATTGCAGCGGCATAGTCGGAACAGCCTGCAAAGCCGCAGCCGCCGCAGTTTGCTCCGGGCAGAGCCTCGGTTATCTTTTCCACCGTTTCATCGGTTTTCACAAAAAACAGCTTTCCCGCCGCAGTGAGCAGACCGCCTGCCGCAGCACCTATAAGCAGAAAGAACACAATTCTTAATACAAAATCCATTTTTCAGCCCCCAAAAAGGTTATTTATTGTATAGGACTTTTCCAGAAGCAAAATCTTCAGCACAAATTGCAGTTTTTGGATAGTCCATAGGCTTTTAACCGAAGATATTGTCAACAATACCGCCGAATCCGATAAACGCAAGGGAAACGATAGATGCGGCGATCAAGGTTATAGGCGTTCCCTGCAAAGCCTTGGGAACATTGCAGCACTCTATTCTTCCTCTTACTCCCGAGAAGATGAGCATTACAAGCAGGAAGCCTATTCCCGCGCCCGCAGCGTTGACAATGGAATAGCCGAAGCCATATCCGTTGTCAATGTTGAGAATGGTAACGCCTAAAACCGCGCAGTTGGTGGTGATAAGGGGCAGATATACGCCCAAAGCCTTATACAGCGGCGGCATATACTTTTTCATAGCCATTTCAACTAACTGAACCAGCAGAGCGATAACAAGAATAAACGCCACTGTCTGCATATACTCGATCTCCAAAGGAACAAGAACGCCGTAATAAATGGGATATGTGGCGGCAGTTGCGAAGATCATTACAAATGTGACTGCAACGCCCATTCCGAGAGAGCTGCTTGCCTTTTTGGACACGCCTAAGAATGGGCATATTCCCAAAAACTTGCTAAGTACAAAGTTTTCTGTAAGTATTCCCGTTAAGAGGATAGCGGCAACTGTTTTAAAAATTTCCATTACTTATCCTCCTTTACGGTTTCCTGTGTTTCAAGGTCAGCAAAGCGGCATGCGTCTCTGTTGGGACAAGCAGTGCAGGTGATGTCCTTGGGCTTTTTCTTGCTGATCTTTCCCACTATGGCGATAATGATTCCCAAAGAGAAAAATCCGCCTGCGGGAAGAATGAATATTGTCATAGGCTCAACAAAGTCGGGCAGTATGGTGATGCCGAACCAAGTTCCCGAGCCGAGAATTTCTCTGAAGGAGCCTACTGTCAGAAGGGAGAGTGTGAAACCCACGCCCATTCCCAAACCGTCAAGTACGGAGGGGAGAACTTTATTTTTGCAGGCAAACATTTCCGCTCTGCCAAGGATAATGCAGTTTACGGTGATAAGGCTCAGAAACAATCCCAAAGCATCATAAAGGGAGGGTATGAACTTTTGCAGCAGCATTCCCACCAGAGTAACAAAGCCCGATATTATGACGATAAAGGAAGGAAGTCTTACCTGTGAGGGGATCACTCTTTTAAGAAGAGATATGACCAGGTTTGAGCATACAAGCACAAAAGTGGTGGCAAGACCCATGCCTAAGCCGTTTACCGCCATTGTGGTGACAGCCAGGGTAGGACACATGCCCAGAAGCATTACAAGATTGGGGTTTTCATTTAAAATACCCTTTGTAAATTCCTTTAAATAGCTCATATCACTTCACCTCCCCTTGAGTATTTTGGATCTTTAATTTTCCGTAAGTATCTATGGCAATGTTGACTGCCTTTGCAACGCCCTTTGAGGAGTAGGTAGCGCCTGTTACGCCCTGTACCTCACTGTCCTTTGCGGGAGCGTTTTTGACTATTTCGACTTCGCCCTTTTTCCCTGCAAATTGTGACAGGAAGCTTTCATTCTGCACCTTTGTGCCAAGACCGGGAGTTTCTCCCAGGGAAACCACGGAAACACCCTTTACGGAACCGTCGCTGTTCATTGCGATAACCAGATCCAGGCCTTTTTTGGAATATCCGTCGGTAACGATCTCAAATGCAAGACTGCCGTCAGCTTTCTTTATAAGCTTTTCAACGTTTTCGGGCTTTTCCGCTCCATATTCGTTCCAGTCGGAAACTATGGAGTAATCGCCCTCGCCCATTACCTCTGTCAATGCGGACATCAGCTTATCCGTTATCATGTTGGAGGTGTCAACGTAGGTGAATTGGTGAGTTACCACCAGCAAAAGCGCAACTATGGTGGTAATGCAGGTCAGTACAATGGTAGGCTTGAAGTTGTCAAAAGCGGTTTGGGGCTTTTCGGCAGGCTTTGCAGGCTGAGCTTTGGGCTGCTTTGCCGCTTTCTTTTCCGTCTGCTTTTCGGGTCGCTCGTTTTCCTGTTTTTCGGGCTGTTTTGCCGACTGCTTATTTCCCCGATTTTGGGTTTGATCTGCCGATTGTTTGTTTTCCTGTTTTTCGGTCTGATTTGATATTTGTCTGTTATCTGTTTGGTTTATGTTTTGATTTTCTTGCTTATCAGGCTGATTGGTGATCGGTCTTTCCTGCTTTTCGTTCTGATCAACGATTTGCTTTTCCTGCTTGTTTGCCTGATCGTTTTCCCTATTGTTTATGGGATTATTTGCTCTGTTGTTCATTTTCTTGCTCATTTGCTCTTTACCTCCTTTTTCGCTCCAAAGGGGTGGGAAATGGTGAGCTTGTCAATATAAGGGGTAAGGATATTCATAATAAGAATGGAGAAGGAAACGCCCTCGGGCATTGAGCCGAAGCTTCTTATCATAAAGGTAAGCAGTCCGCAGCCCACAGCAAAGATAAGCTTTCCGCTTGTTCTGAGAGGAGTGGTGGCGTAGTCTGTTGCCATGAAAAATGCGCCCAAAATAAGACCGCCCGACAGTACCTGCAATGTAACATTGCCGCCGCTTACCCAAGTGAGCAGAGCCACTGTTCCGATATAGGCTATGGGGGTCACGGGGTTGATCACCCTTGTTATTATCAGATACAGACCGCCTAAAAGGAGAGCTGCATTGCAGCACTCGCCGATACAGCCGCTTTTTGCAAAGAACAGATCAAAAAGCTCAAAGGTCTGATCCGAAACAAGAGGAGTGGCTGTGGAAACCGCGTCCGCAGTGTTTTTGTAATAGAAAGGCTCCGACCATGTTGTCATGTATGAGGAGAATGACAGCATAAGAACTATTCTTGCGGTAATGGCGGGGTTGGCGAAATTCTGTCCGATACCGCCGAAAAACTGCTTTACAACTACGATAGCCACAACACTGCCTATTGCCGCCATATAGAGGGGC
The DNA here is from genome assembly GCA_014799325.1 of Oscillospiraceae bacterium. Lineage (GTDB taxonomy): Bacteria > Bacillota > Clostridia > Oscillospirales > Ruminococcaceae > Ruminiclostridium_E. The sequence continues at coordinate 14,794 of JAAVIE010000106.1, forward strand.
AATGTGGGGGGCAGGTTAAAGGCCAGGAGAATGCCCGTTACCACGGCTGAAAGGTCGTTTATCGTCCTGGGTCTTTTGGTGATCTTTTCAAACACCAGCTCCGACAGAACGCAGACAGCGGAGCATACTACGATAGTGAGCAGGGCGCGCAAGCCATATATGTATGAAGCCGCGCAGACCGCGGGCAGCATGGCAATGATCACATGGAGCATTACCTTTTGGGTGGTAAGACTGCTTTTTATATGAGGAGCAGGCTCAACAAGATAGTTTGTCATACATTTCCTCCGTTCCTCAGCAGAATTTTGGCAAGCTGATTTTTTTCCGATAAATTTCTTTTTGCGGGGCAGACATAGGAACACGCTCCGCAGTTCATACATATATTAACTTTGAGTTTCTTTAACCGCTCAACGTCCTTGTTGTCGTAAGCGGATTCAAGCTCTGTGGGCATAAGGTTAAGAGAGCAGGCTCTTACACACCTTCCGCAGCGGATACATGGGGTAGGCTGGGCGGTGGCAACTGCGCCGTCGAAAAACAGCACCGCATTGGTGGTTTTCATGATAGGCATTTCGGGATCGTAAACGCTGCTGCCCATCATGGGACCGCCGAAGATAACGCGGTCGGGAGTTCTGCGCAGATTAGCGATCCTGATTATCTCGGAAAGCTGAGTGCCTACGGGTACAAATATATTCATAGGCTTGTTTACGATGTTTCCGTCAATGGTGATTCGGCGTCTGATAAGGGGGATACCCGTTTTCAGATAGTCGTTGATAAATATTACGGAAGAACAGTTCATTACGATACAGCCAACCGACAGCGGCAGCTCGCCTTCTTTAAGTACACGTCCTGTGGTATTGTAGATCAGTATTTTTTCTGCGCCTTGGGGGTAGCTGTGAGGGAGGACTTTTACCTTTATTCCCTGCTCAGCTTGGCAGCGCTCCGTAAGTATCGAGATAGCCTTTGCCTTGTCGGATTCAACGCCGATATAGGCTTTGGAGATATCAAGATATTTCATTATGAGCTTGATACCGCTTATAAGCTCGTGGGAGCTTTCCACCAAAGCGCGGTAGTCTGAAGTAATGTATGGCTCGCACTCTGCGGCGTTGATGAGCAGGGTGTCCGCCTTGCTCTGCTTGGGATCGAAATTCAGCTTTACATAAGTCGGGAAGCCTGCGCCGCCAAGTCCTACCGAGCCGCTGTTCTTAACAGCTTCGATAAAGGACTGTCTGTCGGTGACAACAGGAGGCTTTACGCTTTCGTGAAGCTCCTGACGGTGTGAGCTTTCGATCACTATAGCGGTGTTTCTCTTGCCCGCAATATTGATAACGTCGGTTATTTCGGTCACTTTTCCCGTAATGCTGGCGTGGACGGGAGAGGATATAACAGCATCGCTGCTGCCTATGAGCTGTCCCGTTTTAACCTCGTCCCCCACCTGAACAAGAGGCGTACAGGGAACGCCGCCGTGCTGTGACATACTTATCACAACTCTTGGAGGATTCATGGTTTTCAGCGTGGGCATTTCGGCAGAAGCTTTTCTGTGGGGAAGCCTTATAGAATGAAGTTTCATAAAAATCACCCTTTATCTTTATATTTTTGATTTTGAATTAACATAGTACAACTTATGAGAAAAATAAAATATATAACAATATAATTAAAAGGCAGGTCGGCAGTTATGTTTATGTCAGTGATCCAAGCGGTGTTGAAAAATCTGATGTTCTTCGCGCTCCATTTTGAGGGGATAAACAGCTTTCCCAAGCCCCTGACAAAAAAAGAGGAAACGGAGTGTATAAGAAAGGTGGCTCAGGGAGACGAAAAAGCAAGGGAAAAGCTTATCGAACACAATTTAAGGCTGGTAGCCTATATCGTCAAAAAGCATTATTCCGAATCGCGGGATCAGGAGGATCTTATTTCTATCGGAACCATAGGACTTATCAAGGCGGTGGAGACCTTTTCCGAGGGGAAAAATACCAACTTTTCCACCTATGCGGGAAAATGTATCGATAATCAGATAAAAATGTATTTCCGAAAGATCAAGCACCAGCAGAACGAAATGTATCTTGACGCGCCCATAGAGGTGGACAAGGAGGGCAATTCCCTCACTATTGCAGATATTTTCAAGGATCTGACAGACGTGTCAAGGGAGGTCGACCTGAAGATCGACCTGCAAAAGCTGTACAGATACATAAATGAGAGCCTTGACGAACGGGAAAAGCTGATACTTACCCAGCGCTACGGATTGAGCTCCACCAAGGGGACGGTCAATAAGGCGCTTACCCAGCGGGAGGTTGCACAAAAGCTTAATATTTCACGGTCTTATGTAAGCAGGATCGAAAAGAAGGCTTTAAAAAAGCTTGCTGACCGATTTGAAAAGAACGATTGACATCAAACCGCTATACATTACATATTTTACTCTATTATTAAAGAAAAGTCAATATTTTTATTATAAAAGGTTTGATTTACAAATAAGAGATAGGCAAAAAAAGAACCATGCCGACTGTTAAAATATACCTGAAAATTTATATGTCTGCTTCCGAAATCCTAAAATGATATAATTTTGATTTGGGAAGTAAAACCAAATTTATATTGACAGTTTCAAAAGAATATGGTATATTTTATAATGTAAAGTTATGTAATAAAGAGGTAAGGAAAATGCTAAAATACGGAATATGGGATCTCCCCGGGCTTGATTTTTTTCAGTACAAGAATGTTTTTAAGGGCAGCAAGGGCAGCTTCAGATTTGCCGCTTTCGGCGGAGAGGATATAAAAGTCCTTTATTGGTATAAGGATGTATGTCTTGAATGTGCGGAAGATGTTAAGGAAGAGCATTTTGAACTGACGGAGGATTCTCTTTATAAAATAAACGAATTTCTTTCCGAGAAAAGTAAAGCCGAATAAAAAATCCAAATCGTACAAGTCAAGCCGAATAACGGAGCATTTTTCTCCATAAATATCATACTACATATTTATTGGAGGAAAAAACTATGTACGACAGAGAAAAAGCCGTTCAGTATGCGGAAAAATGGGCTTACGAGAGAAATCCCGCCTTTTATGCCTTTGACGATATCGGCGGAGACTGCACAAATTTTGTATCACAATGTATGTATGCAGGGTGCGGAGTTATGAACTACACCCCCGACTTCGGCTGGTATTACATAAGCCCCGATGACAGGAGCGCGGCATGGACGGGAGTTGAGTATCTGTATAACTTTCTCGTTTCAAATGAGGGAAACGGTCCCTACGGAGAGGAGCTTCCGCTGAATTTTGCTGAGATCGGCGATGTGATACAGCTTTCCTTTGACGGCGAAAGGTTTTCACATACTCTGATCGTTACCTCAGCAGGAATGTTCCCCTCTGCTGAAAATATTCTTATTGCGTCTCACTCTTATGATTCCTTTGACAGACCGTTAAGCTCTTATTACTTTATGGAAGCAAGGCTTATCCATATTTTGGGAGCAAGGGGCAGTGAGGAAAACTTGTAGATCCCCTAAATAAAAAATGTTGATCCACTAAAAATATATAGAAAAAATAAAAGGAAGTATAAAATGGCACTTGAATATCCTAAGAATATAAGAAACTTTTGCATTATCGCCCATATCGACCACGGCAAGTCCACCCTGGCGGACAGAATTTTGGAGCTTACCAAAACCGTTGCCAAAAGAGATATGGAGGAACAGCTCCTTGACAATATGGAGCTGGAGCGTGAAAGAGGTATCACCATAAAAGCCCGCGCGGTAAGGCTGAACTATACCGCAGAGGACGGAAACGACTATGTTTTCAACCTTATAGACACTCCCGGTCACGTTGACTTTAACTATGAGGTATCACGCTCTCTTAACGCCTGCGAGGGGGCTATACTTATCGTTGACGCTTCACAGGGTATAGAAGCTCAGACCTTGGCTAACACCTATCTTGCTGTGGAACAGGATCTTGAGATAGTGCCTGTTATCAATAAAATAGATCTGCCCTCCGCCCGTCCCGATGAGGCTAAAGATGAAATAGAAAACGTTATCGGAATTCCTGCCGATGATGCGCCTTGCATTTCTGCCAAAATGGGTATCAATATTGAAGCTGTTTTAGAGCAGATAGTTAAGGGGATTCCCTGTCCCAAGGGTGATAAGGACGCTAAGCTGAAAGCGCTGATCTTTGACAGCTATTATGATGCCTATAAGGGAGTTATCGTTCATATAAGAGTTAAGGAAGGCACCGTCAAGGTTGGCGACAAGATCCGTATGATGGCTACGGGAGCTGAATTCCAGGTCACCGAGCTGGGATATATGGGAGCTGTGGAGCTTATTTCCGCAGAGGAATTGAGGGCAGGCGAGGTAGGATATATTGCCGCTTCGATAAAATCCATAGGTGATACAAAGGTGGGCGACACTGTGACACTTGCCGACGAGCCTGCCGACGAACCTTTGGAGGGCTACCGCAATGTAAATCCTATGGTGTTCAGCGGTATTTATCCTGCGGACGGCTCAAAGTACCAGGATCTGCGCGACGCTCTTGACAAGCTGCAGCTTAATGACGCTTCCCTGTCCTTTGATCCCGAGACCTCAATTGCTTTGGGATTCGGTTTCAGATGCGGATTTTTAGGACTGCTTCATATGGATATTATCCAGGAAAGACTTGAAAGAGAGTATAATCTTGACATTATCACCACTGCGCCCTCGGTTATTTACAGGATCACCAAAACCAACGGCGATGTTGTGATGATAGACAACCCCACCAACTACCCCGACGTATCGGAAATACAGACTGCGGAAGAACCCATGGTCAGTGCACATATCTTTTCCCCCTCGGATTTTGTGGGAAGCATTATGGAGCTGTGTCAGGACAGGCGCGGCGTGTTCAAGGACATGAAATATCTTGATGACAAGAGAGTTGATATTCACTACGAACTGCCTTTGAATGAGATAGTATACGATTTCTTTGATGCGCTCAAATCACGGTCAAGAGGATATGCAAGTTATGACTATGAGATAATCGGCTTTTCTCCCTCAAAATTGGTGAAGCTGGATATTATGCTCAACGGTGACGTGGTGGACGCCCTGTCCTTTATCGTTCATACCGATAAGGCATACCCCAGGGCAAGAAAGATCTGTGAAAAACTCAAGGAGAATATTCCCCGCCAGCTCTTTGAAGTACCCGTGCAGGCGGCTATCGGCGGAAAGATCATAGCAAGAGAAACTATCAAGGCTATGAGAAAGGACGTCCTTGCCAAGTGCTACGGCGGCGATATCACCAGAAAGAAAAAGCTGTTGGAAAAGCAAAAAGAGGGCAAAAAGCGTATGCGCCAGTTGGGAACTGTTTCCGTTCCCCAGGAAGCGTTTATGGCTGTGCTGAAATTAGATGAGTGATATGAGGGGATTATATATTCACATACCCTTTTGCCTTACCAAATGCCCTTACTGTGATTTTTATTCGGTAAAGTACGGAAAGGGTATGGCGGAGGAGTATAAAAAGGCGGTAATACGCAATTTAAAGCAATATTCGGATAACATTTTCGATACGGTGTATTTCGGAGGAGGTACACCGATTTTGCTTTGGAGAGAAATTTGTGAGATACTGGGAAAAATTTCCCTTGCCCCTAATGCGGAGATCACATTGGAAGCCAACCCTTGTGTTTGTCTTGAAGAAAATTTAAGGGAGCTTGGGACTGCGGGCGTGAACAGGATCTCTTTAGGGGTGCAGAGCCTTAACGACAAAGAGCTAAAGGCTTTGGGCAGACGGCACAATGCGGAAAACGCCGTAAAAGCCATAGAAACCGCCTATAAGTGCGGCTTTGAGAATATTTCGGCGGATATTATGCTTGCCACTCCCCTGCAAACCGCGGAAAGCCTTACGGAAACTGTTTCGGTGCTGGGAAAACTGCCTGTTACGCACATTTCCGCCTATATGCTGAAAATCGAGGAGAACACGCCATTTGCAGAAAGAGAACTGTTCCTGCCCGACGAGGACGATGTTTGCGGAATGTATCTTGATACCGTGGAACAGCTCGAAGGCTTGGGCTTTAAGCAGTACGAGATAAGCAATTTCGCAAAGGGCGGCTTTATTTGCAGACATAATATGAAATATTGGAATTGTGACGAATATTTGGGAATAGGACCTGCCGCCCATTCATACTATAATGGTGAGCGATTTTTTGTGGAAAGGGATATTGAGGGCTTTATACATTCCAAAAAGCAGAGGACTTTTACGGAGGATAAGGTCGCGGCAAGGTACGGCGGTTATGAGGAATATGCAATGCTTCGATTACGGCTTGCAGATGGGCTTGACCTTGGGGAATTTGAAGCGTGTGGCGGAAATATAAAGGCGTTTTTAACTGCCGCGGAGAAAATTCCAAAGGATTATTATAAATATGAGAATGGGAATTTTTCTCTCACTCCAAAGGGATTTTTGGTATCAAACGCAATAATTTCAACGCTTTTGAGTTAATTTTTTAAAAATAAATATAGAATTGTCATAAAACTATCATATTCGGAGTATACAATAAAAGCAACCTAAAGTAACGGATTTGCTTCTGTGAAGTATTATGGTGGCAGATCCTTACGTCTAAAGGCTACGGAAATTCCGATTAAATATAAATTCCTCCACCTCTCTTTTTCCTCCGAACGTTGATGCCGTTCGGAGGAATTTTTATTTTCAGCAAAATGCAGTATCAGTGCCATATTTTTCTTGACAAAAGTCAAGTATAGCTATATAATAATAAAGTATATGGAATTTTTTCATTTGGAGGAAAATTTTGTTTACCGAAATAGATAGTCTTAATATAAATTACATCTGTGAGGGCGAGGGGCAGCAAAATGTTCTGCTTTTGCACGGCTGGGGCGCTAATATCACCCTTTTTAATCAGATAATCGGGCATTTGTCACCCCGTTTTAAAGTGTATGCCCTTGATCTGCCGGGCTTTGGGGAAAGCGACGAGCCCAAAGAACCCTGGAATGTGGATAACTATGTTGACTTTGTTATAAAGTTCTGCGAAAAAATGGGGATAAAGAGCTGTTTTCTTATCGCTCACAGCTTTGGCGGACGTATTACAATAAAGCTGATGTCGAGGAAGGAGCTGCCCTTTACCGTTGAAAGAATAGTGCTTACGGGAAGCGCGGGCATTCGTCCGAAACAGACGGCTAAAGGCAAGTTTAAGACCAAGTGCTATAAGATCAGCAAAAGCATTCTTTCCTCAAAGATATGTCAAAAGCTTATGCCAAACGCTTTGGAGAATTTGAGGAAGAAAAACGGCTCGGCAGATTATAATGCCGCTTCTCCCATGATGCGGCAGTGTCTTGTTAAGGTAGTCAACGAGGATCTTACCGAGCTTATCCACAATATAAACGCGCCTACGCTGCTGATCTGGGGCGAAAAGGACGACGCTGTTCCCCTTTCGGACGGTCAGCTTATGGAAAAGCTGATTCCCGACGCGGGTCTGGTGGTGTTTGAGGGGTGCGGACATTACGCTTTTCTTGAACAGGGCGGGCGGTTCTGCCGTATTCTTGATTCTTTTTTTGATGTAAAATAAGGAGTTCTTATGACCTACGCTTTATTTATTATCGGATATGTTGTTTTCTTTTTGGCGCTGCTTTTCAGCTTTGGTTTGAATTTTGTCCACTATATGCACATGTTTCAGCTCAACTCTTACAGCGCTGAGGAGCAGTTTCATTGGATAAAGAATAATTTCAAAGATGTTGCTGTCAGACATATTTTTCCACTTATAGCCGCTTTGTTTGCGCTTTTTTCCTGCGTTATTATGAACGGTACTTTGTTTGGGGAAAATCCCTTGGGAGTTACTTATATTGACAAGGAGCATTTTTTCAGCAATTCTATGATAGATGTCAGCGTCCCCTATAAGGTTTGCACCTGGGATCTGATAATATGCAGTTTTCTGATCATTTTAGGAACTTTTTTCTGTAAAAGGAAACAGCCTGCTAAGAAAAAGTTAGTGTTTACCCCCCGTGTTATAAGAATGTGTGTGACAACTGTTATCGTTTACGGATTAGTTTGCGCTTTAGCTATGATCTTTCTTTCTGCAAGCGGCTTTAACCTTTTTGTGCTTTGCCTGTGGCAGATATTCTCGCTGTGTATGCCTATGATAGCAAATTTTATCAATAAGCCTGTGGAAAAGGGCGTTAATAACCACTACATCAATGACGCCAAGAGGATCATCAGCGAGCTGCCCGACCTTACCGTAATAGGAATCACGGGAAGCTACGGAAAGACCTCCACAAAGTTTTATCTTAACAAGCTTCTTTCCGCTAAATACAATGTTCTGATGACCCCCGAAAGCTATAATACAACTATGGGAGTTGTTAAAACAGTGAGAGGGTCGCTTAACGCTACACATGAATATTTCATCTGCGAAATGGGCGCAAAGGGTGTGGGTGAGATCAAGGAGATATGCGACATAGTTCACCCCAAGCATTCCATGATCACCTCTATCGGCGAACAGCACCTTGAAACCTTTAAATCCGTGGATAATATCATAAAGACCAAGTTCGAGATCGCCGACTGCATTACCGACGGTATGGTGTTCCTGAATTATGACAATAAACTTATAAAAGAGCATAAGACCGACAAGAATGTTATTTCCTACGGCTTTTCTCCCGAATATGAATACTATGCGGACAATATTAGGGTAACAGCCAAAGGAACAAGCTTTACCGTACATCACGGCGGCGAGAGTGAGGATTTCTCCACAAAGCTTATCGGTGAGCATAATGTTCAGAATATAGTGGGAGCCATTGCGGTTGCCAACAAACTGGGAGTTTCCTTTGAGGAGCTGAAAATGCCTGTTCACCGCCTTGAAGCAGTTCCCCACCGTATGCAGATATTGGATAAGGGAAATTCCGTTGTTATTGACGACGCCTTTAACAGCAATCCCGCGGGCGCTAAGGCGGCGCTGGATACTCTTGCGCTTATGGAGGGGTATAGGATTCTTGTTTCTCCCGGAATGGTAGATTTAGGGGAAAGGGAGTATGAGCTTAACAAGGAATTCGGAAAACAGGCGGCAAAGGCTTGCGATTTTGTTATCGCTGTGGGAGAAAAACGTGCTGTGCCTATTGTGGACGGACTTAAAGAGGTCGGCTATCCCGAGGAGAAAACCTTTGTGGCACAGAATCTTAATGAGGCGCTGGCTAAATGCGATATGCTGAAAACAGGCGGGCTTAAAAAGATCATTTTGCTGGAAAACGATCTGCCCGATAATTATTAAATTGGAGCTTTTAAATGAATATTGTTTTGACAAATACATCAGATCCGCAGGTTTTACAGCTTTTTTCGGAGCATGACGATTTTATGCTTGATTTTCTCGGTGATGATAAAGGGATATATACCAGGTACAGCGAAAACGAAAATATAGAAAATGTATGGATCGCTTATGAACAGGATATGCCGATAGGGTGTATTGCATTCCGCAAAAAATCTCCCGATGTCGGCGAGGTCAAGAGGCTGTTTATCAGAAAGGACTGCCGAGGGAAAGGAATATCCAAACAGCTGTTTTCCGTATTGGAAAGCCATGCAAAGGCGCAGAACTGCTGTAAGCTGTTTCTGGATACACGAATAACTCTTGAACCTGCTGTTTCTTTATATAGGAGCCTTGGTTTTGAGATAGTATTTCAGCAGGGGCTTTATATTCAAATGGAAATGACAATATAAAGGAGTATTGATAATGAATGAAGATGTAGTTTGTCATTATGATAAACTGATAGACGAAAACAACGATCCCGTCCACGACCCCGAACCGCTTAAAGCCTATATGGACAAATGGGATGGAAATGATTTTATTAGCAAGCTGGATCTTAGCAAGCAATGCTCCGTTCTTGAGATCGGAGTAGGTACAGGCAGGCTTGCTGTGCGTGTTGCTCCCTTGTGCGGAAGCTTCTGCGGAATTGACATTTCTCCCAAAACAATAAGCAGAGCTAAGGAAAATCTGCAAAAACACAATAATGTTTCGCTTTTATGCGGTGACTTTTTGACTTACAGCTTTGAGGGTGTTTTTGATGTTGTCTATTCTTCCCTAACCTTTATGCATATCAAAGATAAACAAGCGGCAATCGACAAGGTGTCTGCACTGCTTTCCAACGGCGGAATATTTGTTTTATCTATTGATAAAAACCAAGATGAATATATCGACACGGGTGTAAACAAAATCAGAGTGTATCCCGATAATCCAAACGTTATTTCCTCATGTATAAAAAATACAGAGATGATTATAGAAGATATTTTTGAAACAGAATTTGCTTATGTTTTTTGTGCCAAGCACAAGTGAAAGGAGAGAATATGAAAATAAGAGTAGGCGTATTTTTCGGCGGAAAAAGCGTTGAACACGAGGTGTCGGTTATTTCCGCTATTCAGGCGGTCAATGCCTTTAACCGTGACAAATATGATGTTATCCCCGTTTATATCACAAAAAACAACGAGCTGTATGTTGGCGAGGGTGTGGGGAAAATTGAGGAATACAAAAATATCCCCGCCCTTTTAAAGAAAAGCACCCGCGTTATTATGGTGAACGATCAGAACAAGACCAAGCTTGTGTGCTACCCTATGAAGAAATTCGGCGACAGCACTATGGCGGAAATCGATGTGGCTTTCCCTATCGTTCACGGAACTAACGTTGAGGACGGAACTTTTCAGGGCTATTTACAGATGATGAATATTCCTTATGTGGGCTGCGATGTGCTTTCCTCCGCTGTGGGTATGGATAAGTATGTTATGAAGGCTGTGCTTAAGGATAACGGTATACCTGTTTTAGACTGTGTGACGGTTTCTGCAAATGAGTACGCTAAGAATTCGGGCGCGGTATTTGCCAAGATCAAAGAAAAGGTTGGATTCCCCGCAATAGTCAAGCCTATAAACCTCGGTTCAAGCGTGGGTATCAAGATAGGCAGAGATGATGAGGAGCTGAATGACGCTTTAGATTACGCCTTTGGTTTTGCAGGAAAAGTGCTGGTGGAGCATGCCGTTATGAATCTGCGTGAGATCAACTGCTCGGTATGCGGCGACGGCGATGAGGCGAAAGCAAGCGAATGTGAAGAGCCTATCAGCAATCACGAAATACTCAGCTTTGAGGATAAGTATTCGGGAGGTTCAAAAAGCTCCAAGGCAAGCGGAATGGCTTCTTTAGACAGAAAGATACCTGCCGAGATCTCCAAGGAAATGAGGGCGGAAATTCGTGAAATGGCAGTCAAAGCCTTTAAGTGCCTGGGCTGTTCGGGAGTTTCGAGGATCGACTTTATGCTTGATGTTGACAGCGACAAGATATATCTTAACGAGATCAACACCATTCCCGGAAGCCTTGCTTTCTATCTGTGGGAGCCTTTGGGTACAAAGTATTCTCAGCTTCTGGATATTATGGTCTCACTTGCTTTAAAGCGAGATAGAGAAATGAAAAATATCAATTTCAGCTTTGAATCAAATATTTTGGCTGAAGCAAAATTAGGCGGCGCAAAGGGAGGTAAGTTAGGTGGCTAAGAAATCATACATAATCGACCTTGCCTTTGGTACATGGCAAAATCAGATATGGTTCTGTGATATTGGCGAGGAGGAAAGCGCCGAAAGACGGTGGACAGACGCCAAGCAGAGCCTTGAAGATGTAGGCGATCACTGTTCAAATTCAAATGATTTTTTTAAGGAATCGGTAAAGCATTTTGAAAAATACGGCTTTGTGCGCATACAACGATAATTTATGAAAAAAGAAATTGTGATCGGCGAAAACGACTGCGGACAAAGGCTTGACAGGTTTCTTACCAAGGCATTTCCCTCCCTTAAATCGGGCATCATCAACAAGGCGGTGCGGAATAAGGACATAAAGATAAACGGCAAGCGGACAGAAGCTGCTTACCGTCTTGAAAAAGGGGATAGGCTTTATATGTTCTTCCCCGACAGTCTTATCGAGCCAAAAAGCCTTGACCCCGATGATTTTATGAAAGCTGCGGATATGCTGAATATCCTTTATGAGGACGACAACATAATCCTTGCTGACAAGGAACAGGGCTTGGTGGTCCACTCGGACAATGACGGCACTGCCGATACCTTGATAAACCGCATTAAAAAGTACCTTTTTGTAAAAGGAGAATACGATCCCAAAAAGGAAAACGCCTTTGCTCCCGCACTTTGCAACAGGATCGACAGGAACACCTGCGGAATCGTGATAGCAGCAAAAAATGCCGAGGCTTTACGGATACTGAACGATAAGATCAAGAACCGCGAGCTTTCAAAGAAATATATCTGCATTGCGGTAGGCGAACTTCCAAAAAAGGAGGACACCCTCACCGCATATCTGCAAAAGGACTCTGACGCCAATCAGGTGAGGATCAGCAATACCAAAACTCCCCAAAATCTTACTATAAAAACAAAATATAAGGTACTTGACTACTGTAAGGGACTTTCTTTGGTGGAAATTGATCTGCTGACAGGAAGAACTCATCAGATAAGGGCGCATCTTGCTCATATTGGTCACCCGCTTTTAGGAGACGGAAAGTACGGCAATAACCGTGTTAATGTGAAATACGGCTTTGATAAGCAGGCTTTGTGCAGCTATAAGCTGACCTTTGATTTTACTACCGGCGGCGGTGCTTTGGATTATCTGAATAAGAAAAGCTTTGAAGTCAAAAGCATACCCTTCAGGAGCTTTTGGAACAGCCTCAAATTAAGTAAATAAACGCAAAAGAAAGAAGGACAAAACAAATGAAATACGCAGTATTGCTCTGTGACGGAATGGCAGATCTGCCCCGTGAGGATCTTACAGGCAAAACCCCTATGGGAACTGCCAACAAGCCCAATATGGACAAGCTTGCAAAGGTCTCCGAGGTGGGCTTGGTTAAGACCGTTATCGACAGCTTAAAGCCCGGCAGCGATGTTGCCAACCTTTCGGTTTTGGGGTATGATCCCTCTGTTTACTATTCGGGGCGCTCCCCTCTTGAAGCAGGTAGTATCGGGATCGATATGAAGGCTACCGATGTTTCTTTCAGGTGCAATCTTGTTACACTTTCCGACGAGCCCGATTATAAGGACAAGGCTATGGTGGACTACTGCTCGGGGGATATTTCCAGCGAGGAAGCGGCGGAGCTTATCGCTTTTATCCAAGAGAAAATGGGCAATGAGGAATTCAGCTTTTACAGCGGTGTAAGCTATCGTCACTGTCTGATATGGGACAAGGGTACTCTTGATGTGGGCGTTCTCACTCCCCCTCATGATATTACGGGAAGAAAGATAACCGAGTATCTGGGCGTTAATGATAAGGGCAAAAAGCTGCTTGATATGATGATTCGCTCTTATGATCTGCTGAAGGATCACCCTGTCAATAAGAAAAGGGTGGAAAAGGGTCTGCGCCCTGCCAACAGTATCTGGCTCTGGGGCGAGGGTGTGCGCAAGGATCTGACGCCTTTTGAGGAAAAGTATGGTCTTAAGGGGGCTATGATCTCTGCTGTTGACTTGCTTAAGGGTATAGGCAAGTTTACGGGTATGGAGGTCATCAACGTTCCTGGGGCTACCGGCTATATTGACACCAATTTCAGCGGTAAGGCGCAGGCGGCTATTGACACTCTCAAAAAGGGCAATGACTTTGTTTATATCCATGTTGAAGCGCCTGACGAGTGCGGACACCGCTTTGAGATACAGAATAAGGTGAAGTCTATTGAGCTTATTGACGAGCTTATTTTAGGTCCTATTTTAAAGGCTTTTGAGGGGGAGGACATTAAAATTCTTATCTGCCCCGATCACCCCACTCCGCTGGCGCTTAAAACTCATACCAATGCGCCTGTTCCCTATCTTATCTATGACAGCCGCAAAAGCGTTGAGGGCGTGGATAGGTTCTGTGAGGAAGAGGCGGAAAAGACAGGGCGGTTTGTCGGTGTGGGTCATACGCTTATGGAGCATTTTCTTGAGAAGTGATTTTGGTATATTTTTGGTAATAAAATATGCTCACCTTTGGGTTGCCTTGGGTGAGCATTTTTATTATTTTTGTTGGAATCGTATAAGCCAAGGATATTCCTTTTCTATATCAGCAAAAACATCTTGTGCCGGACGCCCTTGTTCCAATTTGTTGCTTTCAATTCCCTCATCAAGAAGTCTGTGAAACTCATTTTTTATGCAAAGCATTTCATTATCGTAAAGGAATATTTCGTTATACCTGTTTCTTAAATCAGAGCTTAGTCTATTTTTAGCCATATTATCACCTTTGTCCATTTACTGATAATATTGTATCATTTTATTAATATGCTGTCAATAAAAAGAATTCTAAAATTTTTTTATATTTGGTTTAATAAAATAAGCCTACCTTTGGCTTTAGGAGAGCATTTATATATTTTATTCGTTGGTATTTTTAGCGCTGTTCAGATATACGCCCCTTTTCAGACGTTTTGACTTCTCTGTTTCAAGCAGATCTTCTCTATGTTGTAATTCTCTGATCACTTTTTTATATGTATCAATATCCAAAACCACTAAATCTATCTTGTCGTTTTCTGGGAGGAAAACAGGCTGTTTCCGTTTTTTTGCAAAGTTCGGCTATTTCATCGTATTTTTCGCGGATAGTGTTTAAGGGGGTATGTATTCATTTGTTTTCTCCTTTTTCTTTTTCACACCTTTTTAACATATCTATTAACATATAGTATAACATATAATTTGTAGCTATGTCAAGTTATAATATATGTTGGAGGTGATAAAAATGTCAAAAAGGCTGCAAATAAGCAAACACTCCAATATAAATTGTGGGTATTTTTTATTCTTCCAAAATACATTATATATCATTGGTAATATTACAATAATAACATAATATATTTAATTTATCAACCCCCGCCAATGATATATGTTATTATTTCTAAAAAGAGGAATAGAATAATATGGCTATTAAAAACTTATCTATAAGAATTGACGAAGAAATGCTTGATAAACTTCACATAGTGGCTGACTATGAAGCACGCTCCGCAAACAGCCAGGTTATCGTTTTGATTCGTGAGTGCATTGAAAAATATGAGGAAAAGAACGGAAAAATTGTTTTTGGTCAAAAAAATCCATGAAAATACATATCTGCTGAAAACATTAAGGAGTTGTGAAGGCTAAATTCTATTGCAAACACTGCTGGAGTATCACCCTCAAAGATTTACAATATGCTTAACTATAAAAGTCAAAATCCCGGCATTGTTTCATTGCACATAATTTGCTATGGCTTTGGTATAACCCTGCGGAGATTTTTCAACTCGGATATTTTTGACAATGCAGAGATAGATGAAAACTGAAACAAAAAGACTGTCGGATACGATCTGACAGTCTTTTATTGATTTTAACAACGTTTTTCAGCTTTCCTCGTTATTGGAAGAATTGATTATCATATCCTCAATCCTTTCCAAAGGAAAAGGCGGCAAAGCCAGCGGCTTTAATGCGATAGACAGCAGCTTTGCGGGATTATCGTCCGCCGCTATGCGGTTGGAGCTTAGGTGCCCGCACTTTTTGCAGCGGTGTATTATAGCCCACTCGCCGTCCTTGCGCACCCAGACGCCTATCGCCTCCATTATTCCACCGCAGCCCGACGCTCTGTCGCCAGGAACATTGTCCAGGTGCAGACTTGAAAGGCAGTGTGGGCAGTGGTTTCTGTGCTTGCTGCCTGCTCCCTCCGAAAAAACGGTTTTTCCGCAGGTGGAGCAGATAAAGCTCTCGGGCTCTGTGGGGTCGCCTTTTGTATAGGCTGAATTTGTATTTATATCACTGTTTCTGTTTCTTTTATTGTAACTCAAAGTTATTACCTCCGAAAGAATAAGTTTTTATCTATCCTTTGAGAGGTCGCAATTTTTAGCTGTTGCAAACCTCTCGGTTTGCAGCTATTTGCTTCATTTTCTTACTCATGTAAAAACTCCTTTCCGAAAAACAAAAAAGCGAAAAGTATACACAGTACACTTTTCGCCCTTTTTTGGTGAACTTAAATTTTAGACCTGCACAGCAGACAGAATTAGCCTACTATGTACTCTGCCAGATCAGCCTTGATCTTGCTTTCATCATCGGTATGAGCCTTCATAATAAGCTCCTTGGAAAGATCAATACTGAAAATACCCATAATGGATTTAGCGTCAATGGCATATCTGCCGGAAATAAGGTCTACATCAAACTCGTACAGGGATACTGCGTTTACGAACTTCTTAACATCATTGATAGTGTTGATTTTTACTTTGCACTCAACCATAATAAAATCCTCCTGTTATTTTTCTTGATTTAATAGTAACAAATTCTTCCTCAAAAATCAATACATTTGGGGAAA
>JAAVIE010000107.1 GCA_014799325.1 Oscillospiraceae bacterium
GAAAATTTTGTCCGGTTCCGAAAATGAAGCTCTTGGCGCTTGCGCCATTGAGCTTCATTTTCGGAATTTTGAAATTCTTTTTAAATCAGTAAATTACCGCCAACTTTCTTGAGAGAACCCAAATCAGCACCAAGTTTCTTAAAAGCATAAAAGGGAGCTGTTTTTTTTACAGCACATTGTTATAATATAATGTGTTATCAGTATAATGAATGAATTTTTATCTGCTTGTTGATAATTTTTATCATTATATACAATTATTTCTATTTCGCTTGATTGTTACAATATAATGTGTTATTATTTTAATGTGCTAAAGCAAAATTACATTAATGTTTTGTAGGTAATATATGAAAAAATATGATTTATTAACTCCCGAGGGAACAAGAGATCTGCTCTTTGACGAAAGTGTAGCAAGAAGAACCGTTGAAGATAAGCTCCAAAGGCTATTTAAAAGCTACGGCTATTCGGAGGTAATAACTCCCGGGCTTGAATTTTATGATGTTTTTATGTTAAAATCCCGCTATTTCTCACAGGAAAGTATGTACAAGCTGTCGGACGGCAAAGGCAGGCTTATGGTGATCCGTCCCGATTCTACTATGCCCATAGCGCGGTTGTCGGCTACACGGCTAAAGGACGAGATTTTTCCACTAAAGCTGTTTTATAATCAGAATATTTTCAGGATCAATCCCAAGGACAGCGGACGAGATGACGAGATCACACAAAGCGGTGTGGAGCTTATCGGGGGCGATCCAAAAAAAGCGGATCTTGAAATTCTGAACCTTGCAACGGAAGCTCTTACCTCTCTTGAAACAGGGGATTTTCGTTTTGAGATAGGAGACAGCGCATTATTTAAAATACTTATTTCAAGGGTAACAAGTGACGAGGAAGAAACGGAAGCTATCAGAGAATACATAGAAAACAAGAATATTCCCGAACTG
This sequence comes from Oscillospiraceae bacterium, assembly GCA_014799325.1. Taxonomy (GTDB): domain Bacteria; phylum Bacillota; class Clostridia; order Oscillospirales; family Ruminococcaceae; genus Ruminiclostridium_E. The sequence continues at coordinate 936 of JAAVIE010000107.1, forward strand.
AAAACGATTCTGGAGAAGTACGGCGACAGTGATGATGTGAAAGCCCTTTACAGCCTGCCAAAATTGTTTGGCGGGATAGAGATATATGACAGAGCCTTAGAATTGTTTAAGGATAAGGAAACGCTTGAGGTTCTGAGAGATATTAAGCAGGCTTACGATTATTTGTGCTATCTTGGGTTTGAGGATAAAGTGACCCTTGATTTAGGACTGGTGAACAAGGCTAATTATTACACAGGCTTACTGTTCAGAGGATATATAGAGGGCTACGGTATGCCTGTTCTGTCGGGCGGACGGTATGACGCTTTAATGGGGGATTTCGGCTCAACGTATACTGCCACAGGCTTTGCGGTAAATGTCAATGCTGTTGCCCGCGTTCTTTTGAAAAACAATACTGCGGATTTGATAAAGCCTGCGGAGGTTTTGGTTTATTCCGACAGTGATGCGGCGGCGCAGGGCTTTGCTTATTGCAGAGAGCTTGTTTCAAAAGGGATCTGCGCAGAAAATGCTATTCAGAATACTTTTGAAGAAGCCTTGGACTATGGGCAGAAAAAGGGAATCGGCAAAATAGCAAAAGTGAACTCGGCAGGAAAAGTTGAAGAAATCAAGATATTATGAAAGGTTTACATAAATGAGTGAAAGCAAAAACACGGTTTTAAGGATCGCCCTTACCAAAGGCAGGCTTGAAAAGGACACTGTAAAGCTTTTTGAGGATCTGGGCTTTGATGTTTCAGCGGTCAGGGATAAGGGAAGAAAGCTGATCCTTCCCATAAAGGATCAGAATATAGAAGTTGTGCTTGCAAAAGCCGCCGATGTTATCACCTATGTGGAGCATGGGGTCTGCGATTTAGGCGTTGTGGGCAAGGACACCATAATGGAGCATGGCGGAAAGTATTTTGAGCTGTTGGACTTAGGCTTTGGAAAATGTAAATTTGCTCTTGCAGGAAAAAAGGGCGGAGATTTTTATAAGGGCTATGGAGTGAAAACCGTGGCTTCCAAGTACACCAACGTTACAAGAGCCTTTTTTGAAGGCAAAGGAATGGACGTTGATATTGTGAAGATCGAAGGCTCGGTGGAGCTGGCACCACTTGTGGGACTTGCTGACGGTATCGTTGATATTGTGGAAACGGGAATTACACTAAAGGAAAACGGCTTGGAGGTCTATGAGGACGTGGCGCCTGTTTCTGCAAGGCTTATTGCAAATACGGTAAGCGCCAAGCTGAAAAAGGAACGCATCGATCAGCTGACAGGACTTATTGAAAACAAATTGGGAGGAATGTAAAAATGATAAGAAAAATTTACGCAGACGGCAGTGAGCTTGAATTTTTAAAAGAAGTTGAAAAAAGAAGCACCGAAACCAACGAAAAGATAGAAAAGGCAGTAAGAGAGATCATCGCAGATGTCCGCGCCAAAGGAGATAAGGCGGTAAAGGAATATACAGCGAAATTTGATTGTCCCAATTGTGAGTATTACGAAGTGCCGCAGGAGGTAATAAACGATGCTTTGACGGAAGCTGATCCCGACCTTGTAAACGCCCTTCTGAACTGCGTTGAGAATATCACAGCCTTTCACCAAAGGCAAAAGCAAAACGGCTATATGATAACAGGCGAGGACGGAACTATTTTAGGTCAGCGTGTGAGAGGGCTTGACCGTGTGGGGCTGTATGTTCCCGGAGGTACTGCGGCATATCCCTCATCGGTGCTTATGAACGCTATTCCCGCTAAGATCGCAGGGGTGGGGGAAATTATTATGGTAACTCCGCCATTGAAGGACGGTACGCCTAATAAGGATATTTTGCTTGCGGCAAGCTTATGCGGGGTTGACAGGATATTTATGTGCGGCGGCGCCCAGGCTGTTGCGGCTTTGGCTTACGGCACAGATGAAATTCCCAAGGTTTCAAAAATAGTAGGACCTGGAAACATTTTTGTGGCTACAGCCAAGAAAATTCTTTACGGCGTTGTTGATATTGATATGATAGCTGGGCCAAGCGAAATACTTGTTTTGGCTGACGGAACTGCCAACCCCAAATATATAGCTGCTGACCTGATGTCACAGGCGGAACATGATAAATTAGCAAGTGCGATTTTAGTCACTACTTCCCAGAAGCTTGCAGATGAAGTTATCATAGAAATTGACAGGCAGTCCGCAACACTTTCAAGAAAAGAAATTATTGATCACTCTTTGGATAACTACGGCGCAATTATCATAGCAAACGATATGATGCAAGCGTGTGACATTGCCAACAGGCTTGCTCCCGAGCATTTGGAGGTAGTTGCGGAAAATCCTCTCGAATATATAGGAAAGCTTGATAATGTGGGTTCGCTTTTCCTGGGACAGTATGCCCCCGAGCCTTTGGGAGACTACTATGCAGGACCTAACCATGTTTTGCCTACAAGCGGAACGGCAAGATTTTTCTCACCCTTGTCCGTTGACAGCTTTATAAAGAAATCCAGCTATATTTATTACACCAAAGAAGCTCTTAACGAGGCAGCAGACGATATTATTCTTGTGGCGGAAAGGGAACAGCTCACCGCTCACGCAAACTCCATTAAAGTAAGAATTGAGGATATACGCTGATGTACAGATTAACGGAAAAACTGGTCAGCCTTACGCCCTATGATCCTATACAGGGTGATTATAAGATCAGGCTTGACGCCAACGAGAGCTTTATTGACACTCCGCATGATGTTTTGGCAAAGGCGGTAGGGGGTGCCAACCTTAACCGATACCCAGACCCCTATGCGAAAAAGCTTATTGATGCTTACAGCAGATTTTACGGCATTGATTCGGACTTAGTCACTGCGGGAAACGGCTCAGACGAGCTTATCAGCATTATCACTGCCTGCTTTTTGCAGAAGGGCGAAAAGGTGCTGACACTTGCTCCCGATTTCTCTATGTATTCCTTTTATTCAAGCCTTTATGAGCTTGATGTCAGGGTAATGCAAAAGGAAGATGACCTGACAATAGATGTTGACAAGGTTATCGAAACGGTGGAGAAAGAGGGAATAAGGGCGGTTCTGTTCTCAAACCCATGCAATCCCACATCTTTGGGGCTTGACAAAAAGGCTGTTTTAAGGCTTATAACATCGGTCAATGCCCTTGTTATTCTTGACGAAGCTTACATGGATTTCTGGAAAGGCTTGGAGGATCAGAGCCTTATCAAAGACACGGAAAAATATGATAATCTTATTGTACTTCGCACCTGTTCAAAAGCGCTGGGAATGGCGGGGTTAAGGCTTGGATTTGCTGTTTCAAATAAGACGATCACGGAAAAAATGAAAGCGGCTAAATCTCCCTATAATGTAAACAGCTTAACTCAAAGCATTGCGGAATATCTTTTAAATGACACAAATGAAATGGAAAGACGAATACAAGCTTGCAGAAATGCTTTGAACGAGCTTGACAACGGGCTTTGTGAGAGGAATTTTCCATTTTTTGAAAAGATATATCCCTCCGTCACAAATTTTCTGTTTATCAAAACATCAAAGGCGAGGGAGATTTTTGAATTCCTGCTCTCTCGATCTATTGCGGTAAGGCTTATGGGAGATTATCTGAGGATAACGGCCGGGAGCAGTGAGGAAAATAAGGCGCTGATGAAGGCTTTGCTTGATTTCAAATAAAGAGAATGGTACAACATATCTGTAATTAAAACAACTTGTGGTTGTATTTTACGGTGCTTTCTTAAACCTTTTTATAGTTGTTTTTTCCTGTAAAGGCAGTTATAATAATAGCATTGAATTTGCAGATTCGTAAAAAAATCAGATTTACAGGAGGAAACCTATGTTTGATCAGAAAGACTTTGGAAAAAGAGTAAGATCTTTTCGTCTGAAAAATAATTATTCACAAAAAGAGTTAGGCTTTCGGATAGGAGTTTCGGAACAGTCGGTGAGCAAATGGGAAAACGGCGAGTGTCTGCCCGATGTTTACAATCTGAAGCTGTTGGCGCAGATACTGCGCGTATCAGTTGACACATTGCTTGATACCGAAATGCAGAAGCCCGAAAAGATCATTGAAACTGTCACCATTGGCGGAGCCCGTTTTGATATTGTAGAAAAGCCCGAAACTGTTTTTGCGGGGAAAACAATATATGCAAAGGACTATCCCGACATTGACAGCTTTCATTCCGCAATAGATTCAATGTCGGAAGAATTAAAACAAGCCGCATTCGGTAAACTGAAAGAAAGCGTCTTGCCGATCTATGATGTGCATTTAAGCATAAATTTCTGGCTTGAGGAGAAAAGGCGCGCCTTTGGCTTTGTGCGTGAAGTAATGACGGAGGAACAGCCAAAGGGCGTAGATGTTTATAAAATGCCCTCCTCCTTGTTTATACGCGCATACACGGACAAGGATACTGCGCTTCTTATCAGCAAGAAGCAATGTGAGATCTGGGAGCTTTTTTCGTATATCAGAAATTATTTTATGCCGGCCCACGGTTTCAGAATGGCTCAGAACGGTGCGCAGGAATTGGAAGTCTTTGATTCCTTTGAGCATAGATCGGGATTTGCTTATATTCCCGTAGAAAGTATCGGTAAATGAGGAATGTGAGTATGGAAAAGTATCAAATTCTTACGGAAATAAACAGAAAAGCCGTATTTGCCGAGGAAATTTCAGATGCAGAGAAAGAGAAAGCGGTCTCGGTTTTTCTTAACGGGATAAGCAGTAAGGAAGATGTTCGAGAATTTAAAATGCGTATGAGGGTGGACCCCGAAAAGGATAATATGTACCCCAATTACTATATCCCGCCCTTTAACGGTAATAAAAAGCTGAGGCTTATTCAGGGCTATTTGCCTAAAACAAATATTCTGTACGCAAATCATTATGAATTGGAAATATTAAGACTGCTATTTATTTTTGCACACGAAAATGAGCGAGTTAATCAGCTTGTGGAAAATACATCAGAAAGGCTGAAAAAGACATGTTTTGGCAACTCGTGTGAAAAGGGTGAATGTGTAACGGCAGGGATCAGCGTGTTGAGATTTTTAGCCGTGACACAGCCGGATAACTTGGATTGGATAAATAAACTGCTTGATCCTTTAAGCGAAAAGTTCCTTTCCTTTGGAAACGGACAGGCAGCAGTACAAAAGGGAATACCTTTTTCATATTTGCTTATGGCGTTTTACGATTTAAATAATGAGAAAACACGTGATCTTATCGCACAGAAGAAAGATTGGCTTTTGAATCTGCTGAGAAAGGGTTGGATCACAGGTAAGCTGTCAAATGGCAAAATATCGGAGGGCGACAGCTATAATTTAATGGGAAAACATATTATAAGAAACGCTTTAGCCACTCTGCCCGAATATGAAGATATTTCCAAATATCCGATATATGTTAATGACATGGATCAGCGGTGTTATTGTGATATCTGACTGTTGCGGAAATTTTGATTTTATGGTATTATAGTTTTATGGCTGAAAATTCTTAAGCAAGTTGAATTTACAGCAACTAATGCGTTATTGAACAGGCGTTTTTCTTGTGTTACAATAAATACATAATAAAACACAAAGGAGAATCAATATGTTATATTTATCCGAGAATCTGAAAAAGTACCGCATTATGAAAGGGCTGACCCAAGAGGACGTTGCCGATTATCTTGGTATCACGGCGCAGAGCGTTTCCAAGTGGGAGCGGAATGAATCTTATCCCGACATTGACTTTCTTCCCGCACTTGCCAACATATTTGAAACAAGTGTCGATCTGCTTATCGGTATGGACGTTATCCGCGCCGAGAAAACACGGTATAACATTCACAAAACAGCCAACGAATTTCAGCGCAAGGGTGATTATGATTCCGCTGAAAAGGTTTACCGCGATGCGCTGCTGATCTATCCCAACAAGCCGGGTATGATTTTAGGCTTGGCAGGGGTGTTGGCGTTAAAGGGCAAGTCCGCAGAGGCAGTGGAGCTTATTGAAAAGGGACTTCCTTTATCAATTAACGAAAAGCAAAAGTCCACGATGCGGGCAGCTCTTTGCTTTTTGTACCTGAAATGCGGCGATCACGAAAAGGCGGCAGAGCTTGCCGCAACGCTTCCTCACACAAGAGAAAGCCGTGAGGTGATACAGCCTTTAATTGCAAGGGGACTTGATCCGGACGAAATAGATCTGAATATCAAAAACATTTTACTTGGTGACGGCAAGGAAATTTGGTAAAAATAAAAAAGCGAGGAACACAGCAATGAGCAGAACGGCAAATATCACACGAAAGACAAAAGAAACCGACATCACGGTATCATTAGACCTTGACAAGGGCGGAATATGCAGAATTGAAACGGGAATAGGCTTTTTTGATCACATGCTTACCGCACTTGCCGTTCACGGCGGCTTTGGGCTTTCTGTAAGCTGTAGGGGCGATCTGAATGTTGACGGACATCACAGCGTTGAAGATGTGGGGATCTGTTTGGGCAAGGCTTTTTGTGAGGCTTTGGGTGATAAGTCGGGCATAATGCGTTTTGGTTCTGCTTTTGTTCCCATGGATGAGGCATTGGCGTTCTGTTCATTGGATATCAGCAATCGCTCTTTCCTTATTTTCAACGCGGAATTTACAAATGAAAGAATAGGGGATTACGAAAGCTGTCTTACCGAGGAATTTATGAGAGCCTTTGCCTTTAATGCGGGAATTACACTGCATCTGAAATCCGAGTACGGAAAGAATGATCATCATATAACCGAAGCAATGTTTAAGGCTCTTGCCTATGCTTTAAAGCAAGCTGTTAAGCCCAACTCCGACGGCTCTTCTCTTTCCACAAAGGGGGCGTTATAATGCAGGGCTACAATCTTGTTGCTGTATTCAGCAAGGACTGCACAAAAATGCTGATGTGCAAACGTCTGAAAGACCCGTACAAAGGGCTGATAAATATGGTGGGCGGAAAGATCGAGGAAAACGAAGATCACGAGACCGCCGCCTACCGCGAGCTGTTTGAGGAAACAGGTATCACAAGAGAGCAGATAAGGCTTACTCACCTAATGGATTTTACATATCATCTTGATAACTGCTATGTTGAGGTCTATGTGGGCAGGCTGAACTGCGAGGTTACTGTCAAGGGTGACGAAAACACTCTCTTCTGGAGCGGTTTTGACCACGACTTCTTTGATATGAAGGAATATGCGGGAGAGGGCAATATCGGGCATATTATGGAGCATATAAGATTATTTAAGGAGCAATTATTATGATTGCGATAATTGATTACGGCGCAGGGAATCTGTTCAGCGTACAGAATGCTTTGAACTTTCTCGGCTTTGAAAACAAAATAACTTCTGACAAGCAGGAAATAGTAAGCGCAGACCGACTGATCTTACCCGGAGTAGGAGCCTTCGGTGACGCTATGGATAAGCTGAATAATTCGGGGCTGGTGGATATTGTAAAGGAAGAAGCTGTTAAAAAGCCCTTTTTGGGTATTTGCCTCGGTATGCAGCTTTTATTTGAAAAAAGCTTTGAGTTCGGAGAAAATGAGGGCTTGGGACTGATAAAAGGCTCGGTAAAGCTTATGGAGCCGGAGGGAGAGCTTGCTATTCCTCAAATGGGCTGGAATGCTTTGGAGTATAACAGAGAATGTCCTCTGCTTAAGGGGATAGGCGAGGGGCAGTATGTGTATTTCGTACACTCCTATGCGGCGGATTGCTCAAGCGATGATGTTTACGCTTATGTTGATTACGGTGGAAAGGTGCCTGCCTTGGTGGGCAGCGGTAATGTTTACGGAGCGCAGTTCCACCCTGAGAAAAGCGGAGAGATCGGGCTTGAGATTTTGTGGAGGTTTGGAAAGCTATGATATTTTCCGAACAGCAGGGAGATCTGCTTGCCAGTGATATTTTGGAGAATTATGTGTTGTGCCACTGTATCAGCTCGGATTTTGCCCTTGGTGCGGGAATCGCAAAGATATTTGCGCAAATGGGAGTTAAAAAACAGCTTTGTGAGAAGTATAAGAGGGAATGGAGTGAAAAGGGTTATTGCCTTTTGACCGAAACCAACGGCATTGTTGTGGGAAATTTAGTGACAAAGGAGCGGTATTTTCATAAGCCTACCCTTGAAACATTGCGGCAGGCACTGGAGAGTTTCAGAGAGCAGATTATTGAAATGAATTTGAATAAAATCGCAATGCCTAAAATAGGTTGTGGATTGGATAAGCTTGATTGGAAAGATGTTAAGAATGTTATCGGGGAAGTTTTTGGTTCGACTGATTTTGAGATATTAGTCAAAATTCTATAATAAAAGTTGGTGATAAAAAAATGATACGAAATATAAAATCTATGGAGAAAAAATATCTGATTTCATCTCTTGATCTGGTACAAAATGTTTTTTCGGAATCCGACAGCCCTGAGGAAGGAAAGACAGTTCGTCGGTTAGTGGAAGAAATCCGTTCAAAGAAATACTATATTCCTAAACTGGAGTTAGTGACTGTTAATGAAAAAGATGAAGTGATCGGATACGCCATGTTTTCTCATTTCCATATTGAGGGGAGATATGAAAATGAATTACTGATATTGACGCCTGTTGCGGTAAAAACAGAACTGCAAAGGCAGCATATCTCCAAGGATATGTTGGAATATGGCTTTGAAAAAGCAAAGGAAATGGGATTTAAGGTTATTATGGTGGAAGGAGACCCGAAAAATTACAATCCGCGGGGATTTATGTCAAGCTATCTGTTTGATATAACGGCGGGACCGAACATTCATCTGCCCGCTCCCGAATGTCTTATGGTCAAGGAATTAGAAAGCGGAGCGTTGGAAAAAATGAGCGGTAAGGTTGATTACTCATTTTATGAAGCGCTTCACGAAGGGTAATGTCGATTAAAAAAATGAAAAATTCTTCGCAAATCACCTGAATGTAAGTATTTGCGAAGAATTTTTATATGCTTCTAAATCATTATTTGTATATAAATCAAGTGCGTAAAAGCGACAATATCGGCAGGATATTCATGTACATTCCATTAAATCTAAATCGGCTTTCTTTATTTTCTTCTTCCAACAGAAATTTGAACAAATCTCCAAAAATACAGGCGGTGACTTTTTCTTCGGATAAACCCACTTTTTCGCTTATTTCCTTTGTTGACACGAAAATATCCTCCGAAGAGACAGTGAGCTGATATAAAACGGCAGCTATTTTCAGATTATCAATATTGGAAAATGCTTGGGTTATACAGCATACTTTGTTTATATCAAGACCCGAAAAGCAGATGTTCTTGTTGTTGGAAAAGAAAACCGAACCCTTGCTCATTGTGGTGGTGATTTCCGGAACAGATACGCAGGAATAGCCCCACTCCGATTTGGCGGCATTCTCCATTGCGCTGTTGATGTCCCAGCCCGAAACAGGATCGTCTGATCCTGCCAGATAGTCAGATAAAATAAGTGTATGCAAAGCGGTGACTGCTCTGAAAGCAAAATCGGTTTTTCCGTTTTCCGATAGTGAGTTGAAAAAATCTTTTAATTGCAGAATTACATCTTCATTTTCCGACGGTGTTTTATAGCCCAGAAGAGCATCGACAGAAACGTTGAATAATTCTGCTATTTTGGGCAATAGCTGAATATCGGGACAGCAGATGTCATTTTCCCATTTGGAAACAGACTGATTTGTAACTCCCAAAGCTAAAGCCAATTCCTCCTGCGTTATTCCTCTTTGCTTTCTTAAAAACGCTATTTGTTCGCTTATATTAATATCCATTATTAAAACTCCTTTTAGTATATTTTGTGATCACAATTACAGTATATAGGAGTTTGGACGAAAAAGCAATAACCTGTTGGTTTGACGTGGTTTTTCTTTTTCCAACCTGAGGTTGGAAGTTCTTTTCGGCAGGTTTGACACTGTTTAAAAAAACTGATATAATATAAAGATAACGGAAAAATTATGCAGCGGTCTATAATATGTGATTTTTGTAAATTACTCCGTAATTATAATAGAGAGGTTATGTGAATATGTTTCCGAAAATAACTCATGTCTTTTTTGATATAGGTTCAACACTGGTTGATGAAACAGAGTGTTACAACCACCGCATTCATGATGCTATTGCAGGAACGGATATTACCTTTGAACAATTCACCGAAAAGAGAATATTCTTTCAAAAGCAAAATTTAAAGGGTGATCTTGAAGCAATAAAGTTTTTTGGATTGAAGAAAACGCCGTGGCATCGTGAAGATGAAAGGCTTTATCCCGAAACCGAAGAAATTTTGCAGTACCTGCACGGTAAGAATTACATAATCGGTGCTATTGCAAATCAAGACTTTGGAACAGAGAAACGTCTTGAAGAATATGCGATTCGCAGATATTTCAGTTCGATAACCGCTTCGGCGGAGGAGGGAGTTGCAAAGCCCGACCCTGAAATTTTTCGCAGAGCGTTTAAAAGTGCGGGCTGTTCTGCCGAAAATTCTGTAATGATCGGGGACAGGCTTGATAATGATATTGCTCCCGCAAAGGCTTTGGGAATGAAAACAATTTGGATAAAACAAGGCTTCAGCGCTTATTGTTCCCCAACCTGTCCTTTGGAGCAGTCCGATTATACGATTGTTAATCTTTTAGAGCTAAAAAATATTTTATATTGAAGGAGAACCAAAATGGATAAAAAATGCGATTGCGGCGGCAAACTTATCGAATGTAAAATATCCTCAGGAATAACATATTTACAAACTGTGTCTGTCCCTAACGGATACAACTTCCCCAAGAATATGAAGATGCAAAACTATATCTGTGAAAGCTGCGGCAGAATATATTCTTATGGGGTTGAATTTAACGATAAAAAGGAAAAACAATTATGATTATTTTACCTGCAATAGACATAAAGGACGGAAACTGCGTCAGGCTTTTAAAGGGCGATTTTTCCACCGTTCACAAGGTCGCCGAAAACTATATGGACACCGCAAGGAGCTTTGAAGCAGCAGGGGCAAGCTGGATACATACAGTAGACTTGGACGGGGCAAAGGAAGGGAAACCCGTAAATGGTGATATCTTCCTTGATATTGCCAAAAATACCGATCTAAAGGTTGAGGTCGGCGGAGGTATCCGCAGCCTTGAGACGGTGGAGTATTATATTTCAAGGGGAATTTCACGGGTTATTTTAGGCTCTGTTGCGCTGAAAGATCCTCAGATCGTTATAGACTCCGTTAAGGAGTACGGAGAGAAGATCGCAGTGGGAATTGACGCTAAAAACGGGATCGTTGCGGCGGAGGGCTGGCTTGAAAGCTCTCAGGTGAATTATATTGACCTTTCCTTGGAAATGATAAAGGCGGGAGTCAGGAATATAATTTTCACCGATATTTCCAAGGACGGAACTTTGTCCGGGGTAAATGCGGAACAGCTTTCGGCGCTGAAAAATGCGGTGGGCGATAGGTGTAATATTACTGCCAGCGGCGGAGTGCATGATATGGAGGATATACGGGTCTGCAAGAAAATGGGGCTATACGGGGCTATTTGCGGCAAAAGCATTTATTCGGGAAGCCTTGATCTTGCCGAAGCGGTGAGATATGCGGGTAGCGGTGATTAAAAAATGCGTGAGGATATTATTAGATTTATTCAAAATGAAGTTAAGCAACGCTGTGAAAGTGAAAGCAATTTCTTTGGAATAGGCTGTTATTATCATATTTGCGCAGTGGTTGAAAACGCTGTATTTCTTGCGGAAAAATACGGCGGAGATGTTGAAGCGGTGACAATAGCAGCATGGCTTCATGATATTGCTTCCGTTACCGATTATTCAATGTATGAAGAGCACCATATTCATGGAGCGAGGATAGCGGAGGAAATTTTAAGCAGTTTTGGATATGACAAGATCGAACTTGTGAAGAAATGTATTTTAAATCATCGCGGCAGCAAACCGAATGAAAAGATAAGTATTGAAGAAATATGCGTTGCCGATGCAGATGCGATCTCGCACTTTGATTCCGTGTCGTCGCTTTTTTATCTGGCTTATGTAAAGCGAAAATTAGGTATAGCGGAGGGAACTGAGTTTGTACGAAATAAGCTTGAACGAAGCTATAACAAATTATCTGATGAAAGCAAAAGGTTGTATTCCGATAAATACAGTGAGGTTATGCGAGTTATCGGAATTACCCTTTAAAAAGAAAGGATATAAATATGCTTGCAAAAAGAATAATCCCTTGCCTTGACGTCAGAAACGGAAAGGTGGTAAAGGGCGTAAACTTTGAGGGAATAAAGGAAGTTGGCGATCCTGTCGCTTATGCCGAGCAGTACAACAGACAGGGCGCAGACGAGCTAGTGTTTTATGATATTACCGCATCTGCGGAGGGAAGAGGGCTTATGCTCGATATAGTTCGTGAAGTTGCCAAAAGGGTATTTGTTCCTCTTTGCGTAGGCGGCGGTATTGCCACCATTGACGATTTCCGCGATACATTAAGGGCAGGGGCAGACAAGGTCTCCATAAATTCTCAGGCGCTTAATGATCCCGATCTGATAAATGAAGCCGCTAAAATATTCGGCAGTCAGTGCGTTGTTGTGGGTATTGATGCAAAGCGCGACGGTAAGGGCGGCTACACCGTCTACAAAAACGGCGGACGTGTTGATATGAAAATAGAGCTTGGAAAGTGGGTGGAGGAGATACAGCAGAGAGGCGCGGGAGAGATCTGCCTTAATTCTATGGACGCAGACGGAACGCGAAACGGCTTTGATAAAGAGATGCTCAACTATGTTTGCGGTAAGGTCACAATTCCCGTTATTGCCAGCGGAGGAGCGGGCAAGCTGTCGGATTTCTCCGAGGTGCTGGAGGAAACCAACGCTTCTGCGGCTTTGGCGGCTTCGCTGTTTCATTTTGGAGAGCTTACAGTCAAAGAGGTTAAGGAGGATTTGAAGACGCGGGGAATCGCAGTCAGAATTTAACATAGGTGTAAATTTGATAAGGAAATTCGGGGGCTTGGGAGAAGAGAAAATGAAAATTATTTTGTTTGAAAACAGATATAGAGATGACTTGATATTTATGATTCTTGAAGCGAAAAATGCACTTGGTAGAGTACCGGGACTTAATGAGGACTTGCTTGATATTCAAAAACACTATGTTGATGAAGGCGGTAGATTTTGGATAGCGATTGATGATAATGATAGAGTTATAGGAAGTGTAGGAGTAAAACCAATTGAAAACTCTACTGAATGCTATATACATAGGCTTTTCGTAAAATATAATATCAAGCATAAAGGTATCGGAACTAAACTGTTAAATACAGCTGAAGAGTATGCAAAAAGTTGTGGAAAAACTGCAACTGTTGTACATCTGGGTATGCCAAAAGAACAATGGTTTGAATCTTGGCAATTTTATCCTAAAAATGGATATGTGGAATATGAGAGCAGCATAATGAAAAAGGGTCTAAGAACCCCATATTGCCAAGCTGAATAAATTATAATTTGGAGGAAAAGAATATGGCAAAAATTATTAAGACACATGATATTACATTGATTGGCGGAAATGAACAGTATAAAATTGTATTGCGCCCTCTTTCCGATGAACATTTGTCATATTTGTATAAATGGAATTCTGATCCTGAGGTGTTATATTGGACAGAGGGTGAAGATGTTGAATGTTACTCGCAAAATGTGGTTCATCAGATTTATGGAGGAATATCGCAAAATAATTTTTGCTTTGTGGTTGAAGTAAACGATAAAATTATAGGAGAATGTTGGCTGCAAAAAATGAATCTTACTGAGATTAAAAAAATGTATGCAGCTGATACTGATGTAAGAAGAATTGATATGTCGATTGGGGAAAAAGCCTATTGGGGTAAAGGTATCGGTACGCTTTTTATTGGCATGCTAGTGAAATATGCCTTTGAATGTGAGCGTGTAGATGTTTTGCATTGCTTTTGCGAAGATTATAATATTCGGTCAAAGAGAGTATGGGAAAAGAACGGATTTCAACTTATTTTAACAGAAGAAATCCCACAACCCCATAAGGGTAAGCTGCAATATCATTGGAGGCTGACAAAAGAAGAGTTTTTTAAAAGGTAAAAATCATGTTTTTTCAGTTTAGAGGTATTTATAATGGATATATTCATAAAAAGAGAGCCCGATATTTCATTGCAGGAATGGATCGATTATGTCAAATCGGACAATGATCTGATCTTAGCGGAAAAAACAGAAGGGATAAACCCTATCACAAAACAGAAATTAGTGATAAATATCAAAGGGAGAGCCTTGTACGGAGATGTGGATATAGTGTATAAGGACGGCTGTATCGGCAATGATGATTTCTATGATGAACTGCCCGACAAGTTGAAAGAGATAGCCCAATCCCTTGGTGCGGAATATTTTGAGTTATAAATACCCGCTTTATTTTAACGCAAATGAGAGGAAAGAAAAATGAAAAACATGGACACATACAATAATTATATCCAAAAAGTCGTGGAACGCTTTTATAAAATGAATGAGCTGGATCCGGGCTGGGATCACTACGATCTGCAACATCTTTATTGGATATTCAATTACTACCAAGGGGGAGCTTTTGAGGATGAGATCGAAGCCTTGTATAATGCTAAAGATTGGTCGGCTTTGAACAATTTATATTATCAGCGCAACAGGTTGGATATTTTTCCGACCTATGTGGATCTTAACTACCCCCACTGGAATTTTTTTGAATCCTTGAATGCTGTTGCGGTGGGAGATGATAAGGGCGTTGAGCATCTTTTCCCGAAAAATCTCAGCCTAAAGGTACATATTGAGATGCGGAAAGGCATTTATCCTATGTGCAGAGTGGGAGAGATCTTGTTGGGGGGAATGTGGTATCAGGACGAGGAAATTTTGAATTACATTATCCCAAAGGCGACAAAATTCGCTGCGGGAAAATCGCCTAAATGTGATGTTGCCGCTATTGCTTATATGCTGGCACTGCAGGAGCATGATGTATCAAAGGCGAGCGAATATTTAAACGATGCCTGCAAGGTCTTACACAACGATCTGACCCCTATGGAAAAAAGGCATTATCTTCCCGCTCACGGTTTATACAGATTGGCAGCGAGAATACTTGACAAGGACGAGCTTCAAAAGCTGTCTATGCCCGAATATAAGACCTTTTGCAGAGAATATGCGGAGTGGTGCAACAACAATACCGAGCCGCCGCAGCTGTATGCTCCCTTTCCGAAGCCTGTGGATTTCTTCAATGATATGTTTATGGGAGATTGGCACAGTATACAGTGGAAGGGCTTGGAGGATTTTCCTTTTATAGGGAATATGCCCAAAGAGTGGCATTATGACAAGGACGGAAATCTGATATAGTTTTTGAGAAAAATAAAACAGCAAGCTTTTTTAAAAAAATATGTTGGGAGTGAAAAATTGAAAAATATTGACTTTAAAAAGCTGCCCTATGTCGGAGAAGCTGTAGATCAAAAAAAGCAGTTCAGACTTATGTATATTCCCGATATAGACACCTACTTTATGGCAATTATGATATGGTGGGTGGCTCCTTACGAAAGGTATTACCGTATCGAAAAAGCCGATTATGAGCTGTATTTGTCCAACAAAGATAAATTTTATGAGAAATTCAGCCGAGAGATCAGCAATGATCCTGCGGTATGCTTTACCGAAAATTTTGCAGGGTCGCCTTCACTAAGAGATTATGACGGAAAACCGAATTTTCAGAATGCTTATCCCACTCCCGACGGTATTGTTAATCCCTTTCAGCATTACGGATTTGAGGACGGGATCCTGTATGCGCGTATAGTCTGGAAGGACTCCGAAATCTATGTTCCGCCTGTTCAAGCTATAAAAAAGGGTGAGAAGTTTGGGTATCCTTTAAGAAAAAGGTGTGAGTTGCAGAACGATATACACGGACGTCCGATTTGCTATAAATTTAAATGTAGGGGAGATTAGGCTAATGGACGGAAAATTAAGAAATATGACCTCAATATACATAACAAACAAAAGCAAAAACAAAATGCTGCTGCTTTTCCGTCAGGGCGGCAAAGTTGTCAATAATGTCTGGGTAGGTTCAGCAGGAGGTCATTTTGAGGAATGTGAGCTGAACGATGCAAGAGCCTGTGTACTGCGGGAATTAGAGGAAGAATTGGGACTCAAAGAGTGTGATATTGATAATTTGTCCTTGCGGTATATTACTTTGCGGAGAGCTAACGGGGAGGTCAGACAGAATTATTTCTTCTTTGCCGAGTTAAATGATGTTGATAAAGAGCTTGTGTCTAATGAGGGAACGGTCAGGTGGTTTGATTTTTCGGAGCTGTCAGAGCTTGAAATGCCTTTTTCCGCTAAGTTTGTTATAGAGCATTATTTTAAGATAGGGCAAAAGACAGATGATTTATATGGCGGTGTGGCTAACGGTGAAAAAGTGGTTTTTGTAAAAATGCCCGAATAAAATAATAGGAAATCAGCAGGGAAAGGAGAAACAGTATGTCCGATTTGACCTCATTGACGAATATAGGCAAGGAGCTGGAGAGAAAACTGAAAGCAGTTGGGATAGATACTGCCGAAAAGCTTATTG
This sequence comes from Oscillospiraceae bacterium, assembly GCA_014799325.1. Taxonomy (GTDB): domain Bacteria; phylum Bacillota; class Clostridia; order Oscillospirales; family Ruminococcaceae; genus Ruminiclostridium_E. The sequence goes on from JAAVIE010000107.1 coordinate 17,342, forward strand.
AAACAGGCTCTAAGGGGGCTTTTTTCAAGCTTAAGGAAACCTATCCCAATGTTTGCTTGGTACATTTGTACACATTGGAAGGAGCTATAAGCAATACAGAGTATAACGCTCTTTCAGAGGATAAGAAAAAGGAATTGAAGAAATTCAGCGATTCTTTAAGGGGAAATCAAAATAAAGGGGAAATCACAATGAAGAATGATATTTTATTCAAAGAAGATAATTTCATTTTTTCCTACCGAGTTGCGGGGCTGCTTATTCAAAACAACAAAATACTGCTCCAAAAGCCCAAGGGTGATGATTATTCTCTTATAGGCGGTCATGTATCTCGGTTTGAGGTCAGCGAAGATACCTTGAAAAGGGAATTTATGGAAGAAATTCACGCTGAAATAGCTGTTGACAGTCTGTTTGCAGTGGGTGAAACCTTTTGGCGTTGGGGCAAAACGCCTTGTCATCAGATAGGCTTATATTATAAAGTTCATTTGATCGGTAACGATATTCCCCTTGAAGGCTCATTTTGGGGAATGGAAGGACATGACGATCGACGTTATGATATGAAGTATTGCTGGGTATCTCTTGATGAACTGAGAAACGGAGTTAAGATGTATCCTTTGGAGCTTGTGCCTTATATTCTAAATGATAAGAATGAAGTAGTGCATTTTGTTTCAAGGCAGATTTAGTTTCTGCACAATATGGAGAATATACAAATGTATTTATATCATTATTATGACAAAACGATAGGAGCGTTCCGAAATCTATCAGACTTGCCTATTGAACAAGCAAAATCGGTTTTAGATACAATAAAAACCACAAAGCCAAACTCACAAACTGCTCAAAGACATGATAATTATGTGGAATATAGACGTAATTGTGAAAGAATACTTAGAACGGAGTTTGCCAAAAAAGGAGGACAAATATCAAGAACAGCACCGCATTATATGGTTGTGGAACATAGCCCGTGGTTATACTCTTGGTATGAAAACTGTGAATATATAAAAATTCAGATCGAAGAATTTGATATAAATACTATTTCTTTTACTTACGGTGATTCTATGCCAACATTTAGTGATAAAATAAACGATGGTAAGGAATACCGAAAGAAACTTTATACTTATAAAGAAATACTCGATATTATCAAAAAATACGGACTTCCGCAGGATTGGAACAATGACGGTAAATTTGGTCCGGAAAGGTATATTGAAGTACATATTTGGAGCGATGAAATTATAAAAAAATATGTTAAATGATCTGCACATCTGTTTAATGCAAAGAAAATTTTTATAGAAGGAATTTTTTATGTTAATTGAACAAATAACCGACAAAACCGAAAAAGAAACTATATCAAGACAAATACTTGAAGCCCTGCCCGATTGGTTCGGCATACCCGAAGCAAGAGAAGAATACATATCCGACAGCAGGGAGCAAATAATGCTTGCCGCAAAGGAAAACGAAAGAGCTTTGGGCTTTATCTGCCTGAAGGAAACAGGCAAAGAAACGGTGGAGCTTGCTGTAATGGGAGTACTGAAGGAACACCACAGGCAGGGAATAGGCAAGAGCTTGTTTAACTCGGCAAAGGAGATCGCTGCCGGGAAGGGTTATTCCTTTATGCAGGTAAAAACAGTCCAAATGGGAAGATACAAGGAATATGACGAAACAAATCTCTTTTATATCAGTTTAGGGTTCAAGGAGTTTGAAGTATTTCCAACTCTATGGGATCAGTGCAATCCTTGTCAGATTTATGTTATGTCATTAAAATAAAGGGGGGTATTGAGTGTTATCATTAAACAGCTATCTGAAAAACCCTTGCGGTACTTTAAGCATTCCTTATTGGAAGCATAAGAAAACCGTTATCCACGAAAATTTGAAGATAGTTCATGAAAAAGATTATTTCAAAGAGAATTTTAATGATTATAACGATGAGCCCTATTTCAGGCTTTATCATAATATGAAGAATATTGAACATAAACCTGTAGATGACATTGAAATTCTTTCGGGAATATCCGATATAAACGAGTTCGTTCGGCTTATCAATGAAAGCTATGATGATCTGTCTGTTACAGCAGAGCAATTGGAGGAATATAAAAACATCTCTGTCTTTTGCCCCGAACTGTGGATTCTATTAAAGGAAAAGAACAGCGGAGAGATCGTTGCAGGGGGAATTGCCGATCATGACAGGGAGTGCGGGGAATTGATCTTAGAATGGATACAGGTGATCCCCGCATATCGCGGCAAAGGTTACGGAAAAACGGTTGTGAACAGTTTACTTTCAAAAATGGAGGGAATTGCCAAATTTGCCACCGTTTCGGGAAAGGTCAATAACCCTACTGACCCTGAGAGGCTATACAGAAGCTGCGGCTTTACAGGAAATGATATATGGCATATTCTTACAAAGAAAGGAAGATAAAAAATGAATTACTTTTTTGTTGATTTTGAAAATGTACATTCGGGAGGATTTGAAGGAATTGAAAACTACAACAAAGACGATATAATATACTTGATGTACACAGAAAACAGTCAAACTATCAGTCTGACTGTTTTGGAAAAAATGCTGAAGAAAAACGTGACAAATCTCCGTCTGATCAAGGTTGCCGCAGGAGGCAAAAACGCTCTTGATTTTCAGCTGTCCACCTATCTGGGCTACCTGATCGCAAAAACCGAAGATAAAAAAGTGGGGTATTATATAATCTCCAAGGATCAGGGCTTTGATTTTATTGTAAAATTCTGGAACGGAAATGGCGTTCCAGTAAGAAGAATCACTAACTTTTTACCTTTAAAACAGCGTGATAGTATTCCCATGCAGACTGTTAACGCAGAAACACAAGAGAATTCTAAGGCAGCCCAAAAAGAGAACATAGAGAAATTAGCGGCGGCAGAGGAAAGCAAGGAGATCAAACAGAATAACGCAGAAGAAAAAACCGCCCCGGAGAACAATAAAGCAGCCGAAAAAGAGAACACAGTGAAAATAGCGGCGGCAGAGGAAAACAAGAAGATCAAGCAGAATAACACAAAAGAAAAGACTGTCGCAGAGAATAAAAAAGCAGCCAAAAAAGAGAACACAAAGAAAGTAGCAGCGGTAGAAGAAACCAAGGCAGTCAAAAAGAATAATGCAGAAGGAAAGCCTGTTGCGGTTAATAATAAGGCAGTCAAAAAAGAAATTGCAAAAGAAACAAACGCAATAGCCAAAGAAGATAAGAAAGAAACCGTAACCAAAGAAAAAACAAAAGCCGCAGCCACCAAGCCTGTTTCCGAATCAAAATCGGGCATAGCCAGCAAAAAAGAGCTGTTGAAGTATATCACCGATGAAGAGTATACAGACAGAATATTGGAAATTATCAACAAATACAAAACCAAAGTTTCGATCAAAAACGGATTTGATAAAGAATACCGAAATGCAAATGTCAGCGGCGCGCTTTATAAAAAGGTAAGACCTTATCTGAAATCTATAGGAAAAACCTGATCTTGTAATTATAGAAGGTGTGGTTTTACGGGTGATCTAGCATATTCTCACAAAGAAAGGATAGCAAATGAAAATCTTACTAACCGCATTTAAAGACACTTCCTCGGAAAAATTGGTAACAAGACTTCAAGATTGCGATAAGCTGTTTTTGGATAATCATAAGGAAAAATCATTGGAGCAGCTTATTGAGCGATTAAAAGATAATACTTATGATTTGATCTTATCTTTTGGTCAGCGACCTTTGATAAAAGATAAAATACATTTTGAAAGTACAGCAAAAGATAAAAAAGGCAATAAATATGTTACGGAATTTGACATTGAAGCTGCATTAAAAAACTGTAAAGAAATCGGTCTTACAGCGAAATGCTCAGATAACGCCGGAACGTCCTACTGTAACAATATTTATTTTTGGGGTATGGATCATATTTCATCACTTCTTTTGAAAACACAAATGTGTTTCGTGCATATTCCTTTTGATAAAAATATCAGTAATTTTGATGCTTTTGCTGATAAGATCCAAATTCTTATAAATACATTCAATTCGGGAGCAGAAAATGAGCAAAATAAAAATCGACATAAACAACTTAGACAAATACTTTGAAAAAGGCGACCTTGTCCCCGCCATAGCCTATGACATTAACACAAAAACAGTCCTGATGCTTGCCTATATGAACAGGGAAAGCCTGAAAAAAACCCTTGAAACAGGCTATACCTGGTATTGGAGCAGATCAAGAGAAGAACTCTGGAACAAAGGCTCCACCAGCGGACATTTGCAGAAGGTGATTTCGATCTACAGCGACTGCGATAACGACACCCTGCTTTTAAATGTGGAGCAGACAGGGGCAGCTTGTCATACAGGCAGCTACAGCTGTTTTTTCAACGAGATGTACAATACGGAGGAGTAAGAGATAATGACAGTTTATCAGGAAATTTTTGAAGTGATAAAGCAGCGCAAGTCCGACTATGAAAAGGGAATTGCGGAAGAAAACAGTTATACCGCCTATCTTTTCGACAAAGGCGTTGACAAGATATGCAAAAAAGTGGGCGAGGAAGCTACCGAAACAGTTATTGCCGCCAAAAACGGCAATAATGAGGAGCTGATGAACGAGATAAACGATCTTTTGTATCATGTTATGGTGCTTGCCGCAAATCAGGGGCTTGATTGGAGCGATGTGGAAAAAGTTCTTGAAGAAAGAAACGAAAAGATCGGCAACTTAAAGCAATTCCACCAAGTGGATAAGAACAGCTGATGACTAAGATCAAAAAAACCAATAATAAGCAGTTTCTCTCCATGCTGCCTGTAATACTGTCTTTGGCATGGCCTACGGTGTTGGAGCAGGTCATGCAGACTGCTGTTCAGTACATAGATACTGCAATGGTGGGCACTCTCGGAAAACAGGCTACTGCGGCGGTAGGCTCCACGGGAACTGTAAGCTGGCTGGTGGGCAGTACCGTTTCAGCAATAGCGGTGGGCTTTCTCGCCTACATTTCCCAGGCTATGGGTGCAGGACAGAATGATAACGCAAAAAAGGCGTCGGGACAGGCAGTTATGGCGGTAATCGTTGTGGGATTGCTGTTTACCGCTCTAACAACCTCTTTAAGCGGAGTGATCCCTGTTTGGATGAGAGTCGACGCAAATATCAGGGAAATGGCGTCAAGATACTTTCTGATCTTGTATTCGCCTATGCTTTTCAGAACGGCAAGCATTATTTTCGGCACAGTTTTGCGGTCGGTGGGAGACACAAAATCCCCCATGATAGCTGGAATATTCGTCAATGTGATAAATATCGTGCTGAACTTTTTTCTCATTTATCCTACAAGAGAAGCTTCCTTATTTGGAAAGAACTATATCATTTACGGAGCAGGCTGGGGAATAGAGGGAGCTGCTGCCGCAAGCGCTGTCGCCTATACTGTGGGCGGTATCCTTATTACAATAACACTTTGGCGGCATAAAACTATTTCCCCAAAAGGACAAAAGCTCCGTCCCGATCCTGCCATATTAAAGCCCTGTTTAAAAGTTGCTTTGCCCAATATGTTTCAGAGATTTGCCACATCTTTGGGATATGTGGCGTTTGCTTCTATGATAAATTCCCTGGGCGACACAGCAACGGCGGCGCACACCATAGCCAACACGGTGGAATCTGCCTTTTATATCCCCGGCTACGGAATGCAGACTGCGGCGGCTACCCTTTCGGGAAATGCCTGCGGCGCTAAGGATAAGGAGCGGCTCTCTGCCCTTGCAAGGGTCACTATTCCGCTGGTGGTGGTTTTGATGATACTGTCGGGAGGATTGCTGTTTTTGTTTGCGCCTCAGCTTATGAGCCTGTTTTCCAAAGACTCCGAGGTAATTTCTCTTGGAACAACAGTTTTGCGTATGGTTGCAGTTTCCGAGCCCTTTTACGGCGTTCCTATCGTTGTTGAGGGCATTATGCAGGGAGCAGGGAAAACTATTACTCCCTTTGTATTCAACGTTCTCGGAATGTGGTGTGTGCGCATAGTGGGAACATTTATCTGTACACAGATGTTGAGCTATGGTCTTGTAGCGGCTTGGGGCTGTATGATCGGACATAATGTACTGCTGTTTATACTGTTTGTCATACATTATGCAACGGGAAAGTGGAAGCCAAAGTATATGAGGTCGGCTGATAACGGGAAATGATTGCAGAATTGTATAAAATACCACAAAAAATTTGACATTTCTGCAAAAATATGTTAAAATTGTCTTAATATCTTTATACCTTTTGCATGAGGAAGGATAATATGGCAATGAGGAATGTTTACACCACATTACTTTTGATCTTCGCTGTTGCGATACTGATTTGCAGTTATGTTATTTCCAAAAAGGACAAAACAGAGCTTACCAAGGCCATTTGCTACATAATGATCGCCGCGCCCCTTACCATGGCGGCATATGCGGCGGCGCTGTTGGCAACGGATCTGATGTTTGCTCAGGTAATGTATGCGGTCTATTACACAGTGTCGGACATTTTGCTGATAAATATGCTGGTCTATGCGCTGAAGTACACGAAGGTCTATGAAATGCGGAAGTGGCAGAAAATATTTCTGCTGACCGTTGTAGCAATAGACGGCGCTTTGCTGATCGTCAATGTATTTACCGAAAATGTTTTCATTTTCAACTGCGGAAAGATCGACGACGGTTCAGGCACAATGTTCTACGGAATAGCCGAACGCGGGGGATTGTACAATTTCCACAGGACGATAATATACGCTATGGTGGTGCTTGTTGTCATTCCCTTGGTTGTCAAGATCAAGCGTTCACCCGCAATGTACAGAAAGAAATTCTGGCTCACACTAGCCAGCCTTATTATCATCATAGCCGCAAACGTTGTGTATGTTGTGACTGATATTTCCATTGATTTCTCTGTTGCGACCTATGGCATTATGGCTGTGGCTATCTATTACTTCAATGTGATATATGTTCCACAGGGCTTGGTGGAAGGGCTGCTGTCCTCCAGTATCAAAAATATGGACGACAGCGTTATCTGCTTTGATGTGGACGGAAACTGCGTTTACGCCAACTCTGTGGCTTACGCATTTTTCAAGACTGTTGAGGGTGTGCCTATTACATCTTATCTGAACGAATGGCTGACAGGAAGGAAGCTGTCCGAGACTTCAGACACGGAGTGGAAAGAATCTCACGAGATCGGCACTCTCACAATGCACTATTCCAAGCAGTTCAAACGCCTGTGTGATGCGGACGGACGGTGCGTAGGCTGTTTCTTTAAATTCCACGACGAGACCGAAGATGTTAAAAGGCTGGAAATAGAGCGTTACCGCGCTACCCACGACCGTCTGACGGGAATATATAACCGCGATTATTTTTATGAGAGAGTAAATGAGACTGTTCGGAAGAATCCCGATGCAGAATATTGTATGGTTTGCTCCGACATCAAGGACTTTAAGCTGGTTAATGATATTTTCGGCATCAATAAGGGCGATGAGATACTTACCGCTATTGCAAAGGCAATGATGAATCTTTCCACAGGCAAAGATACGATCTATGGCAGGCTTTCGGGAGACCGCTTCGCAATTTTTATGCAGCGCAGACTTTTCCGCAAAGAGATTTTCTTGAATGCGATAGACAGTCTCAGCAATCTGTTGGGAAGCACTACATATAAGCTTCATGTGCAGGTTGGCGTTTACGATATTGTTGACAAGGACATTGAGCCCTCAGTAATGTGCGACCGCGCATACATGGCTATCACAACAATAAAATCAAGCCTGACAACGATTATAGCCCACTACAATGATGATATCAGAGAAGCTACCCTTGAAGAACAGAAAGTAACAGGCGAATTCAGCGAAGCCCTTGGTGCCGGGCAGTTCTGCTTCTACCTACAGCCCCAGGTTTCCGTTAAAGAAAAAGTCCTGGGCGGGGAAGCACTGGTGCGCTGGATCCACCCTGAGCGCGGACTTGTGCCGCCTAACGATTTTATTCCCGTACTGGAGCGCACAGGCTTTATCTGCCGATTGGATATGTACACCTGGGAGCTTGCCTGCCAAAAACTCCGTGAATGGCATGACAAAGGCTATACCGACTATCATATCTCGGTGAATATCTCCCCCAAGGATTTTTACTTTACGGACGTTTACAAAACCTTTACAGAGCTTGTGGAACGTTATAAAATTCCCCCGAAAAGCTTAAGACTGGAGATCACCGAAACTGCCATAATGACCGATTTCAAAAAGCAGGCCGTTCTGATACAGCGGTTGAGGGAATATGGCTTCTGTGTGGAAATGGACGATTTTGGCAGCGGTTATTCCTCCCTTAATATGCTGAAGGATATGTCGGTAGATACGCTTAAAGTGGATATGGAATTTCTCCGCAAGACCGAAAATCCCGAGCGCACCCGCACTATACTGAAAATGATAGTTTCTCTTTCCAAACAGCTTGGTATGGAGGTCATTACCGAGGGCGTGGAAACAAAGGAACACGTTGATTTCCTTACCGAGATCGGCACAGATGTTTTCCAGGGTTATTATTTTGCAAAGCCTATGCCTGTCAGTGAATTTGAGAAAAGGTATCTGGCGGATCTGAACTGACTGAATTTGCAGCGTTATATATAAAAATTTCACTGTTTTTATTTACTAAATACAGTGAAATTTTTTGATCGTTAATTTTTTCAGAGGTAAGTACAATGGAGATAACTTATAAAAACACCATATCGGCAGAAGAGGTAAATTTCTTGCGCGCATCTGTGGGCTTTCGGCAAATTCTGCCCGAACAGATCAAGAACGGACTTGACGGAAGCGCTCTTATTGCTGCAGCCTACTATCAGCAGCAAATTGTAGGAATGGCGCGTTTGATATGGGACGGCGGTTATGTTGCTTTGATACCCGATATACTTGTTATGCCGGAATATGATTCGCAAGAAATACAGGAAAAACTGATAACGCAGATACTTGACTTTTTGCGAAGTAAATTAAAACCCGGTTTTGGAATTCAAGTGGATATAAAAGCTTGGAATTATCGGGAAGGTTTCTATGAAAGTCTTGGGTTTCAGCTTTCAACTCCCGAACGACGAGGAACCCCAATGTATATATGTTTGACCGATCAAATTGAATTGACGGACAAAAAGTATGGGCAATGCGGCTATTAGAAATCGTAAATGTTTCAAAAACCAAGACTGCTTAAAAATAAACAGCAGTCTTGGTTTTTATCAGAAAAAATTATTTTAACAGATTTGTTATTCCAATTCGGATTGCGGTTTTGATTCTGATATAGCTTCTGTTTCTATATCGTCCTCATCTTTTCTCTTTTTATCACCTGCAACAAACTTAAAACTCAAAATATTAGCTCCCTTACCCAAAGAAACTGTCAGATCATGCACCCCATACACTTCTTTCTCAATATCAAGCTCAAAGCTCTTGAACTTTTCGGGTTCCACAAAAGGCGGAAGCTTGATAGAAGCTATCCTCTCTCCCTCTGTTTCAAAGGAAATGTCAGCGGCATTACCTGTGTCGGAGGCTTTTATTTCTATTTTCTTAAAGTTGTTGAATTCACAGTCATAAAATACCAGCTTGCCTCCAAAGGTCTCTATGCCTGAGATATACTCACCCTTAGCATTTGAAAACGCCTTGATCTCAACGCCATTCATCTCGTCAAAGC
>JAAVIE010000108.1 GCA_014799325.1 Oscillospiraceae bacterium
GGCGCTTGCGCCATTGAGCTTCATTTTCGGAATTTTGAAATTCTTTTTAAATCAGTAAATTACCGCCAACTTTCCTTAAAAGCGGGTATCTATTCGCACTTCTTCCCGAAAAGCGGGCATCTATTCGCACTTCTTCCCGAAAAGCGGGTATCTATTCTCACATCTTCCCAAAAAGCGAGCACCTATTCGCGCATCTTCCCGAAAAGCGAGTATCTATTCGCACTTCTTCCCGAAAAGCGGGTATCTATTCTCACATCTTCCCAAAAAGCGAGCACCTATTCGCACTTCTTCCCGAAAAGCGAGCACCTATTCGCACATCTTCCCGAAAAGCGGACATCTATTCGCACATCTTCCCGAAAAACAGGCATATATCAGCACAACACTCTTGAGAGAACCATAAATCAGCACAACTTCCCTAAGAGAACCATAAAAAAAGCACACCACCGCAAAAAATAAAACAGCAAAAGAAAAAACGAGAGAAAAACAGAAAACAGCAAAGAAATCAAGAGAAAAACAGATATATAAGAAAAAAATCTCAAAAAACTATTGACAACCGCCCCAAATCCTTGTATAATAACAACTGTTGCGCCGAAGCGTTATTTTCGGCAAGGGTATTTTCACAAAAAACAAAAATGCCCTGAATAAATAAAATTACAGGAGGAATATAAAAATGTCTACTTATATGCCCAATCCCCAGACAGTTGAGCGCAAGTGGTATATACTTGACGCAGCAGGCAAGCCCCTCGGCAGAGTAGCAGCTCAGGCAGCTCTTATGCTCAAGGGCAAGCACAAGCCCAGCTACGCACCTCATTGCGACTGCGGAGATCACGTTATCATCATCAACTGCGAAAAGGCAGTTCTCACAGGCAAGAAGCTGGAGAAGAAGTATTACAGATGGCACACCGGCTACATCGGTCATCTGAAAGAGGTACAGTACAGAAAGCTCATGGCAGAGAAGCCCGAAAAGGCAATGGAGCTGGCTATTTACGGTATGCTCCCCAACAACACCATCGGCAGAAAGGCTATGACAAGACTTCGCCTTTACAGAGGCGCTGAGCATGTCAATGCCGCTCAGAAGCCCGAAGAATTCAAGTTTTAAGGAGGGATAAGCAATATGTACGAGTCTAAACCATACTACTACGGAACCGGCAGAAGAAAGCATTCTGTTGCAAGAGTGCGTGTTTATCCTGGCTCAGGTAAAATTACAATAAACAACAGAGACATTGACGATTACTTTGGTCTTGACACTCTCAAGCTCATTGCACGTCAGCCTCTCGCTCTGACAGGCACTACAGAGAAGTTCGACATCGTCTGCACAGTTGCAGGCGGCGGTGTAACAGGTCAGGCAGGCGCTATCCGTCACGGTCTTTCCAGAGCTCTTCTTCAGTACAGCGAGGAATTGAGACCTGTTCTTAAGAAGGCAGGATTCCTTACACGTGACCCAAGAATGAAGGAAAGAAAGAAGTACGGCTTGAAGGCTGCGAGACGCGCACCTCAGTTCTCCAAGCGTTAATCGTTGTTTGGAACAAATTTATAAAACAAGGGACTGCCAAAAGGCAGTCCTTTTATTTATAAGAAAAACTAACTTCTTAAAATCCCATAAAGATATTCGTCCAGATACTCTTTCAGAAGCTTGTTGTCATCAAACCCGGTTCCATGATAGAACTCCTCCGCAATACCGCCGCCAATGGCGCAAAGAGTATCCATATCGCAGGGCAGAGAATACACGTTCCGCAAAAAAGATGTGTAATCCTCACTTTCCAGAAAACACCTTACAGCCGCAGGTACACTATCCTGGCAGATCTCGTTCCACTCATAGCTGTTCCTGTATTCCTCAAGCTTATATTCGGGGCTGTATTTATAATCGCTTTTGGGATAATTTTTCGCTGTATACTTGAAAATTTCTTCCTTTGAAGCTCCCGTCCTCGCCATATAAACACACATTGCTGTAACCACGGCGCCCTTTACTCCCTCGGGGTGGCTGTGAGTACATTCGGCGGATCTTGCCGCCCACAAGCTGACCTCGTTTTCCGTGTCAAAATGTTCCCCTATAAACGAGCATCTCATTGCGGAGCCGTTGCCGAAGCTGTTATACGGCTCTGCGTTTGTGCTGAGCATCCACCTTATAAAGCGCTCTCCATATCCTGACCGGGGATAGCGGCGGGCAAAATCTCTGATAGTATCGGCAAAGGGCAGTCCGTTTGTAATGGCATGCTTCACTGCCAGGGTCAGCACAGTGTCGTCCGTAAACTCGCATTTTTTGGTAAACAGCTCGCAATGCTCGGTATCCAGATCCTTGGGCCGGCTGAATTCGTACTGCGATCCCGAAATATCGCCTAAAATTGCTCCTATTACTGCCATTTTACATCACCCTTTTATTGTTTTTGAAATACTAATAACTAATGTGAATATTATGACATTTTTTCATGCAAATGTCAATAGAGATCGCATCAAGTGGGCTTAAAAAGCCCCATATATCTTTATACTGACCTTCGATCAAAATTTCTTTGCGGTCTGTTTTGTGTTCTGCTGCGGCATCGGCCTCTTCCTTGCAGAACACAAAATATCCTCGCAAATAATTTGCCTGCTTTTAACCGAAGATCAGCATTAGTTAAAAAACAAAAATTTTCATCTCCCAAATTTCGTTCTATTCTCCCCCCTGTCCGCATAAAATGCTACAAAAACAAGCTTTATGAAAGGAACATATCTATTATGCTTACTTACACCGTTTCCAAAAAGAAGCTGCTGCGGATGGCGGTCATCGCGTTGTCTGTTCTGGTGATAGCCGGGATAATAATTATGGCGGTCATGTCCTCCATGAAAGTCTCTGCGGCAGACAAAAAGCTGCCTATTTACGCAGTCTCGCGGTCGGATAACAAGATCGCCCTTACCTTTGACTGCGCCTGGGGCAACTCCAACACCGACCTTTTGCTTGGACTTTTAAAGGACGCAGGGGCAAAGGCTACCTTCTTTGTCACAGGTGAATTCTGCGACAAATACCCCGAGGATGTGAAGAAAATGTACAACGCCGGACATGAGATCGGCAACCACTCCGACCTCCACCCCCACGTTGAGGGAATGAACATAAACGCCCTGATAGAGGACACCAGAAAATGCTCCCAAAAAATAAAAATGATAACGGGAGAAGAGCCAAAAATCTACCGCGCCCCCTACGGAGAATATGATAACAACGTTGTCACCACCATTGAGGGCATGGGAATGAAAATGATCCAATGGTCGGTAGACAGCATCGACTGGAAAGAGCCCGAGCCTGAAACTATCATAAAGAGGATAGAAAAGGACACTGTGTCAGGTTCGATACTGCTTTTCCACAACGATCTGGAAAACACCTCTCTTGCCCTTCCCCAGCTTCTGACCGATCTGAAGCAAAAGGGCTTTGTGTTCTCCACCGTTTCCGACACGGTTTATTATGACAGCTATCATATTGACCACAGCGGTCTGCAGATCTTTGATGTGACGGCCTTGCTGCCCACAGTCAAATATTCCGATAATGAGCTTCTGAACGAAACAATGGAGATCTTCCGCCAAAATCTCACCCTTGAAGAGATATACGCTCTGACCGAGGGTGCAACTCCCGAGCTGTTGGAACGCACCGCTCCTCTCCTTGACGACACCCACAAAGCGGCAGTGGAGGCAGCTTCCTTTGAGGAACTTCGGGAAGCGGTGCAGAACCTTATCACCGTTGCCGAAAGAGAGGGTGCAGGGGATAATGCCGGAGATAATTTAGGCGATAATCAGGGCGATAATCCAGGAAATAACGACGGAAACCAGGATCCCTCCGCAGGAAACAACGACCCACAGGATCCCGGCAACAACGATACTCCCGTAAATCCAGATCCGGACGGAAACGGCGAACCCCCTGCCGAGACCACTGCACCACAGATCGTTTCTCCGGGTATTGATTACTTTGCAACCACCACACCTGACAGAGATCCTGCCGATAAAGACGGTATGGTAAATTCGGGAGCAGGGTCGGCTGCAAATACTGCAGCTGTCACCACAGAACCGCCCGTTACCACTACGGAGGAAACAACAGTCCCCGAAACAACGCCCGCTGAAACTTCGGCAGCTGAAAAAATCTCACCGATCTGGCAGAAGTAATAATTTTGAGTAAATGAAAAACACCGCACGGCAAAAAAAGCCATGCGGTGTTTTTACAAATTGATCTCAATTCTTTTTCTTTTTAACAACTATCACAACAACCGCCGCAATTACAACAACACATACGCAAACGATAATTATTATCACTGCGGGGTTGGATTCGGAGCTTGAAGAAGATCCCGCCTGTGCTGTGGTATTGACCGCTTCTCCTTCCGTTGCCGCATTATTATCTGCTGCGTCGGCGGTGTTTTCCTCCTGACCGTCGGGAGCGTCTGTGTCCGCAGGCTCGTCGGTCTGTTCTTCCCCTGCGCCGCTCTGTGATTCGTCATAAAATTTCACAGGCTCGCCGCCGTTAAATGCACATTCCGCAACGGAGCGGGAAACATTGGATTCCACAATACCCGTAAATTCAACCGAAAAGCCCTCATGCTTGAAGCCTGTCATATCATCGTTTCCCACATTTGAAAAACAAAGCTCAATAATGCCCACCTTGTCTAAATTATCGCCCCAAAAATCTATGCTTCCTTGGTCGACTGCGCCGTCCGCCAATGCCCTGAAGGGGATCACCAGCTCATAGCTTCCGTCTTGGTCGATCTTATAGGTGTACTCCGAGCCTGCCACTTCTTCATAGTCACTCTGACTCCAGATGCTCAGCTCCTCGCCCGCTTCTTCGTCATCGCCGTAAACCTGAAATCCGGGAAATACCGTAAATTCCTCCTGAACGCCGCTGACTGTGAACTGAACTATAAGATCTTTTGTATCATCGGCGATCATTTTAGCGTTGGGCGGATTGTAAAGTGACACCTTGTTATAGGGGTTGATCAGATGCGCCCATGCCTTATTGTCGGTTTCATAGGTAAAACAGGTTTCGGAGGACTGTCCGCCGCGCACTTCAAGGTCAAGAGCAAAGGCTGACGAAGTCAGTAAAGAAGCTGTCATTATTCCTGCCATAGCAACAGATGCGTACTTTTTAATTTTCATCATTATCTCTTCCTTTCTGTCAATAAATAGCCTTGATCAAAACTCATAAAACCTCATTAAAATCGAATTTAGATTTGTTATTTTTATGGCAAGGTTTGTTTTGCTGTTTTATTTTTAGAAGTTTTGCTGTTCGGGGTTTTTGATTATGTTTTATGATTTTATTTTTGGTGTTTTGCTTATCTCTATTATATCACGTTAATGAAAAAAGTTCAGCGTTTGTCGGATTTTTTATACAAACTAAAGGGGCTGTAAAAATGCAGCCCCTTGTTTTATCATATATTACGCTGTCAAACTATCAAACCCGCTCACGCCTTCATCATCTTCTCAAACCTCTCCATAGCCTCCACAGTATTCTCCCTTGACCCAAAGGCAGTCATTCTGAACCAACCCTCGCCGTTCCTGCCAAATCCCGATCCGGGAGTACCAACAATTTCAGCCTCGTTAAGCAGCTTGTGGAAAAATTCCCAGCTATCCATATTATCGGGGCATCTGAACCAGATATAGGGGCTGTTTGTGCCGCCTGTAAAACTGATGCCCAGCTTCTCAAAGGTCTTTATCATAACTGCGGCGTTGTCAAGATAATAGCTTATTATCTCCCTGCACTGCTTTATTCCCTCATCGGAGAAAACTGCTTCTGCCGCTCTCTGCACGGGGTAGGAAACGCCATTGAACTTGCTGCCCTGTCGTCTTGCCCAGATCTTTCTTACACTGTATTTTTCGCCGCTTGGGGCGGTAAAGCTCAACTCCTCGGGGATCACAGTATAGCCGCAGCGTGTTCCCGTAAAACCTGCGGTCTTTGACAAAGAGCATATCTCAATGGCGCACTCTCTCGCGCCCTCTATCTCAAAAATGCTCCTCGGCAGATCGGGATCGGTGATAAAAGCTTCGTAAGCCGCGTCAAATATGATCACCGCTTCATTCTTTTTCGCATATTTCACCCACTCCTTCAGCTGCTCTTTAGTGTAGACCGAGCCTGTGGGGTTGTTGGGGGAACACAGATATATGAGATCTGCATGAGATTTGGGAGGCATTGCCGCAAACCCGTTTTCGGGAGTGCTGTCGGCGTATATGATCTCCTTGCCGTCCATAGTGTTGGAATCTACATAAACAGGGTAGGCAGGGTCGGTGACAAGAACAATATCGCTGCTGTCAAAAATGTCGTTGATATTTCCGCTGTCGGACTTTGCGCCGTCGCTTATGAAGATCTCCTCATTATTAAGAGCAACTCCTCTTTTCCGGTAATAGCCCTTTACCGCGTCACGGAGGAAATCGTAGCCCTGACCGCTGTCCTCATAACCGCGGAAGGTGGCTTTGCTGCCCATTTCCTCGGCCGCCTTCTTCATAGCTTCCACAACAACGGGAGCCAAGGGGAGAGTTACGTCGCCTATGCCCATTTTTATAATTTTGTTATTGGGGTTAGCCGCAATGTATGCGTTTACCTGCTTGCTGATTTCCTTGAAAAGGTAGTTTTCCTTTAAATTAAGGAAATTGGCGTTCATTTTTGCCATTTTGTTTCTCCTTATTATTTTATTCTTTAATTTTGATTTAATTTAAATTATCATAGGTGCCAAGTACGTCCTCCGCCGCCTCTCTCTGTGTTTTGCGGAGATCCATCGCCTGCTTCTGCAAATGCCGGTGGGCTTGTTCCTCGGTGAGCTTGAGATACTGCATAAGACAGGCTTTTGCTCTGTCGATTATCTTTATGTCGTCTATTTGCTTTTTCAGCTGCTGCTTTTCCTCATTGAGCCTTTTTACATTTTCTCCCGCTATGCCCGCAAAGCGGATAGCTTGTTGGAGCGCGGCTTTTGAACAGGGTCTGCCTATGACAAAAGCGCCTGTGAACTTCATTTTGTTCTGTATTTCCTCCGCAAGCTCACCTTTTGTGATGATTATCAGGGGGGCGTCGGTTTTTCCGTGAAGCTCTGCCGCTAAGTCCAAGCCAAATTCGTCGGAAAGGGGGGTGGAAATGATAATTATATCAAACTGCCCCGTGTCAATGCTCCTCATTCTGATGCCGTCGGTGAGAGAAAAGGCATGGCAGTCCTGATCAAGCAGCTGAGTGATATTTTCGCATACTTGTTCGTCTTTTCCTGCAATTAAGATGTTGCTCATAAAAACCGCCCTCCCTCGGCAATGCTTGTATTGATAGAGATTTAAGGGCTTTTATTCAGTATATCATATTAGGAGGTAATAGTCAATATTCGCAGGAAAAAATTTTTCTTCTTGCAAGTTGTGGTGATCTATACCCGCTCTTCGGGAAGTTGTGTGAATAGAGACTTGCTCTCAGGAATGCGGTGCGAATGGAGACCCGCTCTCAGGGAAAGTTGGCGGTAATTTACTGATTTAAAAAGAATTTCAAAACCGCAAACTTTTTTAAAAAATTTCTGAAAAAGCTGGGAATTTTTTTAAAAAAGTTTACTATCTGACCAAGTTTGGAGTTTTGCTTGAAAAGCTGGGCAAAACTCCAAACTTGGTCGATTTTTGAAATTCGTGCTATCAAGAAAGTTGTGCTGTTAGGAACCCGCATTTTATAACTTGTGCTGTCAGGGAAGTTGTGCGAGCGGCAGCCCTCTCTTAGAGGTGTTGTGCTGATTTTGATCATTCGCCCAAAAACTTGTATAAAAATAGGGCTGCTTTTTTTACAGCCCCATTTTCTTATGTAATTACGCCTTGTAGTTTACGATCTCATCAATAAGCTTAGGCAGATCCCTTTCCATATTCTCATCACTGAACTGGCAAGTACCGACCTTCTTATGACCGCCGCCGCCGTATTTCAGCATAAGGCTGCCTACGTCAACGTTGGAGGTCTTGTTGATGATGCTGTAGCCAACTGCAGCGGAGCAGCCCTTGCCGCCCTTGCCGTTTACGATCCAGACAGAGATATTCTGTTCGGGATAAAGGCTGTATATCAGGAAGCGGTTGCCTGTGTAAATGGGGTCTACCCCTCTCAGGTCGGAAATAATAACGTCCTTCTCGATTCGGGTGTGAGCCTTGACCATTTCCTTGAACTTCTCGGTCTGCTCGTTGTAAACTTCGATCCTCTCCTTAACGTCGGGAAGATCAAGGATCTCCTCTGTGGTCAAAGTACGGCAGGCATCAATAAGCTGTTCCATAAGGCGGTAGTTGGGGATAGTGAAGTTTCTCCATCTGCCCAGACCTGTACGGGGATCCATAAGGAAGCCCACAAGGATCCAGCCCGTAGGATTCAATACCTCGTCAACGGTAAGGTTGCCAGAGTCTACCTTGTCAACAGCCACCATCATCTCGTCAAAATGGGAGAATCTCTCCTTGCCGCCGTAATAATCGTAGATTATTCTTGCGCAGGAGGGAGTAAGGCGGCTTTCGCCCTTGTATTTTCCTTCAAGCTGCAATCTTTCAAATTCGCTGGAATGGTGGTCGAACCACAATCCGCAGCCCTCAACATAGGGAACGTTCGCAAGACAGTCGTTTTCGTCAATGGGGATAAGTCCGTCCTGCAGATCCTTGGGATGTGCAAAGATCCAATTATCGATCACGCCCGCTTCCTTTAACAAAGCGCCGCAGGCAAGTCCGTCAAAGTCTGAACGAGTTACCAATCTCATAATGATTCTCCTCAAAATTAAATTTGATTTACTGTATCTGTTATATTATACTATATATTTTTGAGAAATGCAAGTGGTTAGGAAATTTTTTTACCCGGCGGCAGGGCTTTTCTTTTTTTGGGGAAAAAGGCGCGTTTCATTATGCAATGTTGTTTTTTTGTTTTCCCCATGTGCTTTAGCCCGTCTTTGCCCCCTCTGCTTTGAAGAAATACAGCTGCTCAAAGCGGGCGAAAAAAATCCCCCCAACCACTTGATTTTTTGAGAGAAATGCGTTATAATAAATAAATCAATATATTATAAATAATGAGCCTTTGATTACGGGGCAGAAAGCCCTGCCCAAGGCGGAGCCGTGAACCATGTCAGGCGGGGAACCGAGCAGCATTAAGCGGATCACCGACTGTGGGCAGGTAATCTGCCCCGTAATGAGAGGCTCATAACATAAAAGCGGAGGATAGAGAATGTATTTAGCCCTTTACAGAAAATACCGCCCCTCCACATTTGACGATGTTATTTCCCAAGAGCATACCACCACTACCCTGAAAAATCAGATAGCAACAGGACAGATCGCCCACGCCTACCTTTTCACAGGCACCCGCGGAACAGGCAAGACCTCCTGCGCCAAGATCATGGCAAAGGCGGTGAACTGTCTTTCTCCCGAAAACGGCAATCCCTGCGGCAAGTGCGCCGTTTGTAAGGCTATTGAGGAAGGCTCTACGGATATAATCGAGATAGATGCGGCTTCCAACAACGGCGTTGACAATATCAGGCAGATCCGCGACGAGATAATCTATACCCCTATCGACTGTAAATATAAGGTATATATTATTGACGAGGTACACATGCTTTCCCCCGGCGCTTTCAACGCTTTGCTGAAAACCTTGGAAGAACCGCCTCCTCACGTTATTTTTATCCTGGCTACCACCGAATACTATAAAATACCCGCAACCATTCTTTCAAGATGTCAGCAGTTTTTGTTTTCCAAAATAGACGCCGGTCAGTCCGCAAAGCGTTTGCTGGAAATAGCGGAAAAGGAAAATATAAGCCTTGACCCCGCAGCGGCGCATTTTATCGCAAGACTTGCCGACGGAGCTATGAGAGACGCGCTTTCGCTGCTGGATCAGTGTATTTCCATTTCGGATAAGATAGATGAGGAGCTTGTAAGACAGTGCAGCGGCGCGGCAGACAGCGAATACCTTTTTGCGGTTTCACAGGCGGCTGTCGACAGATCCCCTGCGGACGCCCTCGCTGTCCTGGATAAGCTGATCTTTCAAGGAAAGGACATAAGCCGCTTTATTGAGGAGCTTACCGCTCATTACCGCAACCTTATGTTAGAGAAAACCGCTGTGGAGGAGCTTGTAAAAGCCTCGGGCAGCGAGCTGGAGCAGTACCGCAGGCAAAGCAAGGTCTATTCCCTTGACGAAATAATGCGCCATATCGACCTTATCTCCGACAGTCTGGATAACATCAACCGTATGAAGCAGACAGGTCAGGCAAGGCTTCTGACGGAACAGCTTCTCATAAGGCTTACTACGCCAAAGCTTACCAATGACGCTTCTGCCCTTGCAGCGCGGATAGGTTCTTTGGAGAGCAAGGTGGAAAGGCTTAAGGAAACGGGAGCTGCTGTTGTAAGAGAGGCAAGATCAGAAGAAAGATCAGAGGAGAACAGGGCGATTCCCCAAAGAACGGAAGAAAAGCCTGCGGAAAGCATGGCACTTCCCCCAAAAACAGAGGAAAAGGCTGCGGAAAGCACAGCACTTCCCCCAAAAACAGAGGAAAAGGCTGTTGATAACAAGGCAGTTTCCCAAATAATAGAAGAAAGAGCTGCGAAAAGCGCGGAAATTCCCCAAAAAACAGAGGAAATGGCTGAAAAGCCTGCAAGCGCTGTTGCAAAGGAAAAAACACCCGCAGATAACATAAAAACCGCTGCCGAAGCGGAAGAACCTCAATTTTTTTATCATGAGACAGAGCCGGTAACAGGATATTTCTTGCCCGTTTATGACGATGTTCCGCTGCCGGAGCCGCCCCCCGAGGAAGCTTTTGAGGGCGGTTACGGCAACGATATGCCCGATGAAGATCTTCTCCCTGCAAAAAAGCCTGTCAGAAAAGCCCCGACCCCACAGGCGGACAAGCTAAAGGCGGCAGCTTCTGTCACCGAATCTTTGAAGGAAGAACCTGAAAAAGCTCCCGAAAAAGATACCGGTAAGATCTCCGATAGCATACCCGAAAATAAGCACCAAGCCGATAGCATATCAGATAATAAACACCAAGCAGACATTGAAAAAAGATCCGAAAATATATCCGAAAAAATCACCGAAAATATCACCGACAAAACCGCCGTGAAAGCAAATGGCACAACCTCCGCGGCAGGATCCGAAGCAGCCCGCCCTGTTCCCGAAGCAGACTTGGAGCTGCCCGCCGCAGCACCGCTTCCACAGTGGCAGGAGATAATTTCGGGATTGCAGGCGCGGTCAAGAGGGCTTATGAAAAGCTCACAGGCTTATTTATATGACGGAAAGATATATATCAATGCTACAGCTTCCTCCGAAAAAGTCCTCAAGGACGGCGCAAAGGCGGAAGAGCTGCGAAAGCGCGTAAAGGAGGTCCTGGGCGGAGAAATGGAGCTGTTCATTCTGAAAACTCCTCCCCCCGCCGAAGACGCCGAGACTGACATGATAACGCCCTTTTTGCAGAAAGCGGAGAGCCTGGGAATAGAAGTCAAGGTAAAATAAAACCAGATCTTTAAAGTCAAAAATAATGAGAAATCATAAAACAAAACTATAAATCAAAAAGGAGAAA
>JAAVIE010000109.1 GCA_014799325.1 Oscillospiraceae bacterium
CGAGCTTCTTCATGCATATTGCGTTCTATAAAGCGAGAATTTTTTGATTTTCCTACGCATTGATTTTTAAAAGGACATTCTCGACAATCACTTGTTTTAGCACGATAATGTTTTGTTCGGTTTTTCTTGCTGAATGTTGAATATTTGAGTTCTTTTCCTGCCGGACAGATATATACATTTTTTTCTTTATTGTATATAAATTTATCGCTATTGAAGCCTTCTTCATAATTAGCTCTGGGTACAGGTTTCGCTCTTCTTGGAATAAATGTTTTTATCCCTCTTTTAAACATTGCCTCGTAAACTTCACAATTATCATATCCGCCGTCGGCACATACTGCTTCTGTTTCAAATCCGAACTTATCGATCTGATATTCAAGACGTTTGGAATGAGGAACGCAGTCGTTTGTGTTTCCGGAGGTGACAAACACATCTGTAATTATTCCGTTTTCTGAATCACAGGTTTGATGATTTAGATAACAAAAGATATTTGGTTTCCCCGGTCGATTAAGTAATCCGCTTTCAGGATCAGTTATGCTTTTAGTAACGTTTTTGGTCTTTTGGGGATATGTTACAGGTTCTTTTACAAGTCCGTTTTCATAGGCTTCTTTGTCAAGCTTTTGCATATATTCGGTAGGAGTATCAGGCACTTCAATAATTTCTCGCAAATTGTTTTTCGCATTTGCTTTGATATGAGTAGAATCTGTCAGAAGCAGCTTTCCTGCAACAAGTCCTGCCTCCATACATTTATACACAACCTCATCAAATATGTCCCTAAATACAGTTGTTCCATTAAACTTTCTGCGCCGCAGCTGGGATATTGTTGAATGATCGGGAACAGTCTCATCAAGTTCAATTCCAAGAAACCAACGATACGCAAGATTCACTCGGATTTCTTGCTCGAGCCTACGTTCGGATTCTATTCCGTAGAGGTAACCCAGCAACAGCATTTTTACAAGCACAACAGGATCTACAGACGGTCTCCCAGTATTTGAATACAACAATTCGACTTTTTCATAGATGAAATCAAAATCAACAGTATTATCTAAATCTCGAAGAAAATGTTCCTTTGGCATTAATTCTTCCAATGATCCGAAAAACATTTTTATCTGTTTGTTCTCTCTCCTACTCAGCACTTTGACCGCCTCACTTTCTTTCCTTTATTATACCATAGCATGGTTTAATTGTCCAGAATTTGCGGGTTTGTCAACAGCGCCAAATCAGCACAACATTCCCGAGAGAACACCAAATCCGCACACCTTTCCTAAGAGAACCACACTTTGTTGATTATGATGAAAGTGTACTATTTTGTAATTACATATTTGTCACTGTTTTTTGGTTACATCTATTGAATTTGTAACCGAATTTGGATATAATTTTAAATAGGTATAAGAAAAATTTGCAGAAAATTTGAGGCTGTCCGAAAAGCTGCCTATACATCACACTACATATCACAGAAACGCCGCAGGATCGTTTTGCTTTTGGATACGCCAAATGGAGAGAGAAATATGGAAAAGATTAAAATTACAATGTTCGGCGAATTTTCAATATCTTACAGCGAAAAGACTATCAGTGAACATTCCAAACGTTCAAAAAAACTATGGCTTTTGCTGCAATATCTGGTAGTACATCACACAAGATCGGTTACGCAGTCCGAGCTTATAGACATACTCAGCGGAGAGGACGAGGGGGTAAATCCCACCAGCGCCCTTAAGACCCAGGTACACCGCCTGAGAGATATTTTATCGGATCTTGAATATCCACAGCCCGTTATAATCTGTGTAAACGGAGCCTACAGCATCAACCCCGAGATCGAGCTTGATATAGATTCGGAAAGGTTCGAGGACACCTTTAAGGCAGCGGGAGTTTGCGATGACAGCAGCGAAAAGCTGAGGCTGATACTTGAAACAGTGAATATTTATTCGGGAGAATTTTTAGCAAAGTCCGCCTATGAGTCCTGGGTGGTTCCCCTGAATACATACTACCGCTCGGTGTACAGCAAGGCGGTAAAAATGGCGATACAGCTTCTCACCGCTTCGGGAAAGCTCCACGACATCATAGCTATATGCAGTAAAGCCACAGCGCTGAATCCCTATGACGAGTATGTTCATTACTGCCATATCAAGGCTTTGGCAGAGTTAGGCGAGCAGGAAAGCGCAAAAAAGCAGTACGAGATCGTTACCGATCTGATGATGAACAAGTTCGGCATCAATCCCTCCAAGGAGCTTATGGAGCTTTACGATTCTACCATCAAATCACAGAAAAGCGTTCAGTCGGATATTGACGTTGTGATAAACGATCTGATGGAACACAGACCCGTTGCAGGCGCCTTTTTCTGCGAGTATCAGATATTCAAGCATCTGTATCAGCTGGAAATAAGGGATTCCCAAAGAACAGGCATAAGCATCAACATCTGCCTGCTGACGATAAGGGGCACCAACGGCGAGCAGCCCTCGCAAAATTCCATGACAAAAGCCATGCAAAGGCTTCAGGACTGCATATCACGGTCATTAAGAGGCAGCGATATTTTTTCACGCTACAGTGTGAGCCAGTTTGTGGTAATGCTTGCCAACACCAACGAGCAGACCGGCGAGCTTATTATGAAGAGAATAGAAAAGGCGTTCAGACGTGAAAATACCAACAAGGATATAGAGCTTAACTACATCTTTAAAACTACAAGAAGAAATGATTTTTAAATGATTATAGAAAACAAAAGAACGAAAAAAAGAATAGCTATGGCTGTCAATGCTTTGCTGCTGACCGCTTTTTCGGCTTTTTTGGCAACAACGCTGTGCGGCTGCGCGGATATTTCACGCAGGGAATTTATTTTCCCCAACGCTGACGATCCCTTTTCCACTTCCGATCCTACTAACGGAGTGGGGGGTGACCTGCTGATAGTGACGGAGGACAACAACGCCGAAAGCACAGACGCGGCAGGCGGGGAGGACGGCATACCCGATTCGCTGATCTCATTTTCTCCTGCAAGGCAGGAATTTATAAGCAGCTGTTTCTTTATGGGAGACAGCATCTGTCTGGGTTTAGGCGTTTCGGGCTTTACGTCGCGCTGTTCCGCAAAGGCGGGGGTGGCTGCCAGGAATATAGAGGAATTCCTTTTTGACTATGAGGGGGCGGAGGTCTCTCCCTTTACTGCACTGGTAAACAGCAATTCTGACAGATTTGTTTTTCTTATGGGAAGCAATGATGTCAATATGGTGACGGAAGAAGATTACGCCAAACTGTATAACAGCTTTTTGTCAAAAGTCGAGGCGCTTTGCCCGTCGGCGGACATTTATGTGCTGTCTATACCGCCGGTTACGGAGAACAGTACATTCTGTTACAATTATGAGATAAACGCGTTCAATGCTAAGCTGAAAGAGATGATAGAGGAGCATCACAGCGCTAAAAGGCATTATGTGGATATATCGGCTTATCTGAAAGATGAGCAGGGGAATCTGAGGGAGGAGTATTCTTCGGATAATACGGTGCATCTTACTAAGTTGGCGTATCTTGCGCTGTTGGCGGGGCTTTGTAATGAAGTGGGAGTTTGATTTTTGGCTGTATTAATCTTGCACTGCTTTCAAGGAAAGCTGGCAGTAATTTGGGTTCTCTCAAGGCAGTTGGCGGTAATTTAGGTTCTCTCAAGGAACTTGGTGGTAATTAACTGATTTAAAAAGAATTTCAAAATTCCGAAAAAGAAGCTCAATGGCGCAAGCGCCAAGAGCTTCTTTTTCGGAACCGGACAAAATTTTCGTTGAAAATTTTGAGACTTCCGCAGGAAGTCATAGCCTTCTTTGAAATTCGTGCTATCAGAGCAGTTGTGAGAGTGGTAGCCCGCATTTTATAACTTGTGCTGTCAGGGTAGTTGTGCGAACAGAAGCCCTCTCTTAGAGATGATGTGCGCTTTTTTACAGCCCCAATTTTTGTCGAAAAAAGTAAAATTTTCTGTGAGCATAGACCAAGTAAAACGTATAAGGGTAGGAACGGAAAAGAAAAAACGGAAAAATCGAAAAAATTTTAAAAAATGTAATATTTCTGTAATAATTCAAGCTTTTATTTTGGAGCTGACAAGCAAGGCGTTTTTTGATAAATTCGTAAGTATTTTGCCCAAGCGCTCACAAATAAAGGCTTTACAGAATTTTTACAGAGATAATTTTTTATGTCGATTGTTGACGTATAAGGTTTTTGAGTGTATAATGTATTATAGTTTTGTAATGATCTGAAAATACTAAAAATAACATAAAAACCGAAAGGACAAACTCATGCCAAAAGGACAGCACCTTGCAGAAAAACCAAACAAAAGAAAAAATGAAAATATAGAAGATTCAGAAAATTCAGAAAACAGATCCAAAAAAACCAACCGCATGCTAATAGCAAACACAGTAGTGATCGGCTCCGTGTTTGCAGCTATCACAGTCTCCATGTTAGTATTTACCCGCCCCACCATTTCCATGACGGAAAAGCGCGAGCTGGCGAAATTCCCCGAATTCAGCTTTGAGGATTTCTTCAGCGGAAAATATACAAGCGGAATTACCGAGTGGTATGACGACACCGTGCCATGGCGCGACGGCTTCAAGGACATCGCGGCCAATATCTCAAAGTGTATGGGTGTATCTTTAGGCGGCGTTACCATTCACGGAACACCAAACAAGGTGGTGAATCCCGTAAAAACCGATGCCCCTGATACCACCGTTCCCGAAAACAGTCAAGCCCCTGCGCAGACCAGCCAACAGGGCGGAGATGTGACCGGAGAGAACACCCAAACACAGCCCGTACAGGAAACGGAAGCTGAAACCCAAGCGCCCCAGAACGGTCTGGACGGAGTTTTGGACGCAGTTGTCAGCAACGGTCAGATAGTATTTGATTATCAAGGTCACGCATGGGGCGTAAGCCTTTACGGCGGCGGTTATAATCAGCAAAAATACGCCGATTCGGTAAATGCCTTTGCGGAGGACTTGGAGGGCATAGCCAATGTTTACAGCATGGTAGCACCCACCAACGGCGACTTTTACTGTCCCACTGCCTACAAGGAATACAACGCTTCCCAATATGACGATATAGTGGATATAGCGTCAAGATTAAGCGGCAAGGTCACAAACGTTGACTGCTATTCCGCGATACAAAGCCACCTTGACGAGGATCTGTATTTCCGCACCGACCACCATTGGCAGCCCTTAGCCGCATACTACGCAGCAGAACAGTTCGCAAAGGCGGCAGAAGTGCCTTTCCTTGAATTAAACGAGGATAATTTTGAATACCATGAAATTGACGACTTTGTAGGTTCGGTTTATAGCGCAACAAAGGACGCGGCGCTTTTAAACGATCCCGATCTCTTAAAATATTATATTCCCAACAACTATTACAAAGACGAATTTGTGATCTATTACTACAACACCCATTATGAAGATGAAATGAAATATCCCTTTTTCCAGAAGGATCAGCACGGTTCGGGCGCCTACTGCGTATTTATGGGCGGAGACACTAAGATAGTAAGAGTTGACACCGATGTTAAAAACGGCAGAAAGCTCCTTGTATTTAAGGACAGCTACGGCAATGCGGAGATACCCTTCTATATGAACAGCTTTGAGCAGATTTATGTGTGCGATGTGAGGTTTTTCCCTCTGAACGCCATTGACTTTATCAAAGAGCAGGGAGTGACCGATGTTCTGTTCACCATGAACACCTTCTCCGCAGCAGGCAGCAACGCCGACGGAATAGAGGTAAGCAGACTGGGTCAAGGTCCTTTGTTGGATTGGGGACAGGATTGATATACTTTTTATAACATTTTTTTGATTTTCCTTCCGTTTTTTCCTTTCCGTTTTGAATATTATTTCAAAGGAAGGAAAAATCATGAAAAAGATAAACAAAATCTCCCTTACAGCCTTGCTTTTGGCTTTTGCTTTGGGAATAACAGGCTGCTCAGAGGCAAGCGATACCGACCCTGATCAGACCAAGTTGGAAAATACCATAAAGACAGAGCAGGGACAAAATAATTCAACTTCTCCCAATAGTACCGAGGGAGAAAATGAAACCAATCCCGAAATCTCCAATGCATCTGAAGCTCAGACCGCTGAAAAACCACCCATAGAAAACGAGCAAGTGATCAACGGCAATATGGTTTATTCCTATAACGGTCATTGGTATGGTATTCAGCTGTATGCAGGGGGCTATAATCAGGATCTGTATATCAAGTCGGTGAATGCCTTTGCTGACGATCTGGAGGGCGTTGCTCAGGTCTACAGCATGGTGGCGCCCACCAATGCGGACTTTTACTGCCCCGATGATTACAGCGACTATAACGCTTCACAGATCGAGGACATCAGCTACATAGAAAAAAGTCTCAGCAGCAAGGTGAAAAGCGTCAACTGCTATGATGTTATCAAAGAACACATTGACGAATACTTGTATTTCAGGACAGACCACCATTGGACCTCGGACGGCGCATATTACGCGGCGCAGCAGTTCGCCAAGGCGGCGGGAGTGCCATTTAAAGAGCTGAACGGCACCAACTATGAGAAAAAGGTCATTGAGGGCTTTGTAGGCTCCCTTTACGGCTCCACCAATGATGCAAATCTGCTGAACGATCCCGATGACTTTGTGTACTATGTGCCAAACAACGATTTTAAATGTTATTATTACGATATTGCCTACAACCTTGACGGAAGATACCCATTCTTTATAGAGCAGGAGCCCCGAAACGCTTTCGGTACCTTTATGGGCGCCGATAAAAAGATAGTGAGGGTGGAAACAGACGTCAAAAACAGCCGCAAGCTTATGGTGATAAAGGACAGCTACGGCAATGTGGAGATACCCTTTTACATGGGCAGCTTTGAAGAAATTTACGTTACCGATGTTCGCTTTTTCGATCTCAACGCCATAGACTTCATAAAAGAACAGGGCATCACCGACGTTCTTATTACAATGTGCACCTACTCGGCGGCAGGACAGAACTGCGAGGGTATCGAGATGATGAGAACGGGAGCGGGACATCTGATCAATTGGTAAAATTCCGAAAAACCGATCTATAAAAAGAGAATTTACAAAAAGCTGATATAGAGAAATAGAAAGGGAATAATAAAATGAAATTCAATAAATATATTGCCGTATTTTTGACAGCGGCAATTCTCACTTCCTTTGCAGGCTGTTCCAATCTCGAAGACATGCCTGAGATCATTCCAGATAATACAAAAGCACCCACACAACAGACCGCGGGCGAAGAAAACACCACCGTAAACGAAAAAACCGAGGGAGAGGAACAGACAAATTCCCCCCAAACAGAAACAGAGCAAACGGAAGCGGACGAAAAAGCCCCCGCGGCAGAGGAACAGGGCACCGTCCCCGACAGCTACAGGGAGGACGGAGAAAACGGAATAAAGATAATCGGCAGAAACGGCCACTACATGGGACTTATGGGCTGCTGGGGAACCTTTGAAAACTGCGAAAGATACGCCGACGCGGTGAACAAAGCCGCCGCAGCTCTGCCTGATGTGAAGGTCTACAATATGGTGATACCCACCTCATCGGAGTTTTATGTTCCCGATGATATTACAGGCTTCACCTCCAGTCAGAAGGAGAAGATAGACCATATAGCGGACAAGCTCAGCGGAGTTACTGATGTTGACGCTTATTCCGCATTAAAGGCTCACACGGAAGAACCCATATACACAAGAACAGACCACCATTGGCAGCCCTTAGGCGCGTATTATGCGGCGGAGCAGTTCGCAAAGGCGGCAGGCGTGGGAGATAAGTTTGCACCCCTGTCACAGTATACCGAGGTTGTGAAGGAAGGCTATATGGGCTCATTGTACAACTATTCAAAAAGCGAAAACCTGAAAAGCGACCCCGAGCCCTTTACCCTTTACATAAGCCCCAACGACAAGGCGTTAAAGACCACTTATTATGATACCGCTTTTGATAACGGCTATGAGAGCGACTTGTTTGTTACCCGCGACGGCAGCAATTATTACTGCTCATTCTTGGGAAGCGATAACAGGATAGCAAAAATAGAGACCGACTGCGACAACGGAAAGACCCTTGTGGTAATGAAGGAGAGCTACGGAAACGGACTTATTCCGTTCCTCACACAGTGTTATCAGACTATCTATGTTTGTGACGCAAGATATTTTGATCTTAATGCCATACAGTTCTGCAAGGATGTAAACGCCGACGATCTGCTGTTTGCGGTATGTACATTTACTCCCGCAGGCCCTAATGTTAAGGAAGTGGAGAGGGTCGTTGGCTGAACATAGGGTGATCATGGCTTTGTTATACAGAGGATAAAATCAGTGAAGCTTAAAAAATTTATTGCAGCAGCGTGGACTGCCGCAATGCTTGTATCATCGGCGGGCTGTTCAGAAAGCGGCAATGATCCCGTTTTTACGGTTGAAGTGACAAACACCCTCGCCGAACAGCATACGGTTGGTGATGAGTCCGCCGAGGAAATGATCACAAATTCTCCCGATACGGAAGCTCCCGAAACGGAAGCAAAAACCGAAGCTCCTCAGACGGAAGCCGAAACCCGAACACCTGTTACCGAGGCGCATGGCAATGTTCCCGACGGTTATCGTGAGGACGGAGAAAGCGGCATAAAAATTATAAGCAGAAACGGTCATTATATGGGGCTTATGCCGTTTTGGGGCACCTTTGAATGCTGTGAAAGATATGCCGCTGCTCTTAACAAGGCGGCTGAGGCTTTGCCTAAGGTCAATATTTACAGTATGGTGATCCCAACGCCTTCGGAATTTTATGTTCCCGAAGATATTACGGGATTTACTGCAAGCCAAAAGGAAAAAATCGATTATATTTCGGAAAGGCTTGAGGGAGTGGTCGATATTGACGTTTATTCTGTATTACAGGCGCATACCGACGAACATATATACTCCCGCACCGACCACCACTGGCAGCCCGTCGGCGCATATTATGCAGCGGAGCAATTTGCCAGGACTGTTGGCGTTTACGATAAATTTCCACCTCTTTCGGATTACACCGAGGTCACAAGGGAAGGATATGTGGGTTCCCTTTATTTCTATTCTGCAAGCGAAGCTCTTAACAGCGACCCCGAACCCTTTACTTTATTCATTTCACCTAATGCCGATATAATAAAAACCACCTATTATTATGACGAATATCTTAATGACGGGTTGGAGGGCGATCTGTTCATTTCCCGTGATGCAAGCGCATACTACACTTCATTTTTGGACTACCATTATCCTGTTACCAAAATAGAAACCGACTGTACCAACGGAAAAACTCTGCTGATAATGAAGGAAAGCTACGGAAACGCTTTAGTCCCTTTTTTGACAGAGTGCTATCAGACCATTTATGTGTGTGATGTAAAAGCCTTTTATTCAAATGTGATAGATTTCTGTAAGGAACAAAATGTCACCGACTTGCTTTTCGCCACTTGCACCTACACTCCCGCAGGCGAGGTAAGCTTTATTGAAAATGTGATAGGCTGAAAATATAATACTGATAACCGTAGATTCGGCAAAGACATTTTATCCGCTGTTAAAACGGTTATCTGTAAAAGGGAACTGTAAAAAACTGCCCCTTTTGTTGAAGTTTTCTAACAGAGCATAAAATCAGCACAATATTCCCAAAAGCGGTGAAATTATATTACCTGTTTCTTTAAAAGCGGGTTACCACTCTAACAACTGCCCTGACAGCACAAGTTAAATGATGCGGCTCACCACTCTCACCAATTTCTTGATAGCACGAATTTCAAAAATCAACCGAGTTCGGATTTTTTGCCCAATTTTCCAAGCAAAAAATCTGAACTCGGTTAGATAGACAAGATTTTAAATTTGCCCATTTTTTCAAGCAAATTTAAAATCTTGTCGGTTTTGAAATTCTTTTTAAAAAGGAGTCAAAATATGTCAAACTTTTACCCCTTTGACTGCGCCGAAATAAGCAAAAAGCAAAAGTCATTAAAAAGAGAACTTTTGAAGGACGGCACAAAGCGAATTGAAAAGAAAATAGCTATTTTGGGCGGCTCTACCACCAACGGCATTGCCGATCAGTTAGAGCTTTTTCTGCTGTGGCAGGGAATACAGCCCGAATTTTACCAAAGCGAATATAATCAGTATTGGCAGGACGCAATGTTCGGCGAGGAGCTGAGGGCGTTCAAGCCCGATTTTATCTTTATCCACACCTCCAACCGCAATATCACGGAGTACCCCGATATGTCTATGAAAAGCGGGGAAGTGGAGGAGCTGTTAAAAACACAGACAGAGCATTTCACCGCCATGTGGGATAAGTTAAGGGAGGACATAGGCTGCCCCATTATCCAAAACAATATGGAAATGCCCTTTTGGAGGCTTTTGGGAAACAAGGACTGCGCCGACATTCATGGCAGGGTAAATTTTGTGACTCGTATCAATCAGAGCTTTTACGAGTACGCCCAAACTCATGATAACTTTTTTATCCACGATATAAATTATTTAAGCGCAAGCTTGGGCTTGGAGAAATGGGCTGATCCTCTTTATTGGAATATGTACAAATACGCCTTGGCTGTGCCTTTGATACCCGAATTTGCTTTCAGCCTTTCAAAGATCTTCGCTTCTTTGCTTGGCAGAAATAAAAAGGTGCTGGCTCTGGATCTTGACAACACCTTGTGGGGCGGAGTTGTGGGCGACGACGGCGTAGACGGCATAGCGGTAGGTCAGGAGGTCCCCATGGGTCAGGCGTACTGCGAGTTTCAGTCTTATTTAAAGGCTCAGAAACAGCTTGGTATCTTGCTCACCGTCTGCTCCAAAAACGACGAGGAAAACGCAATAGCGGGACTTAACCACCCCGACGGAGTATTGAAGCCCGATGATTTCACCCTCATAAAAGCAAACTGGGAGCCGAAAAGCCTTAACATCGAGCAGACCGCCAAGGAACTGAATCTGTTGCCCGAGAGCATAGTTTTTGTGGACGACAACCCTGCGGAAAGGGAGATAGTCAAAGGCGCTTTAGGCTGTGAAGCCCCGCCTATGGAAAGCGTTGAACATTATATACAGACTCTTGACAAGGGCGGTTATTTTGAGGTAACGAACTTCTCCGAGGACGATCTGAAGCGCGGGGAAATGTACAGGCAAAATGCGGAAAGAGCAAAGATACAGTCCGCTTTTGCGGATTACGGCGAATATCTTGACAGTCTTGAAATGAGGGCGGAGATAGCGGATTTTTCGCCGATCAACTTGGCGCGGATAACGCAGCTTACAAATAAGAGCAATCAGTTCAATCTTACCACCAAGCGCTTTACTCCTGCTGAAATGGAGCAAGTGTATCAGAGTTCCGACTATATCAGGCTTTGCGGAAGGCTGACGGACAAATTCGGCGATAATGGGATCGTGTCGGTGGTGATAGGAAAAAAGGCGGAGGGCGGCAAGGTTCTTGATATAGAATTGTGGCTCATGAGCTGCCGCGTTCTTAAAAGGGATATGGAGCTTGCCATGCTTGACACCCTTGCAGCTGAAGCGGCAAAGCAGGGCGCCCGGATCCTCAGAGGGCATTATTACCCAACAGCCAAAAATAATATGGTGAAAAATTTGTACGGCGATTTCGGTTTTGAAAAGCTTTCCGAGGACAGCGGGGGAAATGCCCTTTGGGAGCTTGATATAAGAGGTTATCAAAATAAAAACAAGCATATAAAAGTAAACTGAAAAGGAGCATTATTATGGAAGAAATTTTTGAAAGACTTAACGGAGTTTTCCGTGACGTATTCGACGACGACAGCATTTCTGTCAACGAGGAGACTACGGCAGAGGATATTGAAGATTGGGACAGCCTGAACCACATCACGCTGATAGACGCAGTGGAAAGCGAGTTCGGCATGCGCTTCACCATGGGCGAGGTCAGCGGTATGAAGAATGTGGGAGAAATGGCGCAGATCATTAAGGAGAGGGCTAAGTGATCGGTAAAAATTAGCACAAGTTTTTAACAAAACAAGGGGCTGTGAAAAAGCAGCCCCTTTTTTGTTTTAAAAATTTTCAGTTTGCTCTGTAAATCGAACGAAATATATGTTATAATACAAACAAATAACAAGCAAAGAAACGGTAAAAGCTATGGAACTGAAAGACTACAATGGAGATTATGTTGAAGTGCTGGACGAGGAGATGAGGGAGAAGATCGCGGAGAGAGTAAGGGTGCTTAGTGAGAAGTATTTGTAATTTTTTTAGGAGGAATTTTTATGGCAGACACAAATATTAAAGAATCAGAGGAAAGGCAAGAAATCAAAGAATTAAGAGAGATCACAAAGGTGTTTAATCGGGCTTTGCGGAAATCGGTGAGGGAAAAGTATAAAGAACTCAAAGATAAAAAACCTACAATTTACCAATTTATTTTTGAAGAAGCCAGAAAGAAAAGAATAGCTTATGAACAACTGACGTTGGGTAAAACGCCGCCTGATGATCGTATAGAATATTTTTGGATCGAGTATAAAGAAGACGAAAAAAGAATGAAGTGGAATTTCTTTTATCGTGATGTTGATATAGGCAGTGGAAACGTTCATGTCACTCCGGGATTGTTTGAAAAATATGAGTATGTAGAGGAAGAACATTTCAAACAAGATAAACAATTTAAAAACAAACAATTTGTTGAAACCTCAAGCGGAAAAGTTAAAATTCATAAATTGAAAAGTGGACCATACTATCAATCATTTGCAGAAATGGATGGTAAAGGCTGGTGGGTGCCAAAAAGTGATTTTCTTCTGCTGAAAAAATATAGTGATATAATACGCACAGAGGAATTTGAAATCATGAATGATCTTGATGAGATAGCTGTAACCTTTTATTTAAAACAAAATAAGGCTTATCCATTTGAGAAGACGAAGTTTGAGATAAACACATCATCTGTAAAAGATACAATTACATTAAGTGAAAGCGGTGGTAAACCTCATCATAAGATTTTTCGCTGGTTAAATGTCAAATTCAAAGAAAATGATTCCATTAAAAAATACTCAATAAATTTTACCAAACCGATTTACTTTAAAAATTACGGCTTTTTTACACAATACATCTGTCTTGATATTGCAAAAGAAGAAAACACAAAAAGTGGAAATGTTGTTACTACTAACTATCCTATCGTTAAATCAAAAAATGACTATGATAAAGCCAAAGATAACAACAAAGAAATCCTTGCCCCAAATATTTTCAACGTCTTAAATGACCAAAAATGGGGCGAAATTATAGATAAACTCAAAGCTTTCATAAACGAAGACTTAAAATAAGAGAGGCTCCCCAATGATCTGCGCAATGAGCGACATACACGGTGCCTTATTCAGAACATAAAGGAAGTGACAGAGCATGAACTATGCCATTTCAGACATACACGGATATTATGAGAAATACGCGGAATTGCTTGAAAAGATCCGCTTTTCCGACAACGACACCCTGTACATCTTAGGCGACGTCATAGACAGGGGCAAAGAGGGGATCCGCATTATAGGGGATATTATGAAGCGGCAAAACGTGAAGATGCTCATGGGCAATCACGAAAAAATGGCTATTGACGCGCTGCCGGTTATAGCAGAGGAAGAATACGCGGTTTTTTACAAGGAGCTGTTTTCGCAGGAATATCAGCCAAGCGGTGATATGTTCCCGAAAAACAAACGTTTTGATCCTTTGCGCAGCAAGTTTGACGAAATTATGAGAAGATCGGCTCCCGATATATGGCTGAGCAACGGCGGCATGCATACTTCGGACAGCTTTTTCAGCCTTAGTCTGTCCGATGCGGAAAAGGTGTGGAGGTTTTTGAAAAGCCGTCCTCTTTATATGGAGGTCAATGTGGAGGGCAAGGACTTTGTGCTTGTACACAGCGGATTTGACCACTTTTACCCCAACAGACCGCTGCAGAGCTATGACGATGACGAGCTGCTGTGGTGCCGCCCCGAAACGGACACGGTTTATTTTGAGGACAAATACACGGTTTTCGGTCACACGCCCACCCGCGCTCTTACCAACAGCTTTGGTAGTAAGGAGCCGTCGTCAATTTTCCGAAATGATAAAATTTTTGATATAGACTGCGGCTGCGGCAGCAGGGATCGGCTGGGGTGTCTTTGCTTAGATGATCTTTCGGAGATCTATGTTTAGAATATTTTGGGGCTGTGAAACTGCAGCCCTTTTTATGCAAATATTTTAAAAATTTTTATCAAATTATCATTGAAAAACCCGCGGGAAAATATTATAATATATATAAGCTTTAAAATTCAAAACGTCACAGCATTTCGGCTTGATAAAATTTGAAAGGACAACTGCGGTATTTGGATACAAGCAGTTTATATATATTATGAAAAATTACAGACTTCTGACCGCCGCCATAGCTCTCGCTATGCTGTTGAGCGGCTGCTCAAACGCCGACAGCAGCGTTGATGCCGCCACTACCACCACGACCTCCGCGGTCTCTACGATCTCGGCAGATCCCGAGCCTGCTCTTACCACAACCAACAAAGTCAGCGCTGTGGAGGATCAGCCGGAGGAAACCCACGCCCCCGATATCACCACCACTGCGGCGGCAGTGGATCCCGGCACCGACAAGCCCGATGAATTTCCCACCCCATACCCTACGGCGAATATAGAGAACCCCGAGCTTTTAAAGACCTTGAAGGAATATATAGAAAAAGCTGAAACTGCCGAGAGCATACTCAACGGCAAAAACACCCTTATCCCCTTAAAGGGTGATGAGAAAAACGGCTACAAACTCATTGACCCGGCTTACGCCGAGGACACCAACGCTCTGGTTCAGAGAATGTACAGCGGCTTTGCCTATTTTTATTTTGAAAACACCTACGATATGACGGTGCGTGAGCTGCTGGAAACAGTCACCGAGGAATCCGACGACGGCATCATGATGAAGTACAGTGATTCGGGGGAATTCACCCTGATAGCTGTCGACAGCGCCGTTATCACAAATACCGAAGATGATTACGTCTACGTTACCGCTTTGGGCAAGCGCGGCGACAAATATCTCTGGCGCACCTACGAAATGGGAGAAGGCGAGGACTATTGGGAGGTGCGGCGCTATACCGACGTATTTGTTACAGGGGAAATGGCAGTCTTTGACAGTCTGCTGATAAAGACCCGTGATACCTTGGATAAAATTTTCGGAAACGCGCAGCCCGTAAAGACAGGGGGCGACTGGAACCCGCAGCTTGTTACCATTGAGGACGATATTTACGGCAACGGTTTTTATAACGGCCTGGAGATAGAGCCTTTCATGACCGTTGAGGAAATGCGGCAGTATCTCCGCGACACCTTTACATCAGAGATTGCCGAGAGCTATATCAGCCTTTATGTCAATCGGACTTATGTGGAGAAGGAGGGGAAGCTGTATATTATCAGCGGATCTATACTTCCGCAAATGGGTGTGTTTTCTCTTGATAATTATAAGAATACTTCCACAAGTACCTATTCTTTGACTTCTACCGTGGAGTGGTCGGACGGTGATGATGTTTTGTCTTTGCCTGTTACTATTGCTTATGAGGACGGCAGGTGGAAGCTGGATACACGGCTGCCTATGATGAGGGATAGGGTTATTGGGTAACATGTTTCCACTCGTACGACTACCTGATAGCTCGAATTTCAAAAATCAGCTGCTAACATACTTTTGTCATTGAAATAATTTTTGTTGGCATTAAAAAAGCACCTTAATTGCTGATCGCTCAAGGTGCTTTGTTTATTAAGTTTTGTGAATTACGAATGATTTAAAACATAATCTTCAAACTCTTTTGGTAAACGAAGATTATACTTATTTACATGATAAGCGAGATCGCTGCACCATGAATATTTTCCGTCAGAATAATGAACAATATTGTATTCTCCGTCTATTCTTTCACCGGTAATTCTATCTACGGAAAGTTTTACTGATGTTCCTATTTCTTTGCCATTATTACGAAGAAAATTTACTATTCTATCCTTTCCATTATACGGCTCCTTTTGACAAAAATCAAGAAAACTCGGAGCATCTTCTGCTCCATACTCCTTAAAATAATCTAAGATCCCATACTCTTTAAAATAGTCTTTCACTATTTCTCACCGGCCTTTCTTGGCTTAAAAATTACCCATTTTCCTGTTTCAACAACATTTTCTCCCCTTATCCAAAGACGAGTTAAAATGTCATTGTCTGACACAAACATTTTTCCTTCAATAGGTTCAACTGTTACTGTTTCAGTGGGAGCCATGACTTCAAC
This sequence comes from Oscillospiraceae bacterium, assembly GCA_014799325.1. GTDB lineage: Bacteria > Bacillota > Clostridia > Oscillospirales > Ruminococcaceae > Ruminiclostridium_E. Next base: position 16,163 of record JAAVIE010000109.1, read on the forward strand.
ACCCAATTCATCTGCAATTTGCTGTGCAACACTATATATTCCGTTTGCTCCTGTCTGACAAGATATAAGGCGAATACTGCGTCCGCTGAATCCTTTTGAATTGCGTATCATCTCAGCAGCTTCCTTAGCTGTATATATCCACTCTTCATTATCCATGCCGTTAATAATCAAACCTTCCGGTGAACCATGACATACAATGTCATCATATCCTTCAATAGGCTTAATTTTATCAGCGTTTTTATATAAACTTTCATTTGGATTTATAAACTTGCTTGATAATATTAAAATGTCATTTTCCCCCTTGAAGCTAACAGTTTTCTCATCTATGTTTATTATACCGCTTTTCTCCAATTTGTCAACCTCAACTGTTTTAAAAAAATGATAAGCAAAAAGAATAATATATTATACTTCTAAAAAATATAATATGTTGATAAATGATATAAAAAGTATATTATATTATTAAAAAATATTTTATACTATTTCTTTATCATACTGTAGACTATGTATACAGTATGATTCGCCGTGCTATGCACGGCGTTGGCGGTGAAACCGCCAAGAAAGTTAGTTCAATACTAATTCTGTCAAAATCTTTGATTTTGACAGCCGCCTGAATGGCGGCATCATACAATAGACTTTGCCTATTGTATGATCAAGAATTAGTA
>JAAVIE010000110.1 GCA_014799325.1 Oscillospiraceae bacterium
ATTGAATTTAAAACGATTGGTAAAGGCTATGAGGATGGTCTTTTTTTATTGTGTTAATACTGTTTTTATGGGGTTTTGACTTTTAACTAATTTATGGGAGTGGGTTTGTCAACAGCGCCAATTTAACACATCATACCGAGCTTTTACCTTTTGTTGCGACCCTTTATGTTGACGAAAGAGTAAGAGGGTATGGATTTGGTGAACTGATGCTGACCCATGCAAAATATGAAGCTGCGAGACTGGGTTATGATAAGCTGTATATATCAACAGATCATATCGGATATTATGAAAAATATGGATTCAGAGAAATAGGTCTTGATATTTATACATGGGGAAGTCCCACAAAGATTTATGAAGCTTATACACCGTCGGAAATCAGATTTGAGTTTTATGACCGAGAAAATTCCGTTCCCGATTGGCTTCATACTGAACATGAAAAATTCAGATCTGGAAGTATTGACAAAAATCCCGCCCAAATGCTTCATCATCAAAAGTATTTGGGACTCCTTGCAGGTTGGGAAGCAAAGTGGTTTTCGATTGCCGCCTTTTGTGATAATAAGCTTGCAGGGTGGGTAAATTTTATGCAAAATCCCGATAATTCTGCAAATTGGAATATAGGAGATTTGATGACTGCTCCGGATTTTCGCCGAAGGGGAATAGCAAGAAAGCTGATAAGCAGGGGATTGGATCGCATAAGCTCAAAGATGAACGGAAATGAGTCTGTACATTCACAAATTGAAAAAGAAAACACGCCCTCCATCTTTCTTCATAAATCGTTGGGTTTTACCGACCTGGGCGAATGTAAGCCATTTGGCAATTTGATTTTTGGGGAAAATGAATCAACCTACTATCTTAAACTATAAGAAATCTTTATTCGGATTTTATGCGAACACGCTCCAATCTTTCAGAAATTTTTCAAAACTATTGAAATCCGTCAAAAAAAATAGTATAATAAAAATGTAATTTCCACAAAATAGGGAAAAATGCAGAAAGAAACGAGGAAAAGCGAATGTACAACGATTTGGTAAACACTATCGGCTTTGTAAACGGATATGACCCCGAGGTCGCAGAGGCAATGACCGATGAATTAAAGCGTCAAAGACGTAACTTAGAGCTTATTGCCAGTGAAAATATTGTTTCTCCCGCTGTTATGGCGGCTATGGGCAGTGTTCTCACCAACAAATACGCCGAGGGCTATCCCGCAAAGCGTTATTACGGCGGCTGCCAGTGTGTGGACGTAGTGGAAAATATTGCGATCGAAAGAGCTAAGAAGCTTTTCGGCTGTAATTTTGCCAATGTTCAGCCCCATTCCGGAGCCCAGGCTAATATTGCGGTTTACTTTGCTTTATTGGAGCACGGCGACACTGTTCTTGGAATGAGCCTTGCTCACGGCGGACATCTTACTCACGGTTCGCCCGTAAATATGTCGGGTAAGTATTTCAAGTTCGTTCCTTATGGCTTGAACGATGAGACTGAAACTCTCGACTATGACGAGCTCAGAAAGCTTGCCGAAGAGCACAAGCCCAAGCTTATCGTTGCAGGCGCAAGCGCTTATCCTCGTAAAATAGATTTTGAAAAAATTTCACAGATAGCTAAAAGTGTGAACGCTTATCTTATGGTTGATATGGCGCATATTGCGGGACTTGTTGCGGCAGGCGTTCATGATTCTCCCATACCCTATGCGGACGTTGTTACTACCACCACTCACAAGACCTTGAGAGGTCCCCGCGGCGGTATGATCCTCTGTAATGACGAGGAGATCGCAAAGAAGATCAACAAGGCTATTTTCCCCGGTACACAGGGCGGTCCTCTTATGCACGTTATCGCCGCTAAGGCAGTATGCTTGAAGGAGGCGCTTGATCCTTCCTTTAAGGAGTATGGAAAGCAAGTTGTCAGCAACGCTCAGGCTCTTGCAGGCGAACTTGTAAAGAGAGGTTTCCGTCTGGTTTCGGGCGGTACAGACAATCACCTGATGCTGGTGGATCTACGTCCATTTAAGGTTACAGGAAAAGAGCTTGAAAAGCGCCTTGACGACGTTTATATCACCGTCAACAAAAACGCTATTCCCAACGACCCCGAAAAGCCCTTTGTTACCAGCGGCGTAAGAATAGGAACAGCCGCAGTTACCACCAGAGGACTTAAAGAGGACGATATGTTGAAAATAGGCGAAAGCATTTATCTGACCGCTTCTGATTTTGAAGCTAATCAGGAAAAGGCAAGGGAGATTGTAAACGGTATCTGTTCAAAATATCCCCTGTACGAATAATATGAATAAAGAAAATCTCTAAAAGTTACAAATAGCACCACCGATTCTTACTTGAAAGGAAGTTCAAAAAATGGGAGAAAGAGAAGTAACCGAGAAAGCAAGTACCATAGTGCTTAACTCAAAACAGCAGGTGGCATCATTAGGCATCGTTGCCACTGACGGAGCCAAGGAGTTAGGCACAAAGATCAACGGCTATCTGGTAAAATGGTCGGCTAACACCCCCTACGCGCAGGATTCCTATTTGGTAGATACCGAATGCCCCAGATTTTCTTCGGGTGACGGTAAAGGACTTATCAAAACCTCAATAAGAGGCGACGATATTTTTATTATCGTTGACGTGGGAAATTACAGCTGCACCTATAAAATGTTCGGCAGAGAGAACTTTATGTCTCCCGATGACCATTTTCAGGATCTGAAGCGTATTATCCAGGCTATGGGCGGAAAGGCTCACCGCATAAGCGTAATTATGCCTATTCTGTACGGCGGCAGACAGCACAGAAGAAACTACCGAGAGTCCTTAGACTGCGCCGTAATGCTCCAGGAGCTTCAGGCTATGGGCGTTTCCAACATCATCACCTTTGACGCTCATGATGCGAGAGTGTGCAACGCCGTTCCTCTTATGGGCTTTGACAATGTAATGCCCTCATATCAGGTGTTAAAGGCAATGTTCCACGAGGTCAAGGATCTGGACGTTTCTCCCGAAAGCTTTATGGTAGTTAGCCCCGACGAGGGCGCATTGAACCGCAATATGTATTACGCTTCCGTTTTGGGCGTTCAAATGGGTATGTTCTACAAGCGCCGCGATTACTCTATTATCGTCAATGGTCGTAACCCCATTGTTGCTCACGAATACTTGGGCAACTCCGTTGAGGGTAAAACTGTATTTATTTCAGACGATATTATTTCTTCGGGAGATTCGATGCTGGATATCGCTTACGAGCTTAAAAAGCGCAAGGCAAAGAGAATTATTGCTTACGCTACATATCCTATCTTTACCAATGGTCTCGCTAAGTTTGACAAGGCGTATGAGGAGGGAATGATAGACTATGTATTCGGCACAAATCTCACCTACAGAACTCCCGATCTGCTGTCTCGTGAATGGTTCAAGGAAGTAGACGTCTCCAAGTATATTGCATACCTTATCGCCGCAGTAAACCATGATATTTCCACCAGCAAGGTAATTGACCCTCATATGAAGATCAAGTCACTGCTTAAAAAGTATAATGTTAAGAGCGCAGAAACATTGTAATAATTTTTATTTTTATGTGAAAAACGATCCCCCGCTGTTTTGCAGGGGATTGTTTATTGGAAGGAAAAATATTATGCCATTAGCCGATAAGATCCGACCCTCGGAATTAAGCGAGGTTTTCGGACAAGCACACATTTTAGGGGAAGGACGTCCGCTTAAAAAGATAATTGAGAGCGGACATATTCCCAATATGATCTTTTACGGACCTTCGGGCGTGGGAAAAACCACCGTTGCCAATATTATTGCTGAAAAAAGCAATATGGATCTGCACAAGCTCAACGGTACGTCTGCTTCCACCTCGGATATAAAGGATATTATCGCTTCCAGAAATACTTTTTCGTCAATGGGCGGCATTTTGCTTTATCTTGACGAGATCCAGTATTTAAACAAGAAACAGCAGCAAAGTTTGCTGGAATACATTGAAAACGGAGACATCACCTTGATAGCTTCTACTACGGAAAACCCGTTTTTCTATGTTTATAACGCGATCCTGTCAAGATGTACCGTTTTTGAATTCAAGGCGCTGCTTCCCGAGGAGATAGTGCCCGCTGTGGAACGCGGATTTAAGCTTGCTATGGAACAGTCGGGAAACAGCTATGATATTGATGAGGGAGTTTATGAGCAGATCGCCCAAGGCTGCGGAGGTGATGTGAGAAAATCCCTTAATACTGTGGAATTGTGCATACTTGCCGCCAATGACAACAAAGTTACCTGCGAGTTGGCAAAGGAGCTGGCACAGCGCAGCAATATGCGTTATGACCGTGACGGAGATCAGCATTATGATCTGCTTTCCGCTTTTCAGAAATCTATAAGAGGTTCGGACGAAAATGCAGCCCTGCACTATATGGCAAGGCTGCTTGAAGCGGGAGATCTGCCTTCGATTTGCAGAAGGCTTTTGGTTATTGCATCGGAGGACGTGGGTCTTGCATATCCAAACGGGATCGTTGTGGCAAAGGCTTGTGTGGATGCCGCTTTACAGTTGGGACTTCCCGAAGCCCGTATACCTTTGGCGGAAGCTGTGATCTTGCTTGCCACCGCCCCTAAATCCAACAGCGTCTATAATGCTATAAATGCCGCTATTGCAGATGTTAAAAAGGGAATTACAGGCGATTTCCCGAGGCAGCTCCAAAACGTCCACTGTGACGGAGAGGGCGCAAAGGTAAAGGGACAGCACTATCTGTACCCCCACGATTTCCCCAATCATTATGTGGAACAGCAGTATCTGCCCGATGAGCTTAAAGACACCGTTTATTATAAATTTGGCGACAACAAGCTCGAAAAAGCGGCGGAGGAGTACCGCAAAAAAATAAAGGGAAATGGCTGAAAAAACGGATCAGGCTGAAAAATCGATTTGAAAAAAACAGCAATCAGAAAACCGTTTTTATTATCTTATCCGATTCTTCGGTGGAATAGACCCAGCTGTCAAGATGTCCGCTGTCTATATAATATCTGAAGCTTGGAGAAGAATAGCCCTTTTCAAAGGTGTCCACGATAACAAGCTTTATCTTCATTTTTTCCGGGATAATTGCTTTGATGAAAACGCTGGCGTACTGGTTTATATGTATGTTGTCCTTTAATTCCGCCAAGCCTGCTAAATTGGGGGCAAGCTCCACAAAAATGCCGTAATCCTCAATACTTCTGATATAGCCTGTTACCGTTTCTCCGACACTGAAATTATCTGCGTTTTCTTTCCATGTTCCTAACAGCTCTTTGTGGGAAAGTGAGATCTTTCCGCCCTCAAGGCTTTTCACCACAGCTTTGATGTGCTGTCCTACCGACATACGGTTGGAGGGGTGATTTATTCTTGAAACGGATATGGAATCTATGGGTATTAGAGAGGGAATGCCGCAGCCTACGTCTACAAAGCTGCCGAACTGCTCCAGGTGAGTTACCCTTGCGTTGATAATATCGCCTGGAGTGAGCTTTGATATATATTTTTCGTAGCATTCCTGCTGGGCTTTTTTTCTACTCAGTATGGCGATTTTTTTGCCATATTCGTTGTTGGCGAAAGCGGTGACTTTAAAGCACACCGCCTTATTTACTCTGGATATAAGGGCAATGTCGCGGGTGGAACCGTCGTCAATGCCCACCGCGCCCTCAATGCGGGGAATTATCCCTTTCATAAAGCCAAAATCCACGATCAGATCATGACTGCTGTTGCAAACTATACAGGGAGCTTCAAGTATTTTACCGCTTAAAATACACTCCTCTATCTTTTGTTCGTTTAATGTGGCTTTTCTGTTTTCTTCGGTATTTATCAATTCTCCCTCTGGATAAAATTCTGACATTTTTATTGATCATTCCTTCCTCTGGGCAAGAAATAATTTGCCGCACATTTTTGTCTTTTCAAGTGTATGACAAGTTGTGTGTGAATATTCTTACAAATTGCTTTATAGTACCTTAATTTAGGTTGATTTTTTTATGATATTGTGGTACAATAGGCATTAAAGCTGAATTATAACAAGAGGAAAAATATGGATATAAATGTTGGCGATATTTTAGAAATGAAAAAACCTCACCCATGCGGCAGCAACCGAATGATCGTATTGAGGGTGGGAGCGGATTTTCGCTTAAAATGCGAAAAATGCGGACATGATTTTATGGTAGCCCGCAGCAAATGTGAAAAAAAGATAAAAAAGATTATCGGAAAGGAAGATGCAAATGCTTGATAAGCTGCAAAGCGCTGAAAAGCGTCTTGAGGAGATAAACGAAAGCCTTTCGGATATTGAGGTTATAAACGATCAGAGCAAGTATAAGGCTTTGATGAAGGAGCATAAACAACTGACCCCCATTGTTGAAAAGTACCGCGAATATAAAAAGGCAAAAAACGAGCTTGAAGAAGCGGAAGAAATTCTGAACGAGGGCGGACTTGACAAGGACTTCAAGGAAATGGCGCAGCAGCAGCTGACTGCCGCCAAAGCAGATGTTGAAAAATTTGAAGAGGAGCTTAAAATTCTTCTTTTGCCCAAGGATCCCGATGACGACAGAAACGTTATTATAGAGATCAGGGGCGGAGCAGGCGGAGATGAGGCGGCGCTTTTCGCCAACTCTCTTTTCAGAATGTATTCTCTTTATGCTCAGTCAAAGAATTGGAAAACCGAAGTAATAAACGCCAATCCCACCGAATTGGGCGGTTATAAAGAGATAAGTTTCCTGGTGGAGGGTGACGGCGCTTACGCAAAGCTGAAATACGAAAGCGGCGTTCACCGTGTCCAGCGTGTTCCCGAAACGGAAGCACAGGGAAGAATACACACCTCGACTATAACTGTGGCAGTACTTCCCGAAATGGAAGAGGTAGATGTGGAGATAAATCCTGCCGATCTGGAAATACAGACTTTCCGTTCCAGCGGCGCAGGGGGACAGCACATCAACAAGACCGAGTCTGCTATAAGGATCATTCACCACCCCTCAGGCACTATCGTTGAGTGTCAGGAGGAGCGCAGCCAAATCAAAAACAAGGAAAAAGCTATGAAAATGCTTTATTCCAAGCTGTATGAAACAAAGCTAAACGAGCAGACGGACAAGATAGCCGCAGAGCGCAGAATACAGGTAGGTACGGGAGACCGCTCCGAGAGAATAAGAACGTACAATTTCCCCCAAAGCCGCGTTACCGATCACCGGATCGGACTTACTCTGTACAAGCTGGAAGCCTTTATGAACGGCGACTGCGACGAGATTTTTGACGCTTTAGCGATAGCCGATCAGACTGCCAAGCTGACAAGTTCAGAGAACAGTTAAGCGAAAGACAAAAATGAATACGGAAATTTTAAAAATAGAGCCTAAAAGCATTGATATTGCTGCAGAGCTTTTAAGAAAAGACGAGATAGTAGCGATCCCCACCGAAACGGTTTACGGTTTAGCGGGAAACGGGCTTTCACCCAATGCGGTGAAAAAGATCTTTGAAGCAAAGGGCAGACCAAATGATAATCCGCTGATACTTCATATATCAAGTGTGGACTGGCTTTACAGATATGCCGAAGAAGTTCCCCGGCTGGCATTAAAGCTGGCTGAACGCTTCTGGCCCGGACCTCTTACAATGATAATGCCAAAAAAGAGCATTGTGCCAAAGGAAACAAGCGGCGGACTTGATACGGTGGCTTTCAGAATGCCGAATAGTCCGTGGACATTGAAGCTTATAGAAGCCTGCGATTTTCCTTTAGCTGCTCCCTCTGCCAATTTATCGGGACTGCCGAGTCCTACAAGGGCGGGTTATGTTTATAATGATATGAAAGGTAAAATACCCCTTATTATAGACGGAGGACAATGCTCCTACGGTCTTGAAAGCACAGTCATTACATTTATAGAAAAGGGCGTTAAAATACTTCGTCCCGGTGGAGTGACTGCGGAAATGCTGAGCGAGTTTTGCGAAACCGAGATAGACAAGGCAGTCATTGAGGGCTTGAAAGATACCGACAAGGCACTTTCTCCCGGAATGAAGTACAAGCACTATTCGCCAAAAGCAGAGGTGTTTATGGTGGAATGTGATGATGACGAAGTCTTTGCGGCTTTTGTCAACGAAAATTCCGATGAAAATACGATAGTTCTGGCAAAAAACAGCGATAATATAAAAGCAAAAACACTCCCCTACGGCAGATCCGCAAAGCAGGAGGCGGAAACGCTTTTTGCAAGTCTCAGAAAAGCCGACGAAACGGGAGCAAAGAAAATATATGTACAAGCGCCAAGCAAAGAGGGGATCGGTTTGGCGGTCTACAACAGGCTTATACGAGCCGCCGCATTTAAGGTGATAAAACTGTAATGTCTGTAAATAATAAAAAGATCATTGGTCTGACGGGAATGTCAGGGGCAGGAAAATCCACTGCCTGCAATGTTTTTCGTCAATTTGGATTTGATGTTATCGACTGCGATAGGATATGCCGTGTAATTGTGGAAAAGGGAAAACCGTGTCTTGCAGAGATAGTAAATTTTTTCGGCAAAGAGATTCTGACCGAAAAAGGGGAACTGAACCGCAGGGAAATGGCTAAAATCATTTTTTCCAACGAAAAGAAACGACTCACCCTTAACGGAATTATGTATCCTTACGTTTCATACATTGTCATAGAAAGTATATTGAATTCGGAAAGCAGTTATGTGATGCTTGACGCGCCCACACTTTTTGAAAGCGGGATCGACGATATATGCGATACTGTTGTCAGCGTGGCTGCGGAAAGGGAAACAGTTATAGGCAGAATAATACAGCGTGACGGAATAAGCCTTACAGAAGCGGAAAACCGCATAAAATCTCAGCATAACAAGGATTATTATGTGAAAAGATCCCATTATGTTATTGACAATGACAGCTCTGCCGAAGATTTTATCAAAAAACTTGAAACTGCCGCAACAGCTATAAAAGGAGAAAAATGAGGGTCAGAAGAAGAAAAAAGAATAAAGCTGCAGTGATCGTGATAGTGGTTCTTATCGCTCTTATAGCGTTGATTTTCGGAAATGCAGTATATAAGAGTGTACACAAAAAATATCTCTACGAAAACTATCCTATTAAATATGAGGGCTTGGTCGAAAAATATTCTTCCGAAAATGATATTGATAAATTTCTGATTTATGCTATAATAAGAGTGGAGAGTAATTTTAAATCGGACGCTATTTCCAATGTGGGCGCCAGAGGTCTTATGCAGATAATGGAGGAAACCTTTGAATGGATCCGTTTTCGGCTGGGCGACAGCGAGGAACTGAGCTACGACACTATGTTTGATCCCGAGCAGAATATAAGATATGGCTGTTATTTAGTGGGTTATCTCATGCGATACTATGAAAACAGGGATAATGCCATTTGCGCATATCATGCGGGAACTGGAAGCGTTGATTCATGGCTGTCAAAATCGGAGTACAGCAAAGACGGCGTAAACTTAGACCAAGTGCCAGCCGCCGATACAAATCATTATTTAAGCAAAGTTAATAATGCTTTAAATTATTATTATAAACTTTATATGGAGGAAAATCAAAAATGACAAAAAAGGACAACAAAGTAAAAGAGCTTAAAGAAAAACTCTTCATGGAGAAGAAAAACTCGGGACTTATCATGACCGATGCGGAAATGAAAGCCGCTGACAAGTTCAACGAGGGCTACAAGGCTTTTCTCGATAAGGGTAAGACCGAAAGAGAGGCAACCAAGGCTGCCATTGAGATCGCTGAAAAGGCAGGCTTCACCGAATTTAAGGTTGGCAAAAAGTACAAGGCAGGAGACAAGGTTTACTGCAACAACAGAGGAAAAGCAGTTATCCTTGCAGTTTTCGGCAAAGAGGATATTGAAAAGGGCGTAAATATTCTTGCGGCTCATATAGACTCTCCCCGTCTTGACTTAAAGCAGAATCCTTTGTATGAGGACAGTGAAATGGCATTCTTCAAGACCCACTACTACGGTGGTATCAAGAAGTATCAGTGGACAACCGTTCCTATGGCTCTTCACGGCGTTATCAATAAGAAAGACGGTACTGTTATTGACGTTGTTGTAGGCGAGGACGACAAGGATCCCGTATTTGTTGTTACAGATCTGCTTATCCATTTGGCGCAGGAGCAGATGAAGAAAAATGCAGCTAATGTGGTTACAGGCGAACAACTCAATGTTCTTATCGGTTCAAGGCCTTTCAAGGACGACGAGGGAAGCGAGCTTGTTAAGCTCAACATTATGAATATGCTCTTTGAGAAGTACGGAATTATTGAGGAGGATTTCCTTTCTGCCGAGCTGGAAGTAGTTCCCGCATTTAAGGCAAAGGACATCGGCTTTGACAGAAGCATGGTAGGAGCGTATGGTCAGGACGACAGAGTTTGCGCTTATACCGCTCTTATGGCTACCGTTGAGATCAAGGGAACTCCCTCCAAGACAGTTGTTACCGTTCTTACCGATAAAGAAGAAACAGGCAGCGACGGCAGTACAGGACTGCAGTCCTCTTATCTTGAATATTTCATTCATGATATTGCGGAATCCTTCGGTAAAAATGGCAGACACGTTTTATCCGCGTCCAAGTGCCTTTCTGCTGACGTAAATGCAGGCTACGACCCCAACTTTGCAGAACCCTTCGAGAAGATGAACTGTGCTTATATGGGCAAGGGTACCTGTCTCACCAAGTTCACAGGCTCCCGCGGCAAGAGCGGCACTAACGACGCTTCCGCAGAATTCGTGGGCTATGTAAGAAAGATCTTTGATGACAACAAGGTAATCTGGCAGACAGGCGAGCTGGGCAAGGTTGACTTCGGCGGCGGCGGAACTGTTGCTAAGTATATCGCAAACCTTGATGTTGATACTATTGACCTGGGTGTTCCTGTGCTTTCCATGCACGCGCCTTTTGAGATCACCTCTAAGAATGACGTTTATATGACCTATAAGGCATTTGCGGCATTTATTAAGTAAATCATCTTTGTTGTTAAAATACCGCACATCACCTTAAGGCTTTGTGCGGTATTTCTGTAAAAATGCTTGTCTAATCACCCTTTTATTATCATAAACATATAATAACAGATAGGCGGTGATTTTATGACAAGAGGAAAGAGAAAGCATCATATAGGCTTAAAGCTCATTGCGCTGGGGCTGATATTGGTGGGAATTGTTTTGCTTGTGGATATGAGGGTTCGTCCTATTATTGAGGAAACAGCTATTTACCAAAGCAAAATTTTAGCTACAAGGATAATCAACGACGCAGTTTACACACAGCTTGACGATGAGGATTTCAACTACAGCAGTCTTGTTATTGTGGTGTATAACAACGACAAAGAAATAACCTCCATAGAAAGCAATATGCTGAATATCAACAAGCTGAAAGCGAAAATAAACAACAGCGTAAACAATGAACTGACGGAATTGGACAATCACGATTTAAGCATTTCCCTGGGTACCATTTCGGGGCTGACTTCCTTTTATAACCAAGGACCTCTTATCCCCGTAAAGGTCAAACCCGAGGGATATGTTGAAACTGCTTTGATAAGCTCGTTCCAAAGCGCAGGGATAAACCAGACTCTCCACCGCATTTTAGTGCAGATAAAGGTGGATATTTCAGCAATCATTCCGGGCTACACCGCGTCGGGTACTATTGACACACAATTTGTGATAGCCGAAACGGTGATAGTGGGAAATGTGCCAGAAGCCTATACCCATGTTATTTCGGGAAGTGAAGATGTGGTGGGAGAAATAAACGATTACGGAGCGTTAAACAATTATAATGGTTAAGAACCTGTTTAACAGTTTTTGCAAAGACAGGTTCAACGAAGGGAATTACAAAATGGAAAATCAACAACTCGGTTTTGAGGACGCAAAAAAACGTCACGCCGAACTCTCGGAAGAGATCGAAAAACACAATTATTCATACTATGTTCTTGATGATCCCACAATAGAGGATTACGAATATGATATGCTGATGCAGGAGCTGTACCGCCTTGAAAAAGCATATCCCGAGCTTATCACTCCCCAGTCGCCCTCTCAGCGTGTTGGAGGAATGGCGGAAAGCACCTTTGAGAAAGTTCAGCATACCGTTCAAATGGGTTCACTTCAGGACGTATTCA
>JAAVIE010000111.1 GCA_014799325.1 Oscillospiraceae bacterium
AAAATTTTGTCCGGTTCCGAAAATGAAGCTCTTGGCGCTTTGCGCCATTGAGCTTCATTTTCGGAATTTTGAAATTCTTTTTAAATCAGTAAATTACCGCCAACTTTCCTGAGAGAACCAAACCAGCACAACTTCCCTGAGAGAACCCAAATCAGCACAACTTTTCTGAGAGAACCTAAATCAGCACCAAGTTTCTTGGTAGTATAAAAAGGAGCTGTTTTTATAATCCCGATTTTTGTTTTTGGCGGCTTGCCGCCAAAAATGGCAACATTGAAAAAACCTCCCAAATAGGAGGTTTTTTCAATCTGTGAGATCATTACCAAAAAGATTTCTTAAAAACAAACGCACCGTAGGCGCAGCACGTGTCCAATAATGCGGTTTTGCGAAGCAAAATTGCGGACTATGTCCGCAAAGCATTATTGGACGAAAATTAAGGGGCGAGATGTTCATCGCCCCGAAATTTTCTGGTTGCGGAGGAAGGATTCGAACCCTCGACCTTCGGGTTATGAGCCCGACGAGCTACCCCTGCTCCACTCCGCGATCTTTTACTTTATGCCTAAGCTAAATCATCAGCCGTTTTTACCTTAAATTTTAGCCCGCTTTTTTGGCACTTGATAAGTATACCACAACAACGGCTTCTTGTCAAGGGTTTTTTGAAAATAATTTACTTTATGCCCCCAAAATCCGCCATAGTGACTGTATTTTTGCAAAAAATTGCAGTCTTGTGTAATAAATACTTTAAAATTTTTAAAAAGTATGCTATAATATTATAGTATTATTAAAATGGTGTATTATCGCTTAATAATTATATGCAGATTTTCCGAAATTATTACCAATAGATATAATACCTTACTCTGCTGCATGGCGGCAGAGTAAGGGAGCAAAGCTCCCTCAGGTATTAGTATTAGTATAAGCATACACAGGAGCAGTTATAATGTTTTTTAAAACAATGGAGATACAAGGCTTTAAGTCTTTCGCGGATAAGACCGTTCTGAATTTCGATAAAAAGATAACCGCCGTTGTGGGAAGCAACGGTCACGGAAAAAGCAATATCAGCGACGCTCTCCGCTGGGTAATGGGTGAGCAGGGCGCAAAGATGCTCCGCAGCGAAAAAATGGAAAACGTTATCTTTCACGGTACCGTTTTGAGAAAGCCTATGGGCTACGCAAGAGTTGCCCTTACCATAGACAACACCGACAGAAGCCTTGGTGTGGACGCAGACGAGATCATTATTGAAAGAAAGCTGTACCGCACAGGAGAAAGTGAATATCTCATAAACGACAAAAAAAGCAGGCTCAAGGACATTCAGGAGCTGCTTATGGGTACAGGTCTCGGCCGTGAGGGCTACTCCGTCATAGGACAGGGACGCGTAAGCGAGATAATCAACAGCAAGGTAAGCCAGCGCCGTGAGCTTTTCGAGGAAGCGGCAGGTGTCTCCCGTTTTCTGTACAAAAAACAGGAGGCGGAAAGAGATTTAGAGCGTGCCAACGACAATATACTCCGTCTGAAGGATATTGAGGGGGAACTGTCAAGACGTATCCCCGTTCTGGAAAAGCAGTCAGAAAAGGCGCGGAAAGCCCGCGGCCTTATGGAAAGGGAAAAGACCTTAGATATAGGCATAAGCGTGTGGGATATTGACCGCATCGGAAAAGAGATCATCGAAGCCGACAACAATATTCTTGCAAATCAGGGACAGTGCGAGCATTACGAAAGAGAGATAGCGCAGCTTGAAGAAGAATCCGAGAAAATCGCTCTAAAGAAAATGGAGCTTACCGCAAAGCGCGAGGAGCTTCGCAAAAAGGGCGAACAGGCAAGAGATGAGCTTGCCGCCGCGGAAAAGGAACAGGCAGTGCTGGAAAACGAGATAACCCACTGCAATGAAAATATCGCCCAGATACAGCAAAGAATAAAGGACGGAGAGCAGGGCGCAGAGGAGCTGAACCGCAGAATAGAACAGCTTTCCCTTGAAGCGGAGGAGAAGAAAAAGCAGATAGCCCAAAATGAGGAAAAAACCAAAGAGCTGGGCGGACAGCTTTCCGCAATGTCGGGAGAAAGCAAGGACTTAGATAACGAATACAAAGAGCTGGATAAAAAGCAAGGGGAATTGTTATCGGAAAAAACAAGGCTGACACTTACCATGCAATCCGCGCAGCAGAGCATTGCAAGCCTGCAGGAAACTCTTGCTTCCTCAAATGAGAATTTTGAAGCTGCCGAAGAAAAGATAAAAGAGTTAAGGGCAAAGCGCAGAGAATTGTCCGACCGCCTTACCGAAATAGGAGAGCAAAAGCAGGAAGCCGACAACAAGCTGAAAGGATACGGCAAGCTGTATGAAACCAAGAACAGCCGACTTAAAGAACAGCAGCAGCAGTTTGAACAGCTGCGGCTCGAGTATCAGCAGAGCAAGTCAAGACTTGACGTTCTTTCGGATGTGGAAAAAAATATGGCAGGCTACGCTTCCAGTGTAAAGGCTGTTATCACCGCATCAAGACAGGGCAGGATAGGCGGGATAGAAGGCACTGTGGCCGACGTCATCAGGGTCGACAAAAGATTCGGTACCGCTATCGAGATCGCTTTGGGCGGCGCTTTGCAGAACGTTATCGTCAATAACGAAGAGACTGCCAAGCGCTGTATCAGATATTTGAAAGAAAACAATGGAGGACGCGCTACGTTTCTTCCCCTGACTTCTATCAAAGGAAACCTTATGGAATCGGGTCATCTCCGGAATGAGGAAGGCTTTGAAGGAATAGCCAGCGAATTGGTTGACTGTGACGAGAAGTACAGAAGCATCATCAGATTTATCCTGGGCAGATGCGCGGTGGTGGAGGATATCGACACCGCCACAGTTATTGCCAAGAAAAACGGATATAAATTCAAGATAGTTACACTTGACGGACAGGTGATCAACGCAGGCGGTTCCTTTACAGGCGGCTCGGTGAGCAAGTCGGCGGGGATCATCACAAGAAATCAGGAAATCGACGCCTTGAAGGAAAAGACTGCCAAGCTTTCCGAAAAAATGAAGGGCGGCGAGGGAGAGCTTAATACTCTCAAAGAAGAAGTCAATAAGATGTCTATTGAAATGGAGGGCTTCAAGGAACAATTAACTGCCTGCGAAAAGGAGGAAGCGGCAGTTTCCGCCGAAATAAGCGGTATCAAAGAAATGATCACCCAAAGAGAACAGCAGCAGGAAAACGCCGAGGAGTTTTTGGAAAAAAGCAAGGCGGATATTAAGAAATTTAACGATACCGTTAACCGGTGTGAGGGTAAGCTGTCGGAGATAGAAAAGGATATTGAGGACATCGCAAAGGAGATCGCGGGCGCGGATCAGAAGATACAGGAACAGCTAAATGAAAAAAATAAGATCGGCGACGAGATAACCCGGATCGGAATGGATAACCTTGCTCTCAACAAAGATATTGAGAGGATAGAAGGGCAGAAAGCAGACGCGGAAGAGAGCCTGAAACAGTTATTGCAGGGCGGCAGCGATCTTTTGAATGAGATCAGGGAACAGGAAAACAAGATAGAAGAATTCAAAAAGCAGATCGAGGAGAAAAAGCAGGCGGCAGAAGAGCTGCGGAACAGCTTCAAGGGCGGCAGTGACGAAACTGCGGAGCTGATCTCTCAAATGAACGGCTTGGAAAAGCGCTCGGGGGAGATCTCAAAGGAGATAAGGGAAAAGTCGGAAGCTAAGGAAAAGTTTTCCACTGCATTGGCGATCTCCACCGAGAGAAAGAGCGCTTCGGAAAAGGAAAGCGAGAGGATAAAGGCTTCGCTGTGGGAAAAGTATCAGCTTGCGCCCTCGGAGGCGGTACAGCAGGCCGTTATTCCCGAAGATACCGTTCAGGCAAAGGGAGAGCTGGCGGATATAAGACAGCAGATCGGCGCTTTGGGCAATGTTAATTTTGCTTCCATAGAGGAATTTCAGGAGGTCTTGGAACGTTACAAGGAGCTTAAAGGTCAGCTTGATGATGTGGAAAAATCCAAGAGAGAGCTGGAGAAGCTGATAGAAAATCTTACCAATGATATCAAGGTGAGATTTATGGAAGGCTTCAACAGCATCAATGAGCATTTCAAGCGGCTGTATACCGAGATCTCGGACGGAGGAAATGCGCATCTGGAGCTTACGGATCCGGAGGACATTTTAGGAAGCGGAATAGAGATATTTGCGGCTCCGCCGGGAAAGCTGATAAAGAATCTGATATCCTTGTCGGGCGGCGAGCAGACTATGGTGGCTATTACAATTTACTTTGCTATATTGTTGTACCGTCCCACGCCGTTCTGTATGCTGGACGAGGTAGACGCGGCTCTGGACGGGGCTAATGCGGTAAAGTACATAACCTATCTGAAACGCTTTTCGGGCAGTACTCAGCTTATGGTCATTACTCACAGAAGGGAGACTATGGAGGAGTGCGACGTGTTTTATGGCGTTATTATGCAGGAGAAAGGCGTTTCGCGGTTGATAAAAAAGGAGCTTATGGGGGATCTTGATCTGGATTTGGAATAAGGGAATAAGAACGTAGAAAAGAAAAAACAACAAAGGAGACAACCGTGGGTTTATTTGAAAAACTAAAAAACGGACTAAAAAACACAAAAGACAGCCTTGTAGGAAAGCTGAACGAGCTTTTTGGCTCAACAAAGAAGATCGACGACGATTTTTTTGACAGCCTGGAAGAAACTCTGATCACAGCAGACCTGGGAGTAGAAACAGGCGTTGAGATCTGCGACAGACTGCGCGCGCAGGTCAAGACGGAAAAAATAACCGAGCCTGCTCAGGTGCTTGATGCAATGAAAAAGATCATCAGCGAGATGATAAGCGGCGACAACAGCTTAAAGCTTTCCACCTCCCCCTCGGTAATTACAATGATAGGGGTAAACGGCGCGGGAAAAACCACCACAGTGGGCAAGCTGTCCGCCAATCTTAAAGCACAGGGCAAAAAAGTCTTAGTCGCCGCGGCGGACGTTTTCAGAGCGGCGGCAATAGAACAGCTCAATGTGTGGACGGACAGAGCAGGGGTAGATATTGTAAAGCGCGAGGAAGGCTCCGACCCTGCCGCCGTTGTGTATGACGCATGTACAAAGACCACGGCGGAGGGCTATGACGTTCTTATCATAGATACGGCAGGCAGGCTCCACAATAAGAAAAATCTTATGGACGAGCTGAAAAAGATAGACAGGATAATCGGACAGAAGCTGCCCGATGCGGACAGGGAGACCTTGCTGGTACTGGACGCTACCACAGGACAGAACGCGGTCAATCAAGCGCGGCTTTTCAATGAAGCTGCCGCAATTTCGGGAATCGTTCTCACAAAGCTTGACGGAACGGCAAAAGGTGGTATAATAATACCTATAAGAAATGAACTGAATATCCCCGTTAAGCTGGTGGGTGTGGGGGAAAAGCTGGACGATCTGCAGCAGTTTGTTCCCGAGGATTATGCGGAGGCGCTGCTGGGTGATTTTAATATCAATGAAGATCCCGATAGCGGCGAGGATAACGGCGAAGATAACGACATTATTGACGATACCGACAGCACCGATATGGAAACAACCGAAACTGTTGATACTGCCGACAATGATTCAGATAAGCCCGATGAACCCGATGAGCCCTGCGAAAACGAACAGGCAGATATGACCGAGCAGACGAAAGACAACGAACAAACCAATGATAACGAGCCGACCGCCGACATTACGGACAGCCCCGACACAGAGGAAACACCCGAATTTTCCGGCACAGCCAATGTTGAAGAGGCAGGCGACAGCACAGAGGGAGAAGGAGAAGAACCCGAGGCTGAAACCGAAACAGACGAATTTCCCCAAAATAATGAAAACTTGGACGAAAACGGCAAAAAGAAAAAGCACTTTTGGTTTTTCGGAAAAAAGAATAAGTAAAGGATCATAACAATGAAGATAGTCATTGCAACAAAAAATGAAGGTAAGGTAAGAGAATTCCGCAAGCTGCTGCAGCCCCTGGGCTACGAGCCTGTGTCTTTGAGGGACGAAAACATAGACGCGGAGATCAACGAGGACGGCGACACCTTTGAGGAAAACGCCCATATAAAAGCAAGGGAAATTTACAAGCTCACAGGACTTCCCGTAATTGCAGACGACAGCGGCTTGGAGGTAGAATTTTTAGGGGGCGCTCCGGGTATCTACTCCGCACGTTATGCGGGAGAGGGAGCCACCGATGAGGAAAAAAACCAAAAGCTTTTGGACGAAATGCAGGGAGTAGATACGCCCCTCAGAAACGCAAAATTTGTCTGCGCTTTGTACTGTATTCTTGACGATAAAAGGGAATACTGCGTAACAGGAACTTTGGAGGGCTTTATCGGAGAAGAACCCAAGGGAGAACACGGTTTCGGCTACGATCCTATTTTCATGATAGACGAGGACACAAGCCTTGCCGAGGTCGGCGAGGAAGAAAAGAATAAGATCAGCCATAGGGCTAACGCTATGAGGAAGCTTTTAGAGGAGTTGGAAAAGGATCAATAACTTTGAGGAGCTTGTTTGAGCAGTCAAAAAATCAGAGAAGTTAGAAAAGTCAGATAAGTTAAAAGACTGACAATACAGAAATAAAGGGAAAAACGATCAATGACAAGTAAGGAAAGAGCAAAATTAAAATCAGCAGCCGCCAATACAGAAACTATATTCCAGATAGGAAAAAACCCATTGGACGATAACTTTGTAAAACAAGTAAAAGATGCACTCACCGCAAGAGAGCTGATAAAAATAAGAGTTCTGGAGACCTGCGAGATGCTTCCGATGGAATTTGCGCAGGAAATTGCAGATCGGGCAAGATGCGAGGTAGTTCAGGTAATAGGCAGCAGGGTGGTGCTTTTCAGAAAACGTTCCAAGGACGACAAAAAGCCCTCACTGTTGGACGAACCGAAACAGGAAAAACAGACAAGCTCCAAAACCGAACAGAGAAATTCCCAAAGCAGCAAAAAGGGCTTAAAAGGTAATAATAAGAAACCCTATTTTAACGGCAAACAAGCAACACCAAAGAAAACCTACGCCCCGAAAAAACAAACCAAAAGGGGGAATAAAAAATGACAGAAAATGAAAAATCCCCAAATGAAAAATCCCCTTTGAAAAAGGCAAAAAGAGTCGGCATTTTCGGCGGCGCTTTTGATCCGCCCCACCTGGGTCATATCAGGCTGGCTGAATTGTGTGCGGAAAGGCTGGGCTTGGAGGAATTGCTTATAGTTCCCACCTACCATTCACCCCATAAGCCTACGCCGCTGACCGATTATGAGCAGAGAATGGAAATGTGCCGAAGAGCCTTTACCAAAAAAATATTTACCGTCAGCGACATTGAAAAAAAGTTAGGCGGTATTGGCTACTCCATAGATATGCTGAGAGCGGTAAAGCCACAGTATCAGAAGGGAACCAAGTTCTTTTTGATAGTAGGGAGCGATATGCTGTTTTCTTTCAGGTCATGGTTCAAGTATGAGAGTATCTTGAAAGAATGTACAGTTACCGCCGCCGCAAGGGAGGAGGACAGCTACTCCGATATGTGCGAATTTGCCGCAGAGCTTGGCAGAGTTAAGGTGCTGAATCTGCCCGTTACCGAGCTTTCCTCCACTGAGATAAGGGAAAAGCTGAAAGGCGGAGAGAGTACCGAAGGACTGCTTTCCAAAGAAGTTTACGATTATATTAAGGAGGGTAAAATTTATGGGTAAGAAAATTGACGAATTATCGCAAAAGATAAATATGGCAATAGACGAGGTAAGGGACGATATAAAATCCCCCGAGACCAAAAAGAAGGTGCATAAGCTGGCAGAAGATACAGGGGAGATCGTAGGTCATGCCACCACTATGGTGGGAAATACGGTGAACAGTATCATTGACGATCTCAATCGGGGCTTTGAAAAAGGCAGAAATAAGTAACTACAAGTGATTTTAAGGCGGGAATTATGAATAAAGATCTGAAAAAGTACGAGGATATTATAAAAGACCTTATGGGCAATAAGCGCTTCAAGCACAGCGTAAATGTTGCGGATATGAGCGTTAAGCTGGCGAAGAAATTCGGCGTGGACGAAAACAAGGCGTACATTGCGGGAATACTTCACGACTGCCAAAAGGAAGTTGACGGAGAAACTATGCTGAAGGAAGCAAAGGAAAGCGGCTTTTATATCGACCCCGTGGAGCTGGACTGCTTCAAGCTTTGGCACGGTATCGCAGGGGCGTATTATGTGAGGGAAAAGCTGAATATCGAGGATCAGGATATTCTTAACGCTATTCGTTTTCACACTGTGGGAAGGGCAAATATGTCCGCTTTGGAGAAGATAGTTTTCCTTGCCGATATGGTTTCCGAGGAAAGAAGCTATGACGATGTGGAAAAGTACAGAGCGGCAGTTCTGAAGGATCTTAATAACGGAATGTTTCTGACCCTGCGCTGGTCGATCATGAAAACTGTGGGACTTGGCAATACTGTTCCTATCTGTACATTGGAGGCTTATAACTTTTATGCGCCTTACAAAAAAGATGACGACTTTGTTTTCAAAAAGTAAAAACTATAGGGAACCTCTAAGACAATGAAAAGGAGTAATTATGACTGAACAGGAAATTTTAAAGATAGCAATAAAAGCAATTGACAGCAAAAGGGGCGAGAATATCAAGGTGCTTAAGGTTGGCGACCTTACCATACTTGCCAACTACTTTGTAATAGCCAACGGCAACAGCAGCACACAGGTAAAGGCACTGGCGGACGAGGTGGAATTCAAGCTTTCCGAAGCGGGTCTCGAACCTCACCGCACCGAGGGATTTCAAGGGGCTAACTGGATCGTGCTGGATTATGTTGATGTGGTGTTCCATATCTTCCATAAGGAGACAAGGGATTTTTATGATCTTGAGAGATTGTGGCAGGACGGGAAAGAGATAGATGCGGAGGAGTTTTTGAAGTAGATTTTCTGTGTTGGGTATGGCGGGAATCTTTATCACCATAAACTATTTTTCGCTGTTAGCAAAATCTTGACTTAAAATGATAGAATAATTTTAAATAATTTTTTGGAGGATCCATATATGATCAAAAATTTATTTATTGCTTGTATTACCGGTCTTGCTGTCGGAATTTCTTCCTTGATCGCCTTTCCCTCTGCTGCGGACTCAAGCGGTCCGATAGAGATCAATGAGACGAATTTCCCCGATGAAGCTTTCAGAACATATATTCTTGACAAAATCGACAAAAACAAAAACGGTGTTCTTGACGGCATAGAACCCTTAAGCTCAGTAATAGATGTGATGAAAAAGGAAATTTCAAGCTTAAATGGTATTGAATTTTTCCCCGAGCTGGAATATCTTTACTGTGACGGTAATGAGCTTAAAACAATCGATGTTTCAAAAAACACAATGCTTAAGTCACTAATGTGTACCGATAATAAGCTTGAAACCCTTATTCTGGGCGAACAAAACAGTTTGAAATATATATGGTGTCAGAATAATGAGCTTACAGAGCTTGATGTAAGTACTGCTCCCAACATTACGGAGATCATGTGCCATAATAACAAGCTTACTTCATTGGACGTGACCAAAAATACCAAGCTTATAAATCTTCAAACAGGAAACCCCGCCGAAAGCGGTCAAAATTCATTTACAACAGTCGATTTAACAAAGAATACAGAGCTTAAACAACTGAGCATAGAAAACTGCGGATTGCTTTCATTGAATCTTTCACAGAATACCGCTCTTACAGCATTGGTTTGTAAAAACAACAATCTGACGTCTATTGATGTATCCGCCTGTGTTTCAACAATAGCGATCCAGGCAGAAGGCAATACCTATGACCTGGGTGAGTGCAGCGAATTTGACCTTGAGGAGCTGGAACAGTACGGCTTAGATGTAAGCAAGATGAGCAGTGTTAGGGGAGCAGTTCTTGAAAACAAATTGCTTAAGGATTTTGCGGAAAATTCAAAAATAACTTATATGTATGATATTGGACACGGACAAAAACAAGAATTTTCCCTTATATATACAGTTGTTAAGGAAGAAGAAACCACAGCGGAAACACAAAAGCCCATTGACACCACTCCAGAGGAAACGGACAAGCCCGTTGATACCACTTCCGAGGAAACAGACAAGCCTGTTGATACCACTCCCGAAGAAACAGACAGGCCTGTTGATACCACTTCCGAAGAAACGGACAAGCCTGTTGATACCACTCCCGAGGAAACGGACAAGCCTGTTGATACCGCTCCCGAGGAAACGGACAAGCCCGTTGATACCGCTCCTGAGGAAACGGACAAGCCCGTTGATACTACTTCTGTAGTAACGAACAAGCCCGTTGATACTACTTCTGTAGTAACGAACAAGCCCATTGATACTGCTTCTGAAACTCAAAAGCCTACGGAAACCACCTCGGAAACAGAAAATGCTGTTGAAACCGCTGCTGAGGAAAGCTCGGAAATACAACACACCGAAACGATCGAAAACGGTGACAGTGACGAAAATAAGCCTACCGGCTTGATTCTTTCCTTTGTTCCCGCTATTGCTTCCGCTGCTGCAGTAACGATTGCAAAAAAGAAAAGGTAAGAATCAAATAACAATTTCAAGCCGTATTTTGCGATAACATTAAAACATAATAAAAATCGGACAGGGATTTTCTCTGTCCGGTTTTTTATTGCTCTCTATTGCAAAATTCGACAAAATTATATATAATACTATAAAAGATAATTTTCACAGATCACATATAGGGAGAATAAAAATGCACTCACCAAGAAAAGCTATTATCCTAACACTTTGCATACTTACAGCACTGACACTTTCCGCGTGCAGTCGGGAAAGTCAGCCCGATCTTGAATACAGCGGGATAAAGGAAGTAGACATAGACGAGCTGTACTCAAAATCAGCAGAGAAAGAGCCCAAGGAAACAAAAGCGGAAACCAACATCATACCAGATACAACAGATTTTGAAATAACAGAAGAAGAGCCTGTTGCAATTACAGTAGAGGAAGAACCACAGGCGGAGGAAACGCCCGATCCCACAGAAACAGAACCGCCGCCTATGGCTGCCGATCATACGCACAATTACAGCGGAGATGAGCTTTTAAGGAAAAGGTTTTCGGAGGAAGAAATAAACTACCTCCACAACTGCGCATTTTTGGGAGACAGCACCTGTCTTGGCTATTGCAGATACAATCTTATCGAAGAGCCGAGGGTACTGGGAAATGGCGGAGTTGCCGCACGGAATATACACACTCACTCCTTTACCCAGTGGGGACAAGAGGTTGATTTTCTTACGGGGCTCAGAAACACAGGCTGCACCCAGCTGTATTTTCAAATGGGAATGAACGATGTGAGAATTATTTCCGCCGAGGAGTATAAGGAAAATTACAAGGTGATGCTGAAAGAGGTCAAAGAATTTATTCCCGATGCAAATATTCATATTCTTTCAATAACTCCCATTACCGAGGACAGCGATTTTTACCCTAATGAGAGAATAGATCTGCTTAATGAAAAGCTGAAGGAGATCGCGGCGGAGGAGGGGTATACTTTTATTGATACTGCTTCCGTGGTGAGAAATGAGAAAGGGTTTTTGAAGGACGAGCTGTGCAGCGGAGACGGGATACATATGGTTACCGAGGCTTATTATTTGATGCTTGGGGTGATTTTTGAGAGTGCGGGGGTTTAATCGGATTTTCTATATATCTATCAATGTTAAAAATGGCATCAATTTTTACAGCACCCTGTTTTTACGGGGT
Organism: Oscillospiraceae bacterium; assembly: GCA_014799325.1. Taxonomy (GTDB): domain Bacteria; phylum Bacillota; class Clostridia; order Oscillospirales; family Ruminococcaceae; genus Ruminiclostridium_E. Next base: position 11,691 of record JAAVIE010000111.1, read on the forward strand.
GCTTAATTTTTTGCAGTAAGATTTTTTAAAAAATTTTATTCAGGGTATTGACAAGTAAACTTGGCAATGCTATAATAATGACAAGAAAACTTGGCATACATTTTGGAGGTAATACTATGAAAAAAGAAGAAATACTGCAAGCCAGCAGAAACGAAAACCAAAACAAAGACATTTTCGAGCTGGAAATAATAAGCAAGGGTCAGCGTATCGGCGGAATAATTGCGCTTTTTGTGACCTTTGCGCTGATATTTGTTGAAAGTGTTATTATTGACAGCGGTGTGAATTACAGATATTGTTTTATCATTATATCGGCGGGGGCTGCCTTGTGGATATACAAAGCCGTTAAGCTGAAAAGAATGCATGAAATCCTTTTAGCCGTGTTTTTTGGCATATTGGCGATTTTTGCGGGAATAATGGCTGTTTTAAGCTTTATCGGGTAATAATATGAATGATAAACTGATACTTAAAAACAATCTTAAAGCACTCCGCACCGAAAAGGGAATGTCGCAGGCTCAGCTGGCGGAAATGGTGGGCGTTTCAAGAAATACCATAAGCTCTATTGAAACGGGGCAGTTTTGTCCAACGGCTAAGCTTGCTCTGGTTTTGTGTATTGCCCTTGATAAGAAGTTTGAGGAGCTGTTTTACTTTTAGCTTGCCGATGCTTTTTGAAAATCGGTAAAAAATTTTTCTCAAAAAATGCTTGACTCAAACACCGTGTCGCACCTTATAATATACCCGAAAGGAGAAATACCGCTATGAACGATATGACAGTAAGCGAGGTTTCAAGAGATTTCGGGGTATCTACCCGAATGCTCAGATACTATGAGCAGGAGGGGCTTATTTCCAGCAAGCGGCGTGATGATTACGCCTACCGTATTTATGACGAAACTGCCGTAAGACGTCTGCGGCAGATACTGCTGCTGAGAAAGCTGCGTATTCCCCTGAAGCAGATAGCCGTTATCCTTAACTCGGCGGACAGGTCGGAAACGGTCTCTGTTCTGATCGACAAGATCAAGGAGCTTGATGAGGAAATTTCTTCCCTCAAAATTATCCGCGATATCCTTTCCGAGATCGTCAGCAAGGGTGAAACGGAAATAAACAAACTCCTTGACGAAAAGCTTTCTGTTATCGTTCGTACTATTCCTTCTTCAAATAATAATTTAGAGGAGAATACCAATATGAGCGAAACAGACAACAAGCTTGAACAGCTTGAAAAGGCAAACCAAACAGTTGACGAAATAAGCAGCGACATAAGAATAATTCGTCTCCCTCCATTTACCGTTGCGTCCAATCACTATATCGGAAGAGATCCCGAGGAAGTAGTGGACAAGCCCGTGGACAAATTTATCAGAGACAGCGGGCTGTACAATATCAAGCCTGACGCAAGGTATTTCGGCTTCAATCACCCCAATCCCGGAATATTGGAGGAGGGTATTCACGGCTATGAGGTCTGGGTCACCATTCCCGATGATATGGAAGTGCCCGAGCCGTTGACCAAGAAGAAATTCCCCGGTGGACTGTATGCTGTTATGACTATACGCTTCCCCGAATTTCAGCGCTGGGCTGATCTGGCAAGGTGGGCGGAAAACAACGGCATATACGAGCCCGATTACAGCCCCTTGGGAGAGGAGATAATGGGCGGCTGTCTGGAAGAACACCTGAACTGGGTCTATGCTTCACATTTAAATTGGGCTGAGGAAGGAATAACAGGACAGCTTGATCTGATGATCCCTATTAAGAAAAGGGGTAAGTAATATGACCGAAAGTGAAAAATACAGACAGGAATTATCAGAGCTGAGGATCAAAAAGGGCGATGTGGTTATGGTACATTCCTCTATGAAGGCGCTGGGTACAAAGAGAAAACCCGAAGAGATCATAGAGGATATTCAGGCTGTGCTGGGAGAAGAGGGAACGCTTTTAATGCCCGCGCTTACCTATGAAAATGTTACTCCCGAAAATCCCGTTTTCGACAGCGAAAAAACAGAGCCCTGCATCGGTCTGCTGCCTCGAGTATTTTGGAAAATGCCCGATGTGGTGCGCAGTCTTAATCCTACTCATTCCGTATGCGCTTGGGGAAAGCTCGCTCACACAATGACGGTGGGGCATATTATGGACAATACCGCCGTGGGGGCTCACTCGCCCTTTATGCTGCTGCCGAAATTCGGGGGAAAGCTGCTGTTTATCGGTGATATTCTTGAATCCTGTACCTTTATGCACGGAATTGAAAATATCCTTAAACCGCCTTATATCCGCAAAACCTCCGATGTGGAATATACCGTAAACGGTGTTTCAAGAACATATCTCGGCAGCGACGATTTCGGTTGGGGGTCGGAATTTCAGCGGATAGAATGGATATTGGAGGAGCCTGATATTCACAAGGGAAAATTGGGAGAAGCTAATGTTTATCTTATAGATGCAAGAGCGCTTATGTCGGCTGCGCTGCTTAAAATGTGGGCTGAACCCTATGCCTTTGTGACGGATATTTCTATGTGGATATGATTTTTTATTAAAGCGGAGGACTTATGAAAACTGCAAGCGAGATCCAAAAAGAACGTACAAAAGAGCTTGAGGAAAAGGCAAACGCTCTTATACGAAAATGCAATACCGCAACGCTTACTTCCATAAATGAAAAGGGCTATCCAAGAACCTGTCTGCTTTCTGTTGCAAAGGCGGAGGGATTTTCCGACATATATTTTGTGACCTCAAAGCGTTCCGACATTAACGGAAAGGTCACTCATTTTGAAAAGAATCCCAAGGCAAGCGTTTGTTATTTTCTTGAAGGGGACAGCGTGACCCTTATAGGAAATGTGGAGTTTATAGAAGACAGGGAATTGCAGGAAGCTGTGTGGAATGAGACGGACAGACGATTTTTCAAAAAGGGTGTTGACGATCCTAAGTTCAGGCTCATTAAGTTTCATACGGTTGAAGCTACTTTTTGGATCGAGGGGAAATTTAGAACGTGTAAGTATAGGTAAGGTTTTTTAGATTTAAAGGGACTGTGGAAAACAGCCCCTTTATTTTATAAATTCATTCAAAATAATTGACATTTCCTCTTTTTTACTATATAATAAAAAAGAGGAAACCAAAGACGATAGGCGGTTAAATAGTTACTTATGTGACCACTTGGGGTCGGCGCGTCCGTGCGCCGACTTTGGGTGGTCACTTTCCGCATCCTTGCGGACCCGAACAGCAAGAAATACCATGCGCTGTTTTAAAAAAGGGGGTGATAGAAAATGGGCTATTACATAACTATGTCTGATCTTATTCAGATGTTGACGCTTATATGCGTAATAATAGATCTCATACTATCTATTCGAAAGAATACAAAAAAATAATCGCCTCACATTAGCAACCTGTAAGCGATTATTTTTTAAAAAATAGCAGGGAGCAACCGTCTATCGGTTTCCTTGCTTTTATTATATTATGTTTTTGCTAAAATGTCAACACTATTGATAAAGATTTGACAAGAAAAATAAAAGGGCTGCGGAAAACAGCCCATTTTTTTTCAAGTTTTCTTTATATCCTTATTACCGCCGTGACAGGCGCCGCCCATAGGACAGCAGGAGCAGTTACACCCGCAGGAGGATTTCCCCCGCTTTTTATCCCTTGCCATTTTATAAATTATAAGCCCCACAATTACCGCCAATATCAGACAGATTATTATAGTTGCAAGGTTGTTTACAAGCCAATCCATAATTTGCTCCTTTAAATATCGGAAATTCGTTCTGTCACGTCAATAGTGATTTTTTTACTTAACCTTGACCTCTTTTGTAAGCTTTGTAGCTTCCTTATAGGGTCTTGCCAGCAGGAATATGATTGCCGCCAAGAAGAGAACCGCAAAGATAACTCCGACTACATTGCCGCTTCCCGCAAACAGGCTGCCCAGCTGGTATACTATAAGGCTGATCACATAAGCAAAGCAGCATTGATAGCCGATAGCGAACCATGTCCATTTTGCGCTGTTCATTTCTCTTCTGATCGCGCCGATCGCCGCAAAGCAGGGAGCGCAAAGGAGGTTGAAGATAAGGAAGGAATAGCCTGCCAGCTTTGACATTGCCACAAAGTCCAGTACGCCGAATACACCTACTACCTCTTCCTTTGCCACAAGTCCCATAATGGTTGCAACTGTTGCGGTGGCGTCGCCGAATCCGAGAGGTGCGAATATCCAAGCTATTGCGCCGCCTATTATATCAAGCACGCTGCTTGCTTCCTCCGCTTCCTCGGCAAGATATCCGAATATCGTCTGACCGTTTTCAATAAATGTGCCGAAGCTGCTGCCGAGCCAGATAATAATTGAAGAAAGGAGGATAATTGTACCTGCCTTTTTGATAAAGGACCATGCGCGCTCCCACATTGAGCGGAGAATATTGCTTACTGTGGGAAGGTGATAGGCGGGCAGCTCCATAACAAAGGGAGCGGGGTCGCCTGCGAACATCTTTGTTTTCTTTAAGATAATACCCGATATAATTATAGCTGCCACGCCTATAAAATATGCGCTGGGAGCTACCCACCATGCGCCGCCGAACAGTGCGCTTGCTATCATTGCTATGATAGGCAGCTTTGCGCCGCAGGGGATAAAGGTGGTTGTCATAATGGTCATTCTTCTGTCGCGCTCGTTCTCAATGGTTCTTGAAGCCATAATACCAGGAACGCCGCAGCCTGTACCTATTAACATAGGAATAAAGGATTTTCCCGAAAGACCGAATTTTCTGAAGATCCTGTCCATAACGAATGCCACACGCGCCATATATCCGCAGGATTCAAGGAATGCAAGCATTATAAACAGTACTATCATCTGAGGAACAAAGCCCAGAACCGCGCCTACGCCGCCAACGATACCGTCAAGCAGCAGGCTCTTTAACCAGTCTGCACAGTTTACGGAATCAAGTGCGCTTTCAAGAAGTACGGGTATACCGGGAACCCAAACTCCGTATTCGGCAGGATCAACTTCCTCGCCCAAAGCTTCTATTTCTTCGTCTACCATTTCGGAAATATCAAAGCCTTTTTCCGTAAGCTCTTCGCCGTAAGAACCGTAAGCCTCGTCAAAATCTCCGAAGCTGCCGTCCTCGATAGCGCCCATAACCTCTTCCGCGCCGATAACATCCGCTTCGACCGCTTGTTCAACTACCGCCTTGACCTCGTCGGTGAAAATATGCTCTGCCGCATATTCGTCCTGAGCCTCTTCATACGCTCCCGAGCCGATTCCGAACAGATGCCAGCCGTCGCCGAAAACTCCGTCGTTTGCCCAATCGGTAAAGATAGTTCCCACTGTGGTAACGCTTATGTAGTATACCAAAAACATAATTGCTGCAAATATGGGTAATGCTGCAAAACGGTTGGTAACAACCTTGTCGATCTTATCGGAAACTGTCAGCTGCCCTGCGCTTTTTTTCTTATAGCAGCCTTTTATAATAGATGCAATGTATATGTAGCGTTCGTTTGTAATAATGCTTTCCGAATCGTCATCCATTTCCTCCTCGGCGGCGCAGATATCCTTTTCGATATGCTCCATTGTTCCTTGCGGGATATTTAACTGCTCCAAGGCTTTCTGATCACGTTCAAAAATTTTTATCGCATACCAGCGCTGCTGCTCCTCTGGCATATCGTGAACTGCTGCCTCTTCGATATGAGCAAGAGCGTGTTCCACTGCGCCCGAAAAGTTGTGAGTTGGTACGGGCTTTTTCTCCTTTGCCGCCTGAATTGCCAGCTCCGCAGCGTCAATTATCCTGTCGCTTTTAAGAGCGGAAATAGGGATTACCTTGCAGCCCAATTCTCTGGACAATTCCTCGGTGTTTATCTTATCGCCGCTTTTCTCCACCACGTCCATCATATTCACCGCAATGACAACGGGAATCCCAAGCTCGGTGAGCTGTGTGGTGAGATAGAGGTTTCTTTCAAGGTTAGTGCCATCTACGATATTCAGTATTGCATCGGGGCGCTCTCCTATAAGATAGTTTCTTGCAACTACCTCCTCCAAGGTATAGGGGGACAGGGAATAAATTCCCGGAAGGTCAGTGATGATAACATCATCATGTTTTTTCAGCTTGCCTTCTTTTTTCTCCACTGTAACGCCCGGCCAGTTTCCCACAAACTGATTTGAGCCTGTCAGCGCGTTAAACAGTGTTGTTTTGCCGCAGTTAGGGTTGCCAGCAAGGGCTATTCTTATTGACGACATATTATGTATTCCTTTCAGTTTTATGTTTTTATGTATTTAATTAGTGTATGCTAACCACTCTTCAAAAAAATAAACTATCATAAGACAGTTATTTTTCGGATCTGCAATATATTTTCGGAAAACTTGCATTTTTTTAAAAATGCAGATAAAAATTATTCTACCTCTATCATTTCCGCGTCGGCTTTTCTCAAAGAAAGCTCATAGCCCCTTACCGTTACCTCAATGGGATCTCCTAAAGGGGCGACCTTGCGGACATGAATTTCAACGCCCTTGGTTATTCCCATATCCATAATGCGCCTTTTGACTGCGCCCTCTCCGTGGAGCTTAACTACCTTTACCGTGTCTCCGATCTTTACCTGCTTTAATGTGTTCATATCTTCCTCCAAGCTTTTATATTTTTACCATGCTTTTTATACCATGATCTTCTGCGCCATTTCCTTGCTTACGGCTATTCTTGATTCCTTTACGTTTACTATTACGTTTCCGCCTAAGGTATTTATAATGGTAACGCTGCCGCCTACCACAAAGCCTAAGTTTTCAAGGTGTTTTTTTACCTCGGGCTTTCCGCCTATTTTTTTAATGGTGTTTTCTTCACCTATATCTGCAAGAGTTAACGGCATCATACATTTACCTCTTTTTTACCTCTTTTTTATACTTTAAAACCGCTTTATCTGCGGATCTTTTATGTATTCCCTGTGTAGTTAGCTGTATCTAACCAATTCATATTATAATTCCAAACTCGGATTTTGTCAACTTATTTTTGCTTTTTGCTTTTAATTTTTACCGATTTTGTATACATTTACATAAGTTTGCCTATTCTAACTCTGTATATTGGTTATTTTTGCTGAATTTTTATGGGGTGGGTTTGGTTCTTTTAGGATTGTTGTGATAATTTTGGTTCTCTTAGGGGACTTGGTGGTAATTTGGGTTCTCTCAGGAAACTTGGTGGTGATTTGAGTTCTCTCAGGGAACTTGGTGGTAATTTGAGTTCTCTCAAGGAAGTTGGCGGTAATTTGCTGATTTAAAAAGAATTTCAAAATTCCGAAAATGAATGCTCAAACTGTCTGCTTTGGGCGTTGACGTCCTGTCAACGCTTTGGGCAGACAATGCGCAAGCGCCAAGAGCTTCATTTTCGGAACCAGACAAAATTTTCGAAGAAAATTTTGGACTTCCGCAGGAAGTCATAGGCTTCTTTTGAAATTCGTGCTATCAGGGAAGTTGTGATAGTGGTAACCCGCATTTTTTAACTTGTGCTATCAGGACAGTTGTGAGAGTGGCAGCCCGCTCTTAGAGGTGTTGTGCTGATTTTTACGGCTCTTGTAGGAAACTTGTGATGATTTTGGTTCTCTCGGAGCAGTTGTGCTATCAGATGTCCGTTTTTAAGGAGGCAAGCAACAATTTCTCACCTCTTTTAGATATTTAGTATTAAATGACAAAAATCGCCCTGTAATTTCTATGAATTTTTCCTTTACTTCTTATTGCAAAAAAAATAGCGTTATGATAAAATTATATTGGGTATAAATCCGATTTTTTTACGTTTATTATTTGAAAACGTTTTCTCCTATAAATATATAAAAAGAAGGATGTTGATATTATGAACTCTTTTGCGGATATTTTTGAGCTTATGAAACAGAATCTGCCTATCACCGATACTGCGCGGAAGCTCTTTATCGACCCCATTAAGCCTATTAAGCTTAACAATAACCATGTCATGCTTTATGTCAGCAATCCTTATGAAAAAACCATAATCAACGAAAACTACCTCAATATGTTCAAGACCGCATTTTATGAGATACTTGGCTTTGAGGTGGAGATAGATATTCTCACTCCAAACGACCTTACTCCCGAACAAAGGATAAAATTCTGTGATCCCATACCCGAACTTGAAGATGATGTGGATATGAGCAACAAGCTGGAGACCACTCTTGCCAATTCCAACTACAACCACACCTTTGATACCTTTATTGTAGGGGACAGCAACCGTCTTGCTTATTCCGCTTGCAAATCCATTGCACAGGGACAGACGGGACAGTATAACCCTCTCTATATTTACAGCGAGCCGGGTTTGGGCAAAACTCACCTGCTTTGCGCAGTCAAGAATTTTGTAGAGCAGAGCAAGCCGGGATTTAAGGTTCTGTATGTTACTGCGGAGACCTTTGTTACCGAGTTTGTAAATTCTCTTAAATACAACAACAATGACGAATTTAAGAATAAATACAGAAGCTGCGATATGCTGCTGGTGGACGACGTTCAGTTTTTCAGCGGCAAGAAAGAAAGCCAGGCGGAGCTTTTCCACACCTTCAACGAGCTGCACGGTAAAAACAAGCAGATAATCCTTACCTCCGACCGTCCTCCAAAGGAGATAAACGATATTGAGGAAAGACTGCTGAGCCGTTTTGAATGGGGTTTATTGGCTGACATAGGCATACCTGAATTTGAGACCCGCCTTGCCATAATAAAGAGAAAGGCCGAGCTTCTGAACATGCACATTCCCCAAAATGTTATGGAGTATATGGCGGACAAGCTGAAAAAGAATATACGTCAGCTGGAGGGCGCTATTGTTAAAATGAATGCGCTGACACTTGTTACCAGCGTACCGCCTACCATTTCCATGGCGCAGAATGTTATAAAGGACGTGCTTACCGATCAGCAGCCTATTCCAGTTACCGTTGAAAGGATTATCAGCGAGGTTGGGCATATTTACTCGGTTACTGCCGAGGAGATGATCGGACCTAAGAGGAACAGTCAGATCTCGTCGGCGCGGCAGATTGCTATGTATCTTATCAATACTATTACGGGGCTTTCTTATACCGCTATCGGTGTGGAGTTCGGCAATAGGGATCATTCTACTGTGGTTTATGCTATTAACAAGGTCAAGTCTATTATTAAGAAGGATCCTAATTATAGGGCTACTATTGAGGATCTTGTTAAGAATATTTCTAATGAGATTTGAGGTTTTTTAAGATAGTTAGCAACATTTTTGGTTCTCTCAGAGAAGTTGTGCCGATAGATGTCCGCTTTTGGGAATGCTGTGCGAATAGAGAACCGCTTTTAAGGAAAGTTGTGCTGGTTTGGGTTCTCTCAAGAAAGTTGTGCGAGTGGAAGCCCGCTTTTAAGGAAAGTTGGCGGTAATTTACTGATTTAAAAAGAATTTCAAAATTCCGAAAATGAAGAGGAGCGACGCTTGCGGCGCGGAGCTTCATTTTCGGAACCGGTCAGAATTTCCTACGGAAATTCTGACACTTTTTGAAATTCGTGCTATCAATGCAGTTGTGCTGTTAGGAGCCCGCATTTTAAAACGAGTGCTGTCAAGCCGGTTGTGCTAACGCAGCCCGCCCTTAAGGAAACAAGTGATAAATTTTCACCGCCTTTTGAGGTTGTTGTGTGAATAGAACGTGCTTTATTTTTTTCCACATAGATTTAGTTTTCCTTTCAACAGGTGGTGTTGAAAAGTTGAAAAGTTAAAATTTTAAACTTTTTCTAAAATTTTCCACAATATTGTGGGTAGAGGTAGGGCTTTATGGAGACAGCGTTTGTGAAATTTTCCACACTTTACCTGTGCCTATAATAAAAAAAGAAATATTAAATTATATGTTTTTCTCTTTTGAAAAATTTTTTCCTGGAGTTTGAAATAAATGTTGAAAAAATCTTTAACTTGAAATATTGATTTAAAATCGGAGTATTGACTAAAAATATGAAAATTGTTAAAATAGATAATAGCAATGCAGATAAAGCTGCAAAACTTGTTGCCGATTTCAGGGTGACCTTGCGTTCATATAAGGGGATAAGATCACAGCCTGATGTTAAAGCGGGTCGGGAAGAATTGACCGAATTTTTGGAAGCCGGATATCCCTTGTTTGCGGCGGAAGATAACGATAGATTTGTGGGCTATATAGCTTGCAGGATCGATGAGCCTTGCTTATGGGTCGAGCATATTTATGTGTGTGAAGAATTCAGGAGAAAAGGCGCGGCATCTATGCTTTTTGAAAAGGCTGAAGAGATTGCCCGATCTATGGGAGAAGATACCGTGTTCAATTTTGTACACCCTAATAATGATGGAATGATCGGTTTCTTGCGTTCAAAAGGGTACACGGTTTTGAATATGATAGAAATAAGGAAGCCTTATAAAGGCGAGGATCTTAAAACTACAATTCATGTAGAAAATAATTATTTTGATTATTGATAAAGGTATTAAAATTTATCACAGCATCTCTAAAAGCGGTGAAAAATTATCACTTGTTTTCTTAAAAACGGACATCTAATAGCACAACTGTCCTGAGAGAACCGAAATTAGAACAAGTTTCCTACAAGAACCGAAAAAATCAGCACAACATCTCTAAGAGCGGGTTTCCACTCTTACAACTTTTCTGATAGCACGAATTTCAAAAAAGACAAAATTTTCAAAGAAAATTTTGTCTGGTTCTGAAAATGGAGCGGAGTGACGTGGAACGTCACGGAGCTTCATTTTCAGAATTTTGAAATTCTTTTTAAATCAGTAAATTACCGCCAACTTTCCTTAAAAGCGGGTCTACACTCTCACAGCTTCCCGAAAAGCGGGCTACCATTCGCACATTTTTCTTGAGAGAACCAATTAGCACAACTTCCCAAAAAGCTGGCTTCTATTCGCACAACTTCCTTGAGAGAACCAATTAGCACAACTTCCCAAAAAGTGAGCTTCTATTCACACAATTTTCTTGAGAGAACCAAATCAGCACAACTTTAAATAAAGGAGCAAAAATATGAAATTTACAGCAGACAGAAACCTATTATCCGAGGCAATAGTAAACGCCTCCAAAGTAACCGCCACCCATTCTTCGATTCCCGCATTGGAGGGAATACTGATAAATTTAAAGGGAGACAAGCTCACTCTTACCGGCTACGACCTTGACAGCGGTATCAAGAATATAATTCCCGTGCTTTCTGCCGATGAGGAAGGCGAGGTTGTTTTAAATGCAAAGCTGATAGCGGATATGCTGAAAAAGATGCCCAGCGGCGAGCCTGTGGAGTTTGTTTGCGAGGACGAGACCAAGGTAACCATTAAGTGCGGCGGAATTGAATTCAAGCTGGTTGGGGTGTCGGGAAACAATTACCCCAACCTGCCCGAAATGAGCCTTGAAACCAGCTTTACCGTCAAGGAAAATGTGCTGAAAAGCATGATAAGACAGACAGTTTTCTCTGTTGCGCAGACCGATCTTAAGCCCATTCTCACAGGTGTTCTTTTTAAAGTTCATGACAATGTGTTTACAATGGCTGCTGTGGACGGCGTAAGAATTGCTTTGAGAAATGAAAAGGTGGAATACAAGGATCTGCAGTTTGTTGTTCCTACTAAGATCTTATATGAACTTTTGCGTATTCTCTCAGATGAGGACACAGGCAAGGATATTACTGTTATAATGGATAGAAGTCAGGTGGGCTTTAACAGAGATGACTATATCACGTTCACAAGACTTATGGAGGGTGAATTTCTTGATTTCAGCCGCTTCACAAGCTTTACTCCCACTACTGAGGCGGTGGTCAATACAAGAGCCTTTGCTTCGTCTTTAGATCGTGTTCTGCTGCTTACCGAAAAATTCAAGAGCCCTGTTAAGTGCAGCTTTGAAAATGATAAGCTGACAGTTAACTGTGCCACAAATTTGGGTTCTATCCATGAGGATATAAAGATAAATTATCCCAATCCCAAGCTTGATATTGCATTTAACGCAAGGTTTATGATGGAGGCTTTGAGGAATTCCGAGTGCGACGAGGTCAAGCTTCAGTTTACAAGCTCACTGTCGCCTATCAAGATAGTGCCTTTGAGCGGCGATGAGTTTACTTATTTGGTTATGCCCGTTAAAGTTAAGGATTGATAATACCGAAAGGATAAATACAGTGGCTGTTACGGTTATAGAAATAGATCCCCCTTATATAAAATTAGAGCAGTTTTTAAAGCTCACAGGCTCGGTGGACACAGGAGGCGTCGCCAAAAACGTCATAATCGGCGGCGAAGTCACCGTTGACGGCGAGGTATGTGTTATGAGAGGAAAAAAGCTCAAAGGCGGGGAAAAGGTCGCCTTTGACGGGCAGACTTATTTGTGTAAGGTAAAAGTATGATAATTAAAGCATTATCGGTAAAAAATTTCCGCAATATCCAAAATGCGGATTTTTTATTTTCTCCAAAAACCAATATTATCAGCGGAAACAACGCTCAGGGGAAAACAAATTTAATGGAAAGCATAGCGGTTGCCGTTGAAAAAAGCTTCCGTACCAACAGGGCGGCGGATATGCTTTCAGGCAGTGATAAAACGAACAGTGAAAAACCCGCCGGCGAAAAGCTGAAATGTGAGATAAACGCCGATTTTATTGTGGATAGGTATTCGGATAAGGTAAATACCCTTACCTGTTCGGTAACGGGGAAGGGTATTTACAGAAAGATCAACGGCGTTAATTATAAGGAAGCTTTACAGCTGTACCCTCAGTTGAAGATCATTGTTTTTATACCCGAGGATCTATACCTGATAAAGGGCAATCCCGAGGGGCGGCGGGAGCTGCTGGACGATACCGCGGATATGATGAATAAGATCCATTTGAATATTACGGCCAATTACAGCAGGGCGTTAAAGCAGAAAAACACTTTCCTGTCCTCCTGCGAGGGGGAGACCTCTCTTAATTCTTCGCAGAAAATACAGATCGCTGTATGGAATGAAGAATTGGCAAAGGCGGGTGTTAATGTGCTTTGCGGTCGGTTGAAATATTTTGACACTTTAAGTAAATATACTTGTGAATATTACGGTGAGTTGAATAATAAAGGTGAAGTTCTCACTATGAGCTATAACCATACTGTTTATGATGAAAGTAGTTTAGATCTTACCGATACAGACAGGCTTCTGAAGCTTTATCTGGAAAAATCGGAGCAGTATTTGCAGAAAGAGATCATTGTGGGACATACCTTGATAGGCGTTCACCGTGATGATGTGAGCTTTTTTATCAACGGCAGGAATGCAAAGGATTTCGGCAGTCAGGGGCAGATCCGCAGTATTGCTGTGGCTTTGCGATTGGCGCAGGCGAAGATGTTTTCGGAGAAGTGGCAGGAGCAGCCTGTTATTATTCTTGATGATGTATTGAGTGAGCTGGACGAGTTCAGGCGGAGTTTTATCTTACAACATATAGTTAATTCACAGGTATTTATTACAGGTTGTAATAATAATGATTTTGCGGAATTGGGTAATTCCCGTTTATGGGTAGCAAAAGACGGCTGTTTTTCCCAATGTTCTTAAATATCTGCAAATGTTCATAGATTTTATTTTTATGAAATGTTCATAGTTTTTTAAAATAAGCACAGATAGAGAGGTCAAAAATGTATATTTCCCTGGGAAATGATGTAAGCGTTCTGCAAAGCGATATTATAGGGGTTTTTGATATTGAGAAAACCTCTGTGGTGAAAAGTGTCAATGATTTTTTGGGCTTTTGTCAGAAGAATAACAGGATATACTATGTTAGTCTGGAGATGCCGAAAAGCTTTGTGGTGTGTGAGGACTGCGTTTATATAACCAATGTTTCAGCCGGTACTATTTTAAAAAGAATTTCAAAACCGACAAGATTTTAAATTTGCTTGAAAAAATGGGCAAATTTAAAATCTTGTACTATTAGGTACTTCTCGGCAAGCCGAGAAGTACACGCAGCAAGCTGCTCCGACTGCGTTTAGATTTTTTGCTTGAAAAGTTTGGCAAAAACTCTAAACGCAGTCGATTTTTGAAATTCGTGCTATCAAGAAAGTGGTGAGAGTAATGACTTGCATTATTTAACTTGTGCTATCAGGGCAGTTGTGAGAACTTGTTCCAATAGGAGTGGTGTGCGGATCTTCGAGCATAATTTTGTCGATGACAAGGCGAATTTTCGCAGGCGG
>JAAVIE010000112.1 GCA_014799325.1 Oscillospiraceae bacterium
CGCCTCACTTTCTTTCCTTTATTATACCATAGCATGGTTTAATTGTCCAGAATTTGCGGGTTTGTCAACAGCGCCAAATTATCATTCTCTATCAGCTGATAAAACCCGATTATCTCTTTTTCCCGATCCATTCCCTTTATAACATAGGTTTGGGGCAGCTTATCGGAATTGACGCTTAAATCCGCATTTTCCGAAAATGGCATATATACCTTGTTCCATTTTTCCCTACAATACAGCTTAACGCTTTCACAAAGCTCCTTATTATTTTTAACAGAATAAATATTCATACACACACCCCCTTATATATCCTTGACCGAAACCGCCATATTGTTTTTAGCAGCAATATAGTCACATACAGCATATCCGCGGTTCAGATAAAACTGCTGTTCATTTTCTTCTGCTGTCAATAAAATGCGATGGATATTGTTGTCCTTAAAATATTTTTCTGTAAGAGACAACAGCTCCGTTCCATGACCTTGTTTTCTGAATTTTTCCGCTACCCAAAACTCTCTTATGAAGCCTAATCTCTCCTTAAAAAACCAACCTTCAAGAGTTATAAAGGTAAACTGTATAAAACCCAAAGGTTCATTTTCACATTGACGAATATACGCCATATTTCCGCCGTTATTAGTGTTCATTTCCGAAAAAAGCCCCTCCCAATCCTTGATATTTACTCCTATCTCGGCAAAGTATTTTTTGAACATAGTTTGAAATGCGGGATCGGTAAAATCCGAGATCAATAGATCTTTTGTTGTCATATATACTCCTTAATGCGGTCAAAAAATAAAAGTGTTCCCAAATCGAGAACACTTTAAATTTATCATTTTACATAGTGACACTGACCGCTTTAAGACGCAGTATGTGAATGACAGATATTCTCAATTTGAATTAAAAATTTCATATCATTCACCTGCCTTTCTTAAGCAAAAGCATTATATCACATTTTTTGAAGATTGTCAAGTAAATTACTTATTTGTAAAGCCTTCCCAATCCTTCAAAAATCTCTCAATACCGTTATCGGTCATGGGGTGCTTGATCATCTGCAAAAGTACGTTCATAGGAACAGTAGCGATATGGCAGCCCATTCTTGCAGCAGCGGTAACATGGATAGGATTGCGGATCGATGCGGCAATGATCTCGGTATTAAGATTGGAAGCGTTGAAAATATCAACTATTTCTTCGATAAGAGCCATTCCCTCCATGCCGATATCGTCAAGTCTGCCAAGGAAGGGGCTTACAAAGGTTGCGCCTGCTCTTGCGGCAAGCAAAGCCTGAGCAGCGGAAAATACCAGGGTAACATTTGTCTTGATGCCCTTTGCGGTAAGCTGCTTACATGCCTTCAAGCCTTCCTCACACATAGGGAGCTTGATAACTATGTTCTTGTTGATAGCCGCTAAAGGCAGAGCTTCTTCTACCATTTTGTCAGCTTCAAGAGAAATGACCTCGGCAGAGATAGGTCCGTCAACTATGTTGGTTATTTCGGTAACAACTTCCTTGAAGTCTCTGCCTTCCTTTGCAATCAAAGAAGGGTTGGTGGTAACGCCGCAGATAATGCCCATATCGTTGGCTCTTTTGATGTCCGCAACATTGGCGGTGTCGATAAACAGTTTCATTTTGTTCTCCTTAAAGTAAAGTTAAAAATTTTTTATTATAATATTAATATTATAATGCTGCCAATTCGTCAAAAGAAGGTTTCAAAGAGGAATAAAGATTTCTGTATATCTTGTAAACTCTCTCATACTGTCCTATATTCTCCTCAACGGGATTTTGTATCTTATCGGGAAGAATAACAGCTTTGCAGGCTTCGGGAACGGAGGAATATATTCCTGCACCCACAGCCGCTAATAAAGCAACACCCAAAGCGGGACCCTCTTTATTCTGAGTGGTCTTAACGGGACAAGCATAAAGATCAGCCAGCATCTGCCGCCAGAGAGGTGAGCTTCCGCCGCCTCCGCAAGCCATCATATCGGTAACGTTTATATTCATTTCGCGCATTACTTCAACGCAATCTCTCAAAGAGTAGGAAACTCCCTCCATGACTGCCCTTATCAGATCTCTCTTTTTGTGCATTGTGGACAAGCCGATAAATGCGCCGCGGCAGTTAGGGTCAAGATGAGGAGTTCTTTCTCCGTTGAGATAAGGGAGATAAATAAGTCTGTTAGCGCCGATAGGCACTTCCATAGCCGCCTTATCGGTAAGATAATATGGATCTACACCCATATTGAGGGCAGTTTCCATTTCACTCCAGCAAAGGTTGTCTCTGAACCATTTAAGGGAAAGACCCGCGCTTTGGGTAACGCCCATGACGTGCCAGCAATTGGGCACGGCGCAGCAGAAGGTGTGAACTCTTCCCTTTTTGTCAATGGAAATATCGCTGGTGTGAGCGAACACAACGCCGCTTGATCCGATAGTGGTAAAGGCTTTTCCGTCCTCCACAACGCCTGTTCCAACAGCAGCGGCAGCGTTATCTCCCGCGCCGCCTACAACTATTGTTCCCTCACAAAGTCCTGTAAGCTCGGCAGCCTTCTTGGTGATCTTTCCTGTGATCTCGGGGCTTTCGTAAACCTTTGCCAAGAGAGACTTGTCTATGCCTAACTTGCCAAGAACTTCGTCAGACCAGCAGCGGTTGGGGATATCTAAAAGCTGCATTCCCGAAGCGTCGGAAACCTCGGTGGCATACTCCCCTGTCAGCATAAATCTGATATAGTCCTTGGGCAAAAGAATATGACGGCACTTTTCATAGTTTTCCGGCTCGTTATTCTTTACCCACATTATTTTTGCGGCGGTAAAGCCTGTTATGGCGGGATTTGCGGTGATCTCGATCAGTCGGTCGTGTCCCACCTTTTCGGTTATCTCAACCACCTCTCTTGCTGTACGCTGATCGCACCAGATAATGCTGCGGCGGATTACCTTGTTATCGCCGTCCAGCATTACAAGACCGTGCATCTGTCCGGAAAGACCTACGCCTTTGATCTCAGAGGCGATAATTCCGCTGTCGCTTATGACCTGCTTTATTCCGTTTACAACGGCATTCCACCAATCAAGGGGCTCTTGCTCGGCGTATCCGTTACGAGGTGTATAAAGGGGGTATTCATAAGTGGCGGAGGAAACGGGAGTTCCGTCCTCGGTAAAAAGTACGGTTTTTGTTCCCGATGTTCCGATGTCAACACCTAAAATGTAAGCCAATGTTTTTTATTCCTTTCTTGTTTTTTTATTCTTCAAATAAGCCTTTATCAAGTCTGTCAGCCGTGTGAGGACTTACATAAACGGGAAATTTTCCTGTAAGCTCCACTGTTTGTCCGTTCAGCATACCCGTATGAAAGCTGATATGCCGAAACTGTATAAGCACCAGATCCATTCGTGTAAATGAGCAGTTTTCGGGGCATTCGTACAGTTCTTTGTCGGTAAGTCTATCAAGGTAATCAAAGGTTTTTTGCTTTACCCTGCCAAGATACTCCAACAGCTCACTATCGCTTAATTCAGCAGTGCAAGGGTTGTCGGGGTTATCCATTCCCTCCTCGTGAAAGGGCGGTTCCTCATAAACAAATGGATTGAAAAACCATTTGTCCGCAGAGTGTATGGTGTGATAAACATATCTCCACGCAGGAACGCCGCACACAGGCGCATTCCTGTTATAAGTCCTTATAGCTGTTTCAAGATTGAGGAAATTTGCCTCGACTTGCTCCTTTATAATTTCACACAGCGTTTTCATAGCTTCTCCAAAACTTCAAAAGATCAGTCAGAGAAAAGAACGTTATTGAGAATGCTTTCAAGCATTTCCTGACGTCCGCTGGAAACAGAAGTAAGCACATCGCCCTTTTCAAGTGCATACTTTTCAAGATCAGCCAATTTAGCCTTGCCGGAAATAACATCGGCGCCAATGCCTGTTTTCCAGCTTGCATACCTGTCATCAACAAACTTGTCGATCCTGCCGTCCTTGATAAGCTTGTCAGCCATGCGCAGACCGAGAGCGAATGTATCCATACCTGCAATATATTTGTGGGGAACTGGTCGGTATCCCAGCCCAGAAGCATATCGCCCTGGTTAGCGTCGATAGAGCCGAACACGCCGTTTTCACGGGCAACACGAAGCTCATGCTGGAAAGTATGTCCCGCAAGGGTAGCGTGGTTAGCCTCAATATTCATCTTGAAATCGTTCAGAAGGTCATACTTGCGCAGGAAGCCCAGAACTGTGGCAGTATCAAAATCATACTGATGCTTGGTGGGTTCCTTGGGCTTAGGCTCAATGTAGAAATCGCCCTTAAAGCCGATAGAACGGGCATAATCAACAGCTAAGTGCATAAGTCTTGCCATATTGTCCTGTTCAAGACATAAGTTTGTATTCAATAAAGTTTCATAGCCTTCTCTGCCGCCCCAGAATACATATCCGTTGCCGCCAAGCTTAACGGTAAGCTCCAGAGCCTTTTTGATCTGCGCTGCCGCAAAAGCAAAGACATCAGCGTCGGGAGCGGTGCCTGCGCCGTGCATATAACGGGGATTGTTAAAGCAGTTGGCAGTTCCCCAAAGGAGCTTTTTGCCGGACTTATCCATAAGCTCTTTCAGAAGGTCGGAAATTTCGTCAAGGCGCTTGTTGGTTTCTTTCAGATTATCGGCTTCGGGAGCAATATCTCTGTCGTGGAAGCAGTAATAATCAACAGAAAGCTTATCCATAATTTCAAAAGCAGCATAAGCCTTATTCTTGGCAATATCCATTGCATCGCTGCCGCCCCACTTTTTGTCGGCAGTACCTACACCGAACATATCGGTACCGTCGCCTCCCATTGTGTGCCACCATGAAAGAGCAAATTTCAAATGTTCTCTCATTTTTTTGCCGTTAATTTCTTCGTCGGGGTTATAGAACTTAAAAGCAAGGGGATTTTTGGAATTTTTGCCTTCATAAGGAATTTTGGGAATGTTAAAGTATTCTGCCATTTTATGCTCCTCCTAAAATGTTATCGTTTCCATTTGTGAGATATAAATAAAATATCCTGTTATATTTTAATGTATTTTTTCTATTTTGTCAATAGATTTTGGATTTTTTCTGAATTAGTTTATGATTAGTTTATAAGGTTTAAGAAAAACTCACCACTAAATTTATTATTGGTTTTTATATTGACCTTTGCCAAAATTTGATGTATAATAAAACAATAAACACAGCAAATAACAATGTTCTTATTTTTAAATCGGATGAACGTTTATCAAAAAGAATTGTCAAAAGGAAAGGATAACCATTATGGCTAAACGCAGAATAGGAATTTTGACCAGCGGCGGCGACTGCCCCGGACTTAACGCAACTATAAGAGGTGTGGCAAAGGCATGCTACGATCTTATGGGTGATGAAAAGGTGGAGATAATTGGTATAACCGACGGCTACCACGGACTTATTCATAATGAGTGCCGCGAAATGAAGCCTTCGGAGTTTTCCGGAATACTGACCCAGGGCGGCACTATATTGGGAACCCGCAGAACACCTTACAAAATGATGCAGGTAGTAGAGGACGATAATATAGATAAGGTTGCCGAGATGAAGCAGACCTACAAAAGCAACAAGCTGGACTGCCTGCTTACTTTGGGAGGAAACGGCACACATAAGACAGCCAATCTTCTTTCAGAGGAAGGCTTGAATGTGATCGGACTGCCAAAGACTATTGATAACGACATTTGGGGCACTTCTGTCACCTTTGGCTTTCATACCGCTGTGGATATAGGAACAGAGGTTGTAGACCGTATCCATACCACAGCAACCTCTCACAGCAGAGTTATGGTCATCGAGATCATGGGCAACAAGGCGGGCTGGCTCACTCTGTATTCGGGTGTTGCGGGAGGCGCCGATATTATTCTTATTCCCGAAATTCCCTACAACATTGATAAAGTTGTTTCCGCTGTTGAGTCAAGAGCCAAGGCTGGCAAGCAGTTCTCAATCGTTGCCGTTGCCGAGGGCGCAATGGATCTTGCAGAATCCAAAATGAAAAAGAAAGACAGAGCGCGTATCCGTGCAGAACAGGGCTACACCACCGCTACCGCAAGGATCACCAAAGAGATACAGGACAAAACAGGCTTTGAGACCCGTTCGGTAGTTCCCGGTCACATGCTGAGAGGCGGCAGTCCTTCCGCTTATGACCGTATACTTGCTACACAGTTCGGCGCAAGAGCGGCAAGACTTATATTAGAGGAAAAATACGGCTATTCTGTGGCAAAAATAGGTACCGAGATCGGCGAGAACCGCTTATCCGACGTTACCATGAAAACAAAGTTTGTTCCCCTTGACGATAAGGTCGTAGTGGCTGCCCGTGATATTGGCATTTCCTTTGGCGATTGACTTTTATAATTTTAAAAATGACATTTTTCGTGAAATTATTGCGGAAAATGTCATTTTTGTTTTATCAGCGTATCAAAATTGACCTGAATCTATTGAAAAAAATCCTTTATTATGGTATAATTAAAACACTATGGTATAACAACCTCAGACTGCGGAAAGAGGAAGATATTATTTTAATGTCTGAGAACGTTTTACCCTATTAATAGAAGCGAATTTTGCCTTGCAAAATTCTCTTTTTATGGTATAAGGGAGCTTATGAAATGGCTAAAACAAAAGTGGCAGTTCTGTTCGGCGGTCAATCAAAGGATTATTCCGTTTCTTTAAAATCCGCCTACGCAGTAATAAACACCTTAGCAAAACTGAATTATGACGTAATTCCCATTGGTATAACAAGAGTGGGACGGTGGCTTTATTACCCGGGTAATTATGACGCTATCGCAGACGGAAGCTGGGAAAACGATTCCGACTGCTGCCCTGCTGTTATCAGCCCCGACGCGGTACATCACGGCATCATAAAGCTAATAGATAAGTGTGAAATGGCGTTACAGCGCGTTGACGTTATTTTCTCGGTCATTTACGGCAGATTCGGCGAATGCGGACGAATACAGGGTCTGTGCAAGCTGGCGGGTATTCCCTTTTTAGGCAGCAATCTTGAAGCCTCCAGTACTGCCCTTGACAAGGCAATGACACACCTGCTTTTAGACGAAGCGGGAGTCAAGACGATAAAGTATTTCTGTGTTGAACGAAGCGACATGCCATTTATCGACGAAATTATTGAAAAAAGGGACAAGGAATTGGAATACCCTCTTTCGGTAAAAGCATCAAGCTGCAGCTCGTCAATAGGCTCAAATATTGCTTTTGATAAAAACGAGCTTAAAGCCGCCTTGAAGATCGCCTTTTCCCACCACCATAAGGCTGTGGTGGAAAATGCCGTCACAGGTCGGAATCTGTGCTGCTGTGTTTACGAAAACGAGGGACTTGTTACGGTTTCCTCTATCGGCGAGACTGTTCCTGTGGAAAGCTCCATTGACAAATTAAACAACTATATCGGAAAGACCTCAAAGTTTGTGGCTTCTACCGATCTTAGCCCCGAGCTGTCGGAACAGATAAAAAATACCTCAAAGCGCATTTTCCGCTTAATGGATTGTCAGGGCTATGCTTTGATAGATTTTCTGTTAAAGGACGAGGAGCTTTACTGTACCAAAATATCCACCATTCCTGGCTTTAATGAGGAAAGCGCTTTGCCTTCCCTTTTGGAATTTGACGGACTCAGTTATTCCGATATTTTAGAGATAATGCTTAACAACGCTTTGGAATCAAAGGCGTAAATATTATTTTGAAAAAGTGCAGAAAAGAAAGGAACAAAATGGAGAAAGACGTTTGTATAAATATAAAAAGCGTACAGAATTCCGACGAGGGAGAAGATGTCACCGAGCTTTTTACCTATGGAAAGATGAGCAAAACCCGATCGGACATTTACTCTGTTTCCTATGAGGAATCGGACGCTATGGGCTTTGAGGGCTGTAAGGTCACTCTGGACATTTTAAAGGACGAGGTAAGACTTACACGTTCGGGAAAAGCCGCTTCCAACCTGATAATCGAAAGAGGAAAAAAGCACCACTGCCACTACGGAACCCCCTACGGAGATTTTATGATAGGCATCAACACCAACGCCCTTAAAAACGACATCACCGACAACGGCGGAGATTTGTATTTAAAATATACTATTGATGTCAATTCGGGATTTTTGTCGGAAAACGAAATGTTTATAAATATAAAAGAACGTACCGGAGAAAATAAAGGAGAATAAAATGATAAACACCATTGCACAAGCAAAAAACGATGTAAAAGAAATAGTTATGAACGCAATAGGCAATGCAGTAGCGGAAGGCAAGCTGCCTGCCGAGCCTATGCCCGCCTTTGCTATTGAGATACCAAACGACAAGAGCCACGGAGATTTTTCCTGCAATGCTGCTCTTGTTTCCGCAAAGGCTTTTAAGCAGAATCCGCGCAGTATTGCCGAGATAATTATGGGAAATGCGGTATTGGAAGGCTCTGCCTTTGAGAAGATCGAGGTGGCAGGTCCCGGATTTCTCAATTTCTTTGTGGGTAAGACATGGTTTGCCGAAACGGTAAACGCCGTTCTTGAGGAAAAGGAAAACTACGGCAGGACCGATGACGGAAAGGGCAAGCGCGTTCTTGTGGAGTTCGTTTCCGCCAACCCCACAGGTCCCATGCACATAGGCAACGCAAGAGGCGGAGCTATCGGAGACTGTCTTGCTTCCCTGCTGGAATATGCGGGATATTATGTAGAGCGTGAGTTTTATGTAAACGACGCAGGAAACCAGATCAACAAATTTGCCCTCAGCCTTGATCTGAGATACCGTCAGCATTTCGGCGATAATGTGGAAATGCCCGAGGATTCATACCACGGTCAGGATATAATTGACCATGCGGAGGGCTTTGCAAAGATCAACGGCGACAAGTATATGAATGTGTCCGAGGAGGAGCGCAGAAAGGCACTTGTAGATTATGCACTTCCCATAAATATCAAGGGACTTGAAAACGATCTGTTAAAGTACAGAATAAAGTATAACACATGGTTTAAAGAAAGCACCTTACATAATGACGGCTCTGTTGCAGAGATCATCGAACTGCTGAAAAAAAGCGGATATACCTATGAGCAGGAAGGCGCGCTGTGGTTCAAGTCCACCGAGCTTGGTGACGATAAAGACAGAGTGCTTATCAGAGCCAACGGCGTTCCCACCTATTCCGTTCCAGATATTGCTTATCACTACAACAAGCTGATGAAGCGCAATTTTGATATTGCTATAGACATTTTGGGTGCAGATCATCACGGTTATATCCCCCGTATGAGAGCGGCTTTAACCGCTTTGGGAGTTGACGCTTCCCGACTTGAAGTGGTTATCATGCAAATGGTTCGTCTTGTGAGAAACGGCGAGACTGTAAAGCTGTCCAAGAGATCGGGAAAAGCTATCACCCTTGCCACTCTTCTTGACGAGATCCCCATGGACGCTGCAAGATTTTTCTTCAATCTCCGTGATGCAAATACTCACTTTGATTTTGACCTGGATCTTGCTGTTGAGGAAAGCTCCAAAAACCCTGTTTATTATGTACAGTACGCCCATGCAAGAATTTGCAGGATCCTTGAAAAACAAAAGGAAGAGGGTGTGGAATGTAAGTTCCTTTTCGACAATGAGCTTGTATTCACCGAAACGGCGGAAATTGAGCTTATCCGTCATTTAGCTTCCCTGCCCGATGTAATAAGCGAGGGAGCAAAGGGCTTGAACCCCTCTGTTATCACAAAATATCTTATCGAGCTTGCCCAGCACTTCCATAAGTTTTACGATTCCTGTCCTATCAAGGGTATGGAGGAAAAGGTTCTTCAGTCAAGGCTTTCCCTTTGCCATGCCGCAAAGACTGTGCTTAAAAATCTTTTGGATCTGCTTAAGGTTGAAGCTCCCGAAAAAATGTAATTATTTAGGAGGACTTTTTAATAAAAATGAACGCTGATGACGGTCACCAACGAAATATTATAATAAAGCTTAAAGAAAAACAATTCCCCGAAGTTTTTGACTTCAAAAATAAAAAAATCGACATTTCCTTTTTAAGCGATACCGAGTATATCAAAAAGGCCGTGGGCGATGTGAGTTACAGCAATATTCTGGCCCTGCCCACAGGATTGTTGAATTCCTCGGTTCTTAAAAATCTGAAAATCGATGCCGATTGCGAAAAAGTCAATAGAGCTGTTGCGGAAGCCTTTTCTTCCGCTTACAGTGATAAAAAAATTGCTGCTGTTATCGGAGTGAGCAAAGCGGAAGTAGATCCATTCGGAGAAATGTGCTTTGCCGAGCTTATGTCCGTTTACGACAGACAGGTAGAGATTTTAGACAGATTTGCAGATTTCTATATCCTTGACAAAATAAAGTCTATGATTGACCTTAGGGCGGCTTTGCTCTCCTGCAAAAAGACAAATAAGCCTGTTTTAGTCAACGTTGTGGCAGATCTTTTTGAAAATACGGAAAACTGCGCCGCGTCTTCCCTTGGAGGATTGGTTACGGCGCAGGATATGGGTGCCTGCGGTTTCGGCTTTTGCTGTGATAATGACGAGAATCCCTCTGAGATCGCGGCAGAGCTTTTAAAGTATGCAAAAATACCGTTAGTTGCCGACCTGACGGGAAAAACCTTTGAGGATGGAAAACTGCCCTGCGGAATATACACTGTAATCTGCAAAAGCGGAGAGCCCCCTCGGTTTGTTACGGATAAAAGCGAGGATAATAGAGAAGTTGAGCATAAAGACGACTTTTTCATCTTCACCCATTACGGAAACGTATTTTTCCTTGAGGCGGACACAACGGAGATCTCACCGCCTATACAGTGTCAGCCAAATATGGAGGAAATAATTTACGACAGCTGTAAATCGGAATACGATATTCTTCAGGTGGAGATCAACAATATAGATGACGCTGTGGATTTTGCAAGAGATTCCCACATGGCGAATCTTCCTGTGATGTTTCTCTCCGAAGATGTCAATGCACTGGATATGGCGCTTATGCTGTATCAGGGCATTGCGCTTATAGACAGCTCTACGCTGATCCCCGAAAATGAATTAGAGGAATTGTGTAAAAAGTACGGAGCTGTGGTTTATTGATACTTATACAAAAGAAAGGAATCATTATCATGCATCTTGACGAAAAAACTCTCGAAAGCAACTTAATGTTTGACGGTAAAATAATTAAGCTGTACAAGGACAAAGCCAAGCTGGAAAATGACAGCGTGGTGACCCGTGAGGTCATAAAGCACCCCGGCGGAGTGTGCATCGTTCCCCTTACTGAAAGTAACGAGGTACTTATGGTAACACAGTTCCGCTACCCCTTTGGCAAGATACTCACCGAAATTCCCGCGGGAAAGCTGGAATGGGGCGAAAATCACTTTGACTGCGGCAAGCGTGAGCTTAAAGAGGAAACAGGCTGTACAGCCGAGAAATTTGACTATCTTGGCTGTCTGCTCCCCACCCCCGCCTACGACACTGAGGTCATTCACATGTACCTTGCAAGAGGACTTTCACAGGCTGAACAAAAGCTCGACGCAGATGAATTTCTTGATGTCAAAAAAGTTCCCTTTGACAAAGCTTTGGAAATGGTCATGAATGGAGAGATAACCGACGCGAAAACCCAGCTTGCGCTTCTCAAAACAAAAATTCTTCTTGAGAATGAGAAGAATTGAGATACCCGTTATAGGCTGACAGGATCTCTTTTTCAAGCTCTTCCCTTGCATTGGGGCTGATAGGGTGAACTATATCCCTGAAATTCCCCGACTCGTCTCTTCTGCTGGGCATGGCTACAAAAAGCCGTTCGTCACCCTGTATAATTTTTATATCGTGAATGGCGATAGCATTTTCCAAGGTCAATGACACTACCGCTCTGAGCCTTGGTTCGTTCATGGTTTTGCGTATTCTTACATCGCTGATATTCATATTTTTGAGTTTCCTTTCATCTAATAGAATAATTATATTTTTAGCATAAGGGGCTGAATTATTCATATACCCTTACTGCATATCTTTTGAATATCGTTCAATAATTATTATATTATACTTCATTTTAGAAAGGCTTTTCTATGGAAGATTTTCTTACAGGAAAAAAACATATACACTTTATCGGAATAGGCGGCAGCGGTATGTATCCCTTGGCGCAGATACTCCACTCAAAGGGATTTTACCTTACAGGCTCGGACAATAACCCCACCGAGACACTTGATTTAGTGAAAAAAATGGGTATTCCCGTTTATATGGGGCAGAGAGCCGAAAATATAGAGGGCGCTGACCTTATTGTTTATACCGCCGCGATAATGGACGACAATCCCGAGCTTATAGCCGCAAGAAACAGCGGTGTAAAAGTCATCGAGCGCGCCGACCTTTTGGCGCTGATCTCTGCAAGATATTCAAATTCTATCTGTGTTTCGGGTACTCACGGAAAGACTACCACTACTTCAATGCTGACACAGATCTTTCTTGCAGGAGGAACAGATGTTTCCGCAGTTATAGGCGGAAAGCTGAAAGCCATAGGCGGCAGCGGAATTGCGGGAAACAGCGACACACTTTGCTGCGAAGCCTGCGAGTTTCTGGATCATTTTCTGAAATTATCCGTAGATGTGGCGGTTGTGCTTAATGTGGACGCGGATCACCTTGATTATTTCAAAAATCTTGATAATATAATAAGATCATTCCATACCTTTTGCGAGCATGCCAAAAAAGCCGTTATTATCAACGGAGATGACGCTAATTCGATGAAAGCCCTTGAAGGCATTGGCGGAAAGGACATTATCACCTTTGGACGCAGTGACAAAAACGATTGGTATGCCGAGAATATAGTTCATTCGGGAAATCTTGAAACCTACTTCACCGTAATGCACAAAGGTGAAAAATTTTGCGACGCGGTCATTCATGTTCCCGGAGAGCATAACATTATAAACGCTCTTGCGGCAGCGGCAGCAGCTGAATATTCGGGCTTGTCCGCTGAAAGTATTGCAAAAGGACTTGACGATTTTATGGGAGCAGGCAGGCGCTTTGAAAAATTCGGGGAGTACGGCGGTATAACCGTTGTAGACGACTACGGTCATCACCCTGCCGAAATAGCCGCCACCCTAACCACTGCAAAGGCAATGTCTTTCAAGAGAGTTTGGGCGGTTCATCAGCCTTTTACCTACTCCAGGACTTATATGCTAATGGACGATTTTGCAAAGGCTCTGTCTGTGGCAGATAAAGTTGTTCTCACAGAAATAATGGGCGGCCGCGAAAAAAACACATATAATGTTTATGCAAAGGACTTGTGTGAAAAAATAGAGGGCTGTGTATGGTTTTCCGAATTTGAGCAGGTGGCGGATCATGTCTGCGAAAATGCGGAGGAGGGAGATTTAATTATCACTCTCGGCTGTGGCGATGTTTATAAAGTGGCACGAATGATCTGCAAAAAACTTGAGGAACGTTTTAACTAAAACTATTCAGATAAAAAAGAAATCTATCGGGAAGGTATAAAAAATGGGCAATACTGATTACCTTGATACTTCATTACCTTTAAAAAAGCGTATTAAAAATCTTGTTTCACAGCTTACATTGGAGGAAAAGATAGGACTTATCCCCACAAGCCAGGCTGAAATTCCGCGCCTTAATATAAAGGAATACAGCTATGGCACGGAAATTGCAAGAGGATATGTAGGCAGAGATGATGCCGAGGTCTCCACCGTTTTCCCCCAACCTATAGGGCTTGCTTCC
>JAAVIE010000113.1 GCA_014799325.1 Oscillospiraceae bacterium
AAGATGAAGATTTGGTTGAGGACAAACTTCCGACAGAAATGACATTACTCGGTATTATCGGCGTTGTTGACCCTGTAAGAGCAGAAGTTCCTGACGCAGTAGAAATTGCTCACAAAGCAGGTATTCAGATAATCGAGATCACCGGTGATTGTATTGAAACAGCTATTGCAGTTGCAAAAGAATGTGGAATTTACAAAGAGGGCGATATTGCTTTAACCAATGATGAATTTGAAGCAATGACAGATGAAAAAGTCAAAAGTGTAATTCCTTCATTAAGAGTTATCGCAAGATGTTCGCCAAACACAAAACTTCGTCTTGTAACACTTGCACAGGAAATAGGTAAGTCAGTTGCTATGACAGGTGATGGTGTAAATGATTCACCTGCATTAAAAAGAGCCGACGTTGGTTTCGGCATGCAGAGCGGCAGCGATGTAGCAAAAGAGGCAAGTGATATTGTGCTGACTGATGATAATTTTGCATCTACCGTAAAGGCAGTAGAAGTGGGAAGAACATTTATGCACAATATTATGATGTTCCTTGAATTTCAGTTGCCTATAAATATTTCGCTTTTGGTTTTAAGTATTATATATCCATTGATTGCATCAGGGGTAGCAATCTTGGCTTCGGTGCAAATTTTGATTGTAAATATTATTATGGATTCGCTTAATTCGCTCTCGTTTGGCGGAGAACCTCCGAAAAAAGAATACATGCTGGAATCACCTATTAAGAAAGGTTCGGGCTTGTTTATCAGAGGCGCAAAAGGAAGAATTGCATTAAGCACTTGTTCATTTATTGGTATTTATGCATTGCTAACATTTACATCAATCAGTAATTTATTTGCAACAGATATAGAAAGCTTGACTGCAAGATTTGCAATATTATGTTTTGCGGCTGTATTTAACGGGTTTAACATTAGAACTGAACATATAAACTTGTTTACTGGGTTAAATAAGAATAAATTGTTCGGTAAAATTGCATTAGGTATTCTTGCGGGAATTACTATGCTTTGCTCATTTGCTGGTGATTTGGTAAAAGTAACATCATTAGACGTAATACAATGGTTAGTAATTATCGGGCTTTCGTTTATCGTAATTCCGGTAGATTTAGCAAGAAAAGCTATTAACACAATAAATAATCGTACATAAGGAGGATATGAATATGGGATTTTGGGACAAGTTATTTGGAAATGACAATAACACAAGCAGCAAAACTGAACATACTTCAGTTTCACCAACAATTGATATGTCCAAATCAGCAGAAAGCTTAAACAAAGTGCTGATAAATATGTCAAAGGGAAACAAAATCAATATGACAAAACATATTGCAAGAGTGGCTTTGGCAATGGATTATTCTGGAAGTATGAGCAATTTATTCGTAAACGGATCTGTTCAGGAGGTGATAACAAGACTTTTACCAATAGCATTAAAATTCGATGATAACGGAGAACTGGAATCTTGGCTTTTCTCTAATGATAAAGAAAGACTTGAAGCAGTAACGATTAACAACTACAAAAACTATGTCAAGTCAGAAATGATGAATGCTAATATAAGAATGGGCGGCACAAATTATGCTCCTGTACTGAAAGATATAGTCGAGTATTATAAGGACGTTGAACCCAGTGAAATTCCTGCGTTTATAATCTTTATTACAGACGGAGAAAATTGGGATATAGAAGAAACAAATCATATTGTTAAAGAGCTTTCAAATTACAATATGTTTGTCCAGTTTATTGGAATTGGTGACGAAACCTTTAATTATCTGAAATCTTTAGATAATATGAAAGGCAGGAAATACGACAACACCGGATTTACCGCTGTCAGAGATATGAATCTTATGACAGATGAAGAATTATACACTGAGATCCTTAGACAGTATAAGGACTGGTTAAATACAAAGTAAGAAAGATGAGGTAAAAATAATATGGCAAACGTTATCAACATGAGCAAGAACCAGAAGATCAGCATGATAAAGGAAGATGGAACCGCAATAAAAAACTTCTTTATTGGCGTAAATTGGGATCAAAACAGATATGCCGGAGAAGCAGATATTGACTTTGACATAAACGGTTTCTTAACTAACGCTGATAGAAAAGTAATGTATCCTAAGGATATTGTAAATTATAATACATACGGTGACGGAAGTGCTTATCCTTGGGTGGAATTTTCTGGGGACAATCTTACAGGGGATGATTCAAAGGGTATCACTTTTAACGGCAAACATTATGATGAATATTTTATTGTACATTCCGACAGTTTCCCAAAGGATAAAAGCGATTTTACTATCTGCTTAACAATTTTCAGAGCAGTGCAGAGACTTCAGAATTTCGGAATGGTTAATAACGCCACTATGACAATTTGCGATTATGATGATCCGAGTGGAACAAAGTGGGAATTTGATCTTTCTGAGAACGAAAAATTTGAAAAGCTGAATGCCGTTGAAATGGGTAGGTTATACCGTTATGGAGACGGATTTAAATTTCAGGCACTTGGCTCAGGTTATGTGGGAGGCATGACAGAACTGTTTAAAAACTTTGGATTAGATATTGATGAAGGGAGAGATTGATATGAATTATTTAATTATACTAATTATTGTATGCTGCGTAATTGGTTTTTTGTTTTTTACAAAAACAGGTAAAAGATTAAGATTAAGAGCTTCTGGTACAGCTGATGAAGTAATTTCAAAAGATGCCTCAACGCCCGAAGGAGCAAAAGCATACTACAATACCGCTATTGCAAAAAAGGAAGAAGATTATCAGAAAGCACATTCTATTTATGCACAAATGCTCGGCAAGATTGAAAGCTACGAAGAACAGCTTCGTACACTCAAAAAAGAGAATATGCAGCTGGATCTAAATATTAACGCTTGTATTGACAAATCCGATGATGAAGGGACAAAGATATACCTCACCAGGCAGGAAGAAGTATCTGAAAAAATTGAGATTATTAAAGAGGCGGTAAAAGAGTTAAAAGAAAATGCTGCATTACAAAACGAAACTCTAAACGAAATGCACGATAGTCTCAATAAACTCAAATCCGAAAAAGAGACAGCCATTCTTACATTAGAAACTTCACAAGCAACAAGATCTTTACAGGCAACGCCAGGAATTTCTTCAAGGGAAGAAGATAAAATGCTTGAAAAGGTCAGAGAAGGAATCAAAAAGACGAAAGAAGAAGCTAATGGCAATAAGATCGCATACGAAAACTCTACTGCTGTTCAGCAGAAACGGCTTGATAAGAAGATGAAAGAAGATGAGATTCAGAGAAAATTAGAACAGTTAAAGGCAGATAGGAAAAATGAAAGAAAAGATAAATCATAAAATGAGTTTGACAAAAAAGATTATATTTTCATTTGGATGTTCTCTAATTCTGCTTGTTTTTTCAGGCTGCGAAAACAAACAACCTATCATAATCAATGTCTCAAGTAACGAATCAATCTATAATGACGTTTTTGGGGAAACTGCACTGATCAAAATAGGAAATGGGCTGTGGTATGACGCAACAACTCGAATTGTATATTGGTGGAGTGGAAAATTATCTTATGATTGGCAGAGTTCTACTACACCAAGTCCTTATTATGCACCAAACGGTCTTCCCTACCGATACAACCCGGAAACGAATACATTTGAGGAGATTTCTAATGAGCTATATTGAAAAAATCAAGAACTTTTTCAAAAACTACAAATCCAAACGCCAACTGAGAGAGGAAATTGAAAGCCTGAAAGAAGAATTGAGTTATAAATACACCAACTCCGTAAGGCTGGGAAGACACGAGCCTATAACCGTCAAGTTATTTGCCGAAACAAGTCTCTCACCGTATTATAAAAACCACGAAATAATGATCGATAACGCAAAAAACTCTTTAGCGAGAAAAATTGCCGAAGATCTAATACCATACATGGTTTGGGAAGAATTCCCTAATCCTATAATTCCCGACGAAAAGGTTCTTATGGGAGGCTTAATGGTTGTAGATAAGGCGGAAGAAATTCAGCAATATATGGATTGCAGGCGTTTATATCAACAATAACAAACAGAAAGGAAAAATGATATGAAAAAGAGAATTTTAAGTTTAATTTTAGCTGTAATAACGCTCTTATGTTTTTCGAGCTGTTCGGAAGCTGATAGAGTTTCCTATAACCTCTCCCAGCAGGCAGATAACTTTAATATTGTCCGTCAGCTTACAGTTATCAACTGCATAAAAGGAGATGTGTTATTCCAAATGACGGGCAAGCTGTCTATCACAGCAGATGTAACAGACAATCAGCTCGAAATCATTGTTGAAGACGGCGGCACTTATGTAAAACATTTTGTGGGGTTGAGCGATAATGTAACATACATAATTGAGGATCTGAACTTAGGAGCTAATGATGTTGCCAAATACAAATATACTCTTAATTTCAACCCGAATATGTGGCTGCCTGTAAATATTGAGCCTATTGATTAAGCTGTGCAGCAACAGTAATGCGAAAACGGATCAAGCAAAAGAGGATAGAGAAATGATATATAAAAATAGTATTGCGATCATACACACCCAAAACAAAAGTGGACATATTGTTGGCAGCCACTCGATTGCTACATATAACTACCAACAAGCAAGACCAAATCAATTTGCCTACGACTACTTGTGTGATGAATTTGAAATTAAGGAAACGGTTGGAGGAGAGCTTCTTATAACAACCTTTAGAAGACTTAATTTTTCCAGTATTGAAATTAAAGAAGATATTTTATTCTCTAATGTTGCCAATGTTGAAATTCATACAGAGTATAGCATATAATGACATTTTTATATGTTGGAAAGGATGGCGAAAAAATGAAAGATGATTACATAAGCCGTAGGGCGATATTTCACGATTTGCTGGTTATGAACAACGGAAGTGTTGTTCCCGATTTCGATATTGATGGATTTTGAAATAAAATAGATGTTCCTACTATTAAGAGCATAATAAGGAAAACTCCCGCCGCTGATGTGCAGGAAGTGAAACACGGAAAATGGATTTTTGGAACACCGAACATTATCGGATTTTTCCTGGTACAATGTAGCTGCTGCGGAACTGAAATAGCAACTACTGTATCACCGGCAGATTGGAGTAATGAACCCAATACTATCTATTGCGGAGCTTGTGGCGCTAAAATGGATGGAAAGGACAGCAATAATGGAGACTGAACTAACTAAAACTATAAAACGCCGTTTAAGGCAATTTAATCCCGCCATGAACAGCAATCTTCGGACAATAAGATGGTCAGAAGAAGTATGGACTCCAACAGGAATTGTAGATCAGATAAGATTTGAGGATTATATCGAAAGAGATGATAGTTTTTGTGGCTACAATGAGTATTATCCCGAAACAGATTGTAAAATTGAGGGACAAAAGTATCCTAATGGTAATTGCCGTGGATGTGTGTTTAAAAGAAACAGACATATATTAGGAATACTAACAACTTGCTTTGAGGTAAAAATAACGGTATCAGATTTCAAAAGCGCAAATGGGCACAATTTTTGTGGAAATTATAACTATTATGTTGTTCCAATCGGAATTTATAAGGCTATAGAACCATTAGTACCAAAGGACATAGGCATTATTGTTTATTATTCACTTACAAACAGAATGAGAGTAAGGAGAACAAGTTCATTCAAAGAAGTAAATTCTGACGACCTCTCTTTGCTTCTGTATAATGCTCTGAAAAAATGGGTTGACAAATACGAGAAAGAAGGCGAAAATAATGACCATTGAAGAAGCCAGAAACGAAATACCAAATATAAACGACTTTTGCAAATGTGCTTGCAGTGTTTGCACTGCTAACGATTGGCATTGCCCTACAGACTGCGAAACCCTTGAAAAAGCAAGAAGAATGGACTTTGACAGGATCGTAAGATCCTACGCAAAAAATGAGGGTAGCTGGTCTAAAGTCTTTAGGTTTATCAACAGAGCAAATGTCGATTATGAGAAAGGACGGTAAAAACGATGGATAAACTTATTTCTATCGATGACATTCTTTTTAAATATAATCGCCCTAAAAAAAGATTTACGCATTTGTGGAATAGAGTGATGTGTGTTGACAGACGTGATATTTGTTTTGGAATAGTTAGAGGACACGTTTGTGGAGAGGTTGTCGACCTTCTTGCAGGTTATGAGGACACAGGTCTCACTCCCGAAGAAATCAAAATCTTACAAGAGGATAATGCAAGACTTCATAAGCTCCTTGATGATCTTGAATCAATTCTTAATATAAAAGGCGGTGATCATAATGTCTCATAAATACTGCCGATACTGCGCCTATTGTATAAGCGGCGATACATATTATTGCACCGAATTTGAAAAGGTTCTCCACAATATCAAAAGTGCCGTAAACTGTTCGTTGTTTACAATGTCGGCATTAGGTGATATAGACACGGGGAAACCCTATAAGCCAAGAAAAAAGGTTTCTGTTCGTGATGATAGTACGCAGATTACATTATTTAAGTAAAACAAGCATTTTAGAGGAGGAATAAAGTTAGAATTGGAAACCATAGTAGTAAACTTATTTGGAGAACCATCAGCAGGCAAAAGCACAGCTGCAATGGACATTACAGCTAATTTAAAAAGAAATGGTATAAACGCTGAATATGTTTCTGAATTTGCCAAAGATAAGGTGTATGAAAACAATAACGAGGTATTCAAACACCAAGAGTACATATTCGGCAAACAGTCATTCAAAATGGGAAGAGTAAAGGATAAAGTTCAGGTTATGGTCGTCGATTCTCCGCTGATACTTTGTATTATATATAACAAAGATAGCATACTTGGAGATAATTTTAATAAGACTGTGTTGAATATGTTCAATTCATATAACAACAAAAATTATCTTCTTGTGAGGAAACACGCTTATGAAAATGAGGGGAGATTTCAGAACGAACAGGAAGCATTGGATGTCAGAAAACAAATTATGGACAAATTGAACAAACTCAACATTAAATATTCTACAACAACGTCAAAAAGCGAAGACTGTGAAGAAATCGTTAATGAAATCACAAAGGAGATCAAAAGTCATGAACAGTAAAGGACACTTAATAATCAGTTTGGCAAAATCATCGATCAGAGTGATCGGTGGCATAGCAGCTCTTATATCCGGCTCGATAGTTCCGTTAGCAGTAGGAGTGATTATTGCAGAGGTTGGCGGAGTGCTTGAGGAGTTGGTTGATAAAAGATGAATTCTATAAATGAATATCGATTCAAGCTGATCAAGGAAATGATCAAACTTGGAGCAACGGAAAATGACCTAAATCTAATAAGCGACACCTTGACCAGAAATTCCATTAAAATAATAGAAACCCGAAAGATGTCGCATGGGCGATATTACAATAAAGTTATATAAGCTCCTCGTTGATATTTTTTCGGACGGTCAAAGTATTGCTATCCCGTGAAATACGATATGCCATATTTTTCTTAAAATGGTTTTCCCAATCCTCTAATTGAGAAATACATTTTGAGCCAAAATCCAAAACGCACACACCGTAAGCTTCCAGCCTATCCTCTACCGCCGCTAAAGTGATCCTTGATATTTTGGAACGCGTTGATAATTCGGGAGGAATACCAAATTTTTCCGATAAGTCTAATTCATTTTCCATTACTATAGTATAGGTGTTTGGATTTACTGTAGCGTCTTGCATAAATATCACTATCCTTTGTATAAGTATTTTGGATATATTATACCAAACATAGCAGAAAAAGTCAACAAATTAGATAGTATAGAAAGGAGAATTACAAATGTCAACAGAACAAGCAGAATTGCTTAAAAGGGCTAATAACTTAAGAGATGAAATTGAGAAACTTGAAGATCATATCGAGGCTGGTCGTCAATTTGAGGGCGAGGATATGTACGAAGCGCTTATCGGAATGACAGAACATATTTTAATTCAAAAGCAAAAGGAGTTCTCAAAGATCATCTCTCAACTCGAAAAAGAGGACTCTAAAAGAAAGGAAGATTAAAATGAACAAAATAGCGCAATTTGAAAAGGTATCTTATGAGCAGTTTAGAAAAGACTGGATAGACTGCTTTCCGCAATACAACGAATCCAAAATAAAAGAAATCTATAACGCAATCAAACTGCCAAAAAGGGCAACATCAGGCAGTGCAGGTTATGACTTTTTTTCACCAATAAGCACAACCATTTGGAGTAGTGGCGCCCAAGAGCTTATCAAAGGAGGTGGAGGTCAATGCATCACAGAGTCAGGAATAACCTTAATTCCCACGGGAATCAGATGCCAAATCGAAGAAGGTTGGGTGCTTCAGATATTCCCCCGCAGTGGTTTGGGATTTAAGTATGGGCTTCAATTAGCCAATACTGTGGGGATAATTGACAGCGATTACTACAATTCAGATAACGAGGGTCACATTTTCGTTAAATTCATCAACGATTCTGCTTTCCATAAAAACGTTCCGCTTGCAGCAGGACAGGCTTTCTGTCAAGGAGTATTTACTCCATTTGGTATTACATATACCGATGATACCCAAGCGGTTCGTAATGGCGGATTCGGCAGTACCGATAAAAAATAAAGAGAGGAGGGAAAAAGCACATTAGCAGATCGCATATTTCACTTTTGGATATTAAGGCTACCCATATTTTTGTACTTTAACTATGCGATTTGCTAATGTGTAAATATAATAAAGCGAGGATAGAATGAAAAAGTATCTCAACAGGATCAGAAAAATTCTATGCGGCAGTATAATAGTTGTTTCCTTAGTGTTTGTTTTCTATTGCGTCTATGAAATATCTAACGAAGGCAATATTACCGATAACATCAAAGGACTTGCTTTTCTTATTGTCGCAGTTATAGCATATATAGCAGGAGGATTTAAATAAATTATGAAACTTGAAAATATAAAAGTATACGACATAGAGGAAAGCTTCAAAGCCAGCAAATACCCAATGGCAATAAACACAGAGTCGGTAAACGGCGACATCACCGACAGGATAAAGAGCCTTGCCCAAAGCCACAAGGGAGAGGGACACGACCAGTTCCTCACGGGAATAAGGGTAGCCTTCGACCTGACCTTCACGGTAAAGGCATGGACAGAGGCGGAAAGGTACAGATTTTTAGAATTTGTTTCCAGCCAGTCCACTATGCACAGAATATCGAAGTTTGACCTCACAAAGCAGTATAACAAGTATGTAGACCCCCGCATGATTGAGATCATGGAGGAGCTGAAAGATAGGTATAACGAAACCAACGATCCTGAGGATTATTTAAGGCTGCTGTACTCCAACCCCTGCGGCTTCGAGCTGACAGCAAGGCTCACTACCAATTACCGCTGCTTGAAAACTATCTACAGCCAGCGCAAGAATCACAGACTGCCCGAATGGCGGGAGTTCTGCGAGGAGATCAAGAAGCTGCCTTATGCTATGGAGCTTATCATTGGTGAAAATGAAGATTTGTAAAGTTGTGTGAATAAAAGAGAGTAAAGGAAATTATGAAAGAAGTAATGACAAATACAATCCCAATATGGGAAAAACTAAATTTAACTATCAACGAAGCGGCTGAATACAGTAATATAGGCATAAACCGCTTAACAGAATTAGTGAATAAGCCCATGTGCCCGTTTGTGCTTCATGTGGGCAAAAAAAGACTTATAAAACGCAAAGAATTTGAAAAATATATTGAGAGAGTTTTGGAGGTTTGACAATAACAATAAAATGTGGTACACTTATTACATGTGTCAAGCTCTTTTTATAAAAAAGGAGTTGATTCAAAATGGGTAAAGATTTAAAAGGCAAAGAAATAGGAGAAGGAATTTCTCAAAGAAAGGATGGAAAATATACTGCAAGATTTACCGGTCAAAACGGGAAAAGAGTTGAAAAACATTTTGTAAAAGCTGTTGAAGCAAAGAAATGGCTTGCAGAAGCCAAACATAATGATGAACATGGTAATATTGGCAAGGTTTCGCAAATGACTGTTGATGCTTGGTATGAGTATTGGATAACCGAAATAAAAGAAAAAGTTGTACGCTTTAATACCATAAGAGGCTACAAATACAGGTATATTCAAAATATCAAACCTATTATTGGCAATATGATAATATCTGATGTCAAGCCTATGCACTGCCAAAAAGTTTTAAATCTTATGGATGATAAAGGCTATAAAAAAGCATCTATTGATTTATGCCGCGTAACAATGCAAAATATGTTTTTTTATGCTGTTGAAAATGAAATAATCCCACTCTCTCCTGTTAAAAGATCCGTAAAATGCCCCAAAAAAGGCGATAAGAAAGTCAGGTTCCTTACGCTTGATGAGCAAAAACGCTTTTTAGATACCGCGAAGGCAACAAGCCACTTTTATCTTCAATACGCTTTTGTTTTACAAACAGGACTTAGGACAGGTGAACTTGTCGGTTTAAAGTGGGAGGATATTAACTTTGAAGAACGTACAATTACCGTAAATCGCACTATGGGATATGTATGTGATGACAAAGAGTTTAAAGTCGGCGAACCAAAGAGCAAATCCGGACACAGGACTATTCCTATGACACAGGAGGCTTATGATATTTTGATTCACAAAAAACATGAGTACAAAGAAAGAAAAGTAAGCAATATTTTATATAGCGACTTTGTTTTTGTAAATCAAAATGGTAGACCGATACAAAACGCAGTTTATAATGCTGCTATTTACGTAATAGCAAAAAAAATTGGCATCGAAAAATTTTCAATGCATACGCTAAGGCATACATTTGCAACAAGGGCTATTGAAGCTGGAATGAAGCCAAAAACTCTTCAAGAAATACTTGGACACTCAAATATAAGCATTACCATGAATCTATATGTCCATGTTACAGATGATGAAAAAGAAAAAGAGATCAAAAAGCTTGAACAGGCTTTTAACTTTGGTTAAATTCAATTGGTGCGCTAATGGTGCGGAACAACAATCTAAATCTTGCAAAACACGATGAATAAAGGGAATAGTCGTTGAAAGTGTGTTAATATTATATTAACACAAAAGGAAAAATAATGCAAGGGCTTGAAATATGCAGAGTAAAATGTTATAATTAAACTGCATAGGAATGTATAATATGGTTTATACAATTTTGCACATAGAGAAAGGAAAAGAAATGGATCAGAATCAAAATCCCGAAAATCAGTCTGTATTCACCGAAAATAACAATGTACAGCAGAATTTTCAGACAAACAACGGCGTACAAAGCCCCGATCCCTCATTTGTGGAGTATCAGGCTCCCGTGTACGCGTCGCAATTCAAGCCTATAAAAAAGAAATTCAATCCCTTAGCAGTCATCATTCCAGCCTGTGTCGCAGTTATTGCGGCTGTGGCAGTGCTTCTGGTATTTTTGCTGAATCAGGTCGATTACAAAAAATCGGAAAAGAAATACTTTGACAACCTTTTCAGCACCGCTCTTTCTTCTGTAGAAGAACAGGAAAGCAATGTTGTTCCCCAGAAAGTTTCTCTCAATTTCCAAAGCCCTTTGAGCAATCTTACGGGAAATATTCTTGACATATCCAATATTGATCTTGTTTTTGACGAAGCTGTCAGCGACAAGGATCTTTACACCACTATGGGCTTTAAAATGGGTGATGTGGATATTAACGCCGAGTATTGGTTCAACAGTGCGAAAAAGACTTCTTTAATGGCGCTGCCCGGAATTTCCGATATTTATCTGATGCTTGACGCCAACGGTATCGAAAACGAAAGCAATACTGCCGATTACTCCGAATATGTAAGAGTATTTTCCGAGGTACTGTCAAAGACCGCCGACACATACTTTGAAGTTATCGGCGACGTTGAGGTACAGAAGGATCAGAGCTTTGTTGTTGGCGTAAAGACCTACACCGCCGACAAAGCAGAAATACATCTTAATGCAAAGCAGATTGCGGCTATTGCCAGAGCATTCTACAACAATATTCTGGATAGCGAGGACGCTGTAAAGCTCCTTTGCGATTCACTCGGATATGAGAATAAGGATGAACTGAAAAACGCCCTGGACAATGCCATAGATTTTGACGCATTGGAAAAGGCGGAAACCGAAGAAAACTATCCTTGGTTCGTAGATATGACCGTTTATATGAAAAACAAGGAGATCATCGGCAGAAGCATTTCTGCTCAGGACGAAGATGAAAAGTACAGATTTGAGGTTTATTGTATTCCTCAGCAGAACGGCAATGTTTGCTATGTTTCCGCAAAAGATGACGAAAAGACACTGTTCACCGTCAACAATGAGGACAGCGTAAACGGCGATGTTCACAGCGGAACTGTTGAGTTTATGGTAAACGGAAGTGAAGCTACTTTGACTTACAGCGATTTTGCTGTCACAAGCACCCTTTTCCAAGGAAAAGCCGAGCTGGCTGTAAAGAGCAACCCCGCATTTTCCGCAAAGTTAGAACTGAAGACAGAGGGAGATGTCAAGACAGTTGAGATTATTGTTCCCAATATCTTCACTATGACTATAAAGGCTGAACCCTCCTCCTTGGCATATAAGGGAGAACCTCAACTTTCTGACAGTCAGGTTGCTGTTATCAGCAATGATGAGAACAGCGAGATGAGTGAGAATCTCCAAAAGTTTATGGAAGATATTTATTCTTATATAATGGGACTTACGGGTTACGGCGATCTGTATGATGATCTGCTGCCTTAATGTTGAAATAAAAAATGAATAAAATTATCAGAAAATCGGCCCCGCTGCTATTGCCTGTGATAATCTGGGCAGTTATGGTCTTATATCATGGTGTTGTCCTGAAACCATTTTCGGACTTCATGATATCTGTTTCTGCGCCTTTTTTCTCAGCTTGGTTCCGCACACTTTGATCCAACTGCTGATCTTATGCGCAATAACCTCAGCAGCGGTGAAAAAGCTTGGATATGGGGTCTGGGGTCTGATCATCTCAATTCCTGTAATGTATTTGCTGTTTGCGGTTTATGCTCCCTCGTCAATATATTTATTCGTATTTACGGGAGGATTTCAAATAGCCTTTGGAGGATCTCAACCTGCAATGCCTTCTCCGATCGCAGCGATCTTTATTGTGTTACAATATGGCTTTGTTATCACGGTGACAACTTTTCTTGCAGTTGAAAGAAACAATAGATGATCTAAAGAAATAAAAAATAAGGGACTGTACGATCACAGTCCCTTAATTTTTTATATTAGATATTTTTAAAGCTGATCCACGATCTCGATCTCTTCGAACAAACTGCCTTCATCGTTATCAACATCTACACTTTCCGCCTCGGGAATGCCGTCGGAAACAGGAATGTCGTCACCTTCATCATCGTCGTCCTGAACTCCCTCATCGTTGGGTGTGCTGTTGATAGACGCAACAAGGTTCTTTAACTCGTTGATCTCGCCCTTGATGTTGCCTGCGGCGTCCTTAAGCTCGTCCTTTATATTATCGGTGGTGTCCTTGATGTTATCCTTAATATTGTCCTTGCTGCCCTTTAAGCCGTCTTTTAAGCTGTCTGCGCCTTCCTTTACGCGCTCTTTGATAGCTACGGTGTTTTCTTTGAGCTGCTCAACGGTCTTTTCGCCCTTTTCCACCATATCCTCGGACTTTACCTGCTTGATGCCCTCGGAGATCTTATCTGCGGTGGTCTTGATAGTGCCTACTGCGTACATAGAGGCTCTGTGGACTTTTCCGCCCTTCTTGTGAGGTTCTTCCTTTTCTCTGTATTCTGTGTATGCTTCAACGTCTTCTTTCTCTTCGTTCATTTTTTTATAAACCAAATAGCCAATTCCCGCTGCGCTTGCCAATGCCAATAATGCTGTTAATGCTTTCATATCTTTATACCCCTTTTTAATTATTTCAGAACGGATATTTTTTGATTCCGTCTATATTGTTAAAATACATTTTAACATATTTTCCCAAAAATGTAAATACCTGTAAGACTTTTTTGGCTATTTTTTCAAAAAAGCTTCCAAATAAAAGATCGGCATTCCCATTTCGGTAAATTTTTGTTCATACTCTGTAATAATATTCCCCTCAATATTGCTGTTATGTAAATCAAGAGAAACATTTTGCATGATCCAGCCGTTTTGTGAAAAGCTTTCTATGGAAAATTCAAAAAGCCGTTTGTTGTCGGTTTTTTGCTTGATATAGCCGCTGTCTGTGAGAAGATTTTTGTAGATGTTCAGGAAAAGCGGGTGAGTAAGACGGTGCTTGGCGTAGCTTTCCTTGGGATAGGGGCAGCTGAAATTGAGATAGATAAGCTCCACCGATTTTTGGGGCAGTATCTTCTCCAAATATTCCGCCTTGCCCGCGTAGTATTTCAGATTTTTGATGCCGC
Source organism: Oscillospiraceae bacterium (assembly GCA_014799325.1). Taxonomy (GTDB): domain Bacteria; phylum Bacillota; class Clostridia; order Oscillospirales; family Ruminococcaceae; genus Ruminiclostridium_E. The sequence continues at coordinate 14,258 of JAAVIE010000113.1, forward strand.
TTTTTTCTGTCCTTTCCATAGCCGTTACCAGCACATTGGCGGTCTGCTCTATGGCTATGTAATTTTTGTCGGGATTTTCCTCGGCAAGCTGTTGCACGAATTTGCCCTTGCCGCAGCCTATTTCAAGGCAGACAGGGTTATTATTGCCGAAAACCTTTTGACAGTCAAATTTTTCGGCAAGCTCCTCCTGATCTCTTTGATCGGAGATGTAGTCGGGGAGCCAGCCTAAAAATACGCCACCGCATTGCTCCCAGCGTTCGTTTAAGTGCTTTTTCTTTCTCATTCTCATAACGGTAATTCCTTTTATAATAGATCTTTTCTTAACATTATACAGTCCTCGGTGCGGTATTCCTCGTAAAATCCGTTTTTCAGAAACAGGGCTATGGCGGAGTTGTCAACGGCTATATCGTCATAAAGGATATTTATTCCGTTTGCTTTTGCGGCATCGCACAAAAACTGCAAGCCTTGGTTTCCGAAGCCTTTTCCGCGGTACTTTGCCAGAACTATCACATCGGCGATATACACCTCCCTTTCACTGTCATAGTGATAGGCGATCTCTCCCACAAATTCCCCTGTTTCGGTATCTTGCAGGTATCTGTAAAAACGCTTGCTGTCGTGGTTCACTATCCAAAAGTCAAACCAGTCCTGCCACCTGTCCTCGTGGAAATCTATGGTGCCGCCCCATTTTTGATTGTAGGACATTGTTTCGGGGTCAGCTAACAGTTTTTGGCGAAAGGGTATATCTTCAAATTTGGGTGTATAGAGTTGTAACAATATGGGTGATTCCTTTCAATTATTTTCCTTTTTATAGTATATCCCAAATCGGCTTTTAAGTCAATAAAAAATACCCCAAACCGTTTAAAATTCGGGGTATAAATTTTCTATTCTTGTGCCGAGGTCACTGTGGGAACTTCTATTCCAAGCTGTTCATAAAGGTTATTCAGCTTGTTTTCGTAATCCTCTAATCTTTCTTCCAGCTTGGCTTTTTCCTCCGCTTCCGCTTTTTCTATCTTTGTCTGGGCGGACAGATTCATTGTGTAGACGGTGACTGTCACAAAGGCGAAGGCGATAAGTCCTACTGTAACAGGATTGAAGTAGCCTTTGCTTTTGGTCTGCTCGTTGATAAGCGGCTTTATGGAAGTTTTTGAAAGGGCTGCTCTTAATGCGGCGTAGAGGGGTACCGAGATTATTACCGCAAGAACCGCGTTTATTACAGAGGTTATGGCGTTTGTGCCTACTGCTGTCCACGCCGCTTCCACTGTGCCGCCTATTATCAGGACGGTGAAGAAGGATTTTACTAAATAAAGGATAATGTATGCCAGCTGACCGAAAACTGCCGCCAATACGGTTGTTGACAGAGGTATTTTTCCGTCCTTGTTATGGCGGTTGAGCTTGCCTGCCACAAAGCCCATGGCAAATTTTGAAATAAAGGTGTAAGGTGCGGAAAGGACGTAAGCGGGATTCATCAGATCATACAGCGCCGCTCCTATTCCGCTTGCCAAGCCTCCTGTACTGCCGCAGAAAAGAAGTCCTGCTAAAAGGCACATTGAGTTGCCCAAATGTATTCGGGTCACGAGAATACCGTTTGGTATGGGGAATGACAGATAGTTCCCTACAAAGACCAGCGCCGCCATTAAGCCAATAGTCACCGTTTTCATTATTTTTTTGCTTGCCGAGCGTTCCATAATATTATCTCCCTTTTGTTCGGTTTTTTGTTCTGTTTTTATTTTAATCGTTAAACCTGCACAATGCAAATCGGTGTTTGTTTTCTCTCAATTTTTCTTTTTTGTGAGAATTCCACTGTTTTTTATTATTGTGTTGATTGTTTTTGATTTTATTGCCAATAATTTTAAGGTAATTTTTATATTGTCCAAAAACGATTTTGTATAAACAGCACAAAAGAGGTTATTATTAAGGAAATTTTTGCTTGATTTATAGAACGTGTTTTTGCTTACCCGAACAGCCATTTGTTAATAAATACCAAAAAACTCTCATAATATTATAGCGTAATTACTAAAAAATATAAATTTACCAAAAACCCCTTGATTTTTTCTATAAAATGGATAAAATAGTATTTAGCACTCCAAGGCTAAGAGTGCTAAACATAAATCGGTTAATAATTTTTAAGGAGGCATATATATGAAAATTAAACCATTGGCTGACAGAGTTGTTATCAAGATGCTGGAGGCCGAAGAAACCACCAAGGGCGGTATCATTCTCACCAGCTCCGCACAGGAAAAGCCCCAGGTTGCAGAGATAGTTGCAGTTGGCCCCGGCGGTGTTGTTGACGGCGAAAAGGTTGTTATGGAAGTTAAGGTAGGCGACAAGGTGCTTATCAGCAAGTACGCAGGCACAGAGGTCAAGGTTGACGGCGTGGAATACACTATCCTCCGTCAGAGCGACGTTTTGGCTATTGTAGACTAAAAGAAATAAACTTTATTATATTTTATAGGATTTGATTAAAATGGCAAAACAGATCATCTACGGTGAAGAGGCAAGAAAAGCGCTGTTAAGCGGTATCGACCAGCTTGCCAACACCGTTAAAATCACACTTGGACCTAAGGGCAGAAACGTTGTTCTTGACAAGAAGTACGGCGCTCCCCTTATCACAAATGACGGCGTTACCATTGCAAAGGAGATCGAGCTTGACGATCCTTTTGAGAACATGGGCGCGCAGCTTGTAAAGGAAGTTTCCACCAAGACCAATGACGCAGCAGGCGACGGCACCACCACCGCTACTCTCCTTGCTCAGGCTCTTATCCGTGAGGGTATGAAGAACATTGCTGCAGGCGCAAACCCCATGGTTGTTAAGAAGGGTATCGCAGAAGCTGTTGAAGCAACTGTTGAGCAGGTAAAGAAGCACTCCAAGAAGGTAAAGGGCAGCGCTGACATCGCAAGAGTTGCCACAGTTTCCAGCGGCGACGAGGTTGTTGGAAAGCTTGTTGCTGACGCTATGGAAAAGGTTACCGCTGACGGCGTTATCACCGTTGAGGAGAGCAAGACTGCCGAGACAAGCTGCGAAGTTGTAGAGGGAATGCAGTTTGACAGAGGTTATATCAGCCCTTATATGGCCACCGATATGGAAAAAATGGTTGCAGAGCTTGACGAGCCTTATATCCTTATCACAGACAAGAAGATCTCCAATATCCAGGACGTTCTTCCCTTGCTGGAGCAGGTTGTTCAGCAGAGCAGAAAGCTGCTTATCATCGCTGAAGACATCGAGGGCGAGGCACTTTCTACCATTATCCTTAATAAACTTAGAGGAACATTTGTATGCGTTGCTGTTAAGGCTCCCGGCTTTGGCGACAGACGCAAGGAAATGCTTCAGGATATCGCTATTCTCACAGGCGGTCAGGTAGTTACCTCCGATCTGGGTATTGAGCTTAAGGACGCTACTGTTGAAATGCTTGGTACCGCTAAGCAGGTAAAGATCTCCAAGGAATACACCACCATTGTTGACGGCGCAGGCGCTAAGAAGAACATCAAGGAGAGAATTGCACAGATCAAGGCAGCTATTGAGACTTCCACCAGCGAATTCGATAAGGAAAAGCTCCAGGAAAGACTTGCTAAGCTTTCCGGCGGTGTTGCTGTTATCAAGGTTGGCGCTGCTACCGAAGTTGAGATGAAGGAAAAGAAGCTCCGCATTGAGGACGCTTTAGCTGCTACAAAGGCTGCCGTTGAGGAAGGCATCGTTGCAGGCGGCGGTACTGCTCTTATCAACGCTATGCCCGCAGTTGAAAAGCTCATCGAAAAGCTTGAAGGCGACGAAAAGACAGGCGCTAAGATCGTACTCCGCGCTTTGGAAGAGCCTGTTCGTCAGATCGCGCTCAACGCAGGTCTTGAAGGCAGCGTGATCATTGACAACATCAGAAGAAACGGCAAGGTCGGCTACGGCTATGACGCTGCTAAGGAAGAATATGTTGATATGGTTGACGCAGGTATCGTTGATCCTGCTAAGGTAACACGTTCTGCTATTCAGAATGCGGCTTCAGTTGCTGCTATGGTTCTTACTACCGAGAGCCTTGTTGCTGATAAGAAGGAGCCTACTCCTCCCGCTGCTCCCGCAGGTATGGACGGCGGAATGGGCGGAATGTACTAATTTAAAAAGAATTTCAAAACCGACAAGATTTAAATTTGCTTGAATAACTGGGCAAATTTAAATCTTGTCTATCTAACTGAGTTCGGATTTTTTGCTTGAAAAAATGGGCAAAAAATCCGAACTCAGTTGATTTTTGAAATTCGTGCTATCAGGGCAGTGGTGCGAGTGGTAACCCGCTTTTGGGAATATTGTGCTGTTTTTTACCGATTAATATGTGCAGTAGGGTTATGTTTTTTCATCAGTTTTTTGACCTAAAACAATTTCTCCGTGCTTTTCCTCATATTTTTCAATACTTGCACGAATTAAAGCGATAACTTGCCCGTTTGCAGAGCGTGATTCATAATTAGCCACTATGTGAAGTTTATCAAGCATTTCTTCATCAATTCTTATAGTTAGGTTTTTAATACCCATACAACAACCTCTTTCATATCCTATCCCTCTTTTGCTTATATTTTATCACAGTTTATTGATAATGTGAATTTGATGTAATACAATATTTATTGTATTTAAAGCAATAAATCAATACAGAAAACACAAAAGACAATAAAAAACCGAGGAAAGCAAGCTACCCTCGGTTTTTTATTTATGGACGACTAATTATGAAAAAATGTCTTTTAAATTATCAGTTGGTCAGGAAGCACATCATCTGAACCTTGTTCAGACACTCGATATACTTTCTCAAGATCTCCTGACCATCAAGATTGTAGGTGGTAACAAACTTGTCAACTCCTGCCCAGTTAGCCTGCTCGCAGTCAAGAACGAAGTTGAAGGTATCGCCGTATACGCCCGACATGCTGGAAAGACCGTCAATAATGTTGTTAGACAGCCGCATAGCGGTCATAGTTTCCTTATCGTTAAGATCAACTACAACAGACATAAGACCCATGAGGTACATTTCATCGTCAAAGGAGAACTCATCAAGGATCATAATAGACACAAGACGGCAGAATGTAGCGCGGAACAACGCAACACGCACTCTCTCGTCGGGACCCTGGGGAGTAAGGCTCTGCAAGCCCACAATGTAGATCCACTCGGTAAGCTTTTTCAGACCAAGCATCAAAAGAGCCTGCTTAACTGTGGAAATTCTGTTAGCCATATCGCCCTTTAATGCGTTTACAAGCCGTAACAGCTTGGCGGTCATAAAGGGGTCGGAGGAGATAATATCTGCGATCTTATCCATATCAGCGTCGGGGGCTCTCAGCTCGTTGATAAGCTTGGAGAATGTGAGAGCCATAGGGCTGTAGGCGCTTCCCTTTTCGATAAGAGGCTTTGCGAAGAAGTAGCCCTGCATAAGGGTGCAGCCAAGCTTTTTAGCATACTCGGCTTCCTCGTTGGTCTCTATTTTTTCCGCTAAGAGGATCTTATTTTTCAGTCTGCACTGTGCGGCTGTGTGTTCGATCTGCTCTTTGGTATTGTTTCTGAAGTCGATCTTTACCATTTGGCAATAATCAAGCAGCACAGCTCTTTCGGCAGAGTAAACAAAATCGTCAAGAGCTACGATATAGCCGTTTTCGATAAGCTCCTTGCAGCAATTCAGTATCTCGTCGGTTGCTGCCACATTTTCGAGAACCTCAACAACTACCTGATCCTTGGGGAGGAGCAGGGCTGTTTTCTGGAGCAGGAGGTTTTCGGTAAAGTTAAGGAAGGCTCTTTTATTATTGAGATATTCCTTATCACCGTCACCGAAGAAAATGTTGTTGATAACGTCTGCCGATGATTTGTCACCGTCCTCTCCGTCGTAAAAAGGAACCTTGGGAGCGGTACGGTACAACATTTCATATCCGTAAGTAACGCCGTTTAGATCAATAATCGGCTGCTTGGCAAAAAAGCTGTTCATGCTTTCACCGTCTTTCATATATTAAAATCAATAGTTTCTCAATTTACCTCTATTTTACCACATTTCGCCGTATATTTCAATATAGAAATATTTAGTATTTATCTAAGGCTTTTTGTGTATTATTGCTAAAAATCACGGCGTAATCGCTGTTTGTAAATATCAAACGGTTTAAAGGTCTCGAATATTGTATAAAAGGCACCACTAAAAAAATACATAGCTTAAAGTTTCCGTCCACCCTTTTCCAAAGGGTGGCAGGTTTCCAAAGGGCGGCGCCCTTTGGTCGCCCTCCGCAGAGGGCGAAACTCCCCAGACGGAGTGCGCTCAGAAAAGGGTGAATTTCAAAAATGCCCCAGTGGGGCATTTTTGAAAGAGGGGAAGCCCTGCAAGAGAGGGCTTCCCCTGTTCGCTATCAGTACAACATTGTCCTGCGAGGTTATCCTCGCACAGTAAACTGTTTTTATGGTAATGTTAGTTGTAATATTTAGCCTGCGCCTTGAACATTTCCGCATAAATACCGTTGTTGATAAGTATAAGCTCGTCATGAGTGCCGTACTCTTTTATCACACCCTCGGAAAAAACCGCTATCCTATCGCAGAACTTGCAGCTTGAAAGCCTGTGTGAGATATAAATAGCCGTCTTTCCCCCAACCAAAGAATCAAACTGCCTGTAAATATCGTACTCCGCCACGGGATCAAGTGCGGCGGTAGGCTCGTCAAGGATAACCACGGGGGCTTTCTTGTACAGCGCTCTCGCAATAGCCATTTTCTGCTGTTCACCGCCGGAAGGCTCGATACCGTTTTCGTCAAAGGATTTGAACAGCATTGTTTCCGTTCCCTTTTCAAGATATCTCAGCTTGTCGCCAAGTCCAACCTGTTCAAGCAGTCCGCTTATTTCCTCATCGCTGCATTTATCATCAAGGACAATGTTTTCCTTGATCGAAAAGGCAAATAGCTTGAAATCCTGAAAGACAGGGGAAAACAGGTTCATATACTCGGTATAGTCATACTCTTTGATATTCACTCCGTCCAAAAGTATTTCTCCCTCGGTGGGATCGTACAAACGGCACAAAAGCTTGACAAAGGTGGTTTTGCCTGCACCGTTCAGTCCAACTACCGACAGATGCTCGCCCTGTTTTAAAGTAACGTTTACTCCCTTTAACACCTCAACATCGGTATTTGGGTACGTAAAGGAAACATTTCTGAATTCAACAGTATGATCTCCTTCCTCGATATGGCGTGTTCCCTTTTCGATAGCTGCGGGGAAATCCGCAAACTTAACATATTCGTAAGCATAATTACATTTTTTCACTATCTCCTGAAGATTGTAAAGCAGCGAACCCATAGAGCTGTTAAAGGTAGCAGACGACGCTATCATCTGAGTAAATACCGCAATGGAGATACCGCCCGATAATACAGATGTTCCGAGATACAGGTAGGAAACTATATCCCTTGCCACATTAAGAACATTTTTGAACTGATTAAGAGGGTGTTGTTTATTTGATGTTTTTATCCAAGTACCAAGGCTGTCATCGGTGTATTTATTCCACCTTTCTACCATAAGATCCTTTGCGCCGTAAAGCCTTATGTCCTTTCCGTATTTGAAATCGCTTATCTGCCAGCCGTAATAGCTAAAGGCTCGGTTGATCTTGGACATATCTTTAAATCTCTCTATCTCGATCTTATTTTGTTTGTTTTGAATTAGGGAATTTATGATCACCACTACCAGCGTTATAGGAAAAAGCAACGGAGCGTTGAGCGCTATAAGAGCCACCGTGCCGCAAATCTTGATTATCTGCCCTATGATTTCATAAACGGGATAAAAAATGCCAACAACTCCCCCCGAATACCAGCTCATTCCCGTTCTTGCCGCTTCTACCTGATCAAGAGCCTTTTTATCCTCTGTGACCTGAAAATCCAGTTCCATTACCTTTCTGCTCATTTCCTCGGTAAAGTAATTTTCAAACTTTTCACTGTATTTCTGAACTACCATACCAAGCCACGAACCGATAAAGGAAAGAATAGGTCCTGCAACCGCCAGAATTGCCACATAAACGATCAGCCTTGTTATATCACGCTCTCCAAGCAGCTCGCTTATAATCAGCGGCGATACGATAATTGCCACAAAGGGCTGTATGGCGTCAATAACAGTCATAATACCATTGATAAAGAAATACCCCTTATGAACTTTCCACGCAATGGGGAAAAAGTATTTAAGGGTTTTCCTTACCACAGAAAATCCGCTTTCCTTTTTTTCTTTCTTCTTATTATCCTTAGACACTTACTGCCGCCTCCTCTCCAAACTCCGCATTTTCGTTATTGTTTTCGTCTTTATAATACTGCGCCTGTATCTCGAACATTTCCGCATAAGCTCCGCCCTTTGCCAAAAGCTCATCGTGAGTTCCCTGCTCTATAAGCACGCCCGCCTTGAACATAGCTATACTGTCACAGAACCGAGTTGAAGATAGTCTGTGGGAAATATACACCGCCGACTTGTTCCCGATGATCTCATCAAAGCTTTTATAGAGATTATACTCCGCCAAAGCGTCCAAAGCCGCAGTAGGCTCGTCAAGCACTATTACTGGAGCGTTCTTGTACAGCGCTCTTGCAAGGGCAAGCTTCTGCTTCTCGCCGCCCGAAAGGTCGATACCGTCATCGTGAATAACCTTCAAAAGCTCGGTATCTACGCCTTTTTCAAGGGTTTCCAGCTTTTCTTTAAGTCCTGCCTTTTCAGCACACTGACGGCTAAGATCTCTGTTCGTTTCCTCGGTCTTTTTCATAGAAATGTTTTCCGCCATTGGGAAAGCAAATACCTCAACATTCTGAAATACGGGAGAGAACAGCTCGTAGTATTCCTTGCGCCTGAATTTTCTTATATCAGTGCCGTTTAGAAGTATCACTCCTTCGGTGGGGTCGTAAAGCCGAAGCAGCAGCTTTATAAAGGTAGTCTTTCCCGCTCCGTTCAGTCCCACCACTGCCATTTTTTTACCCGCCTCAAGGGTAAGGCTCATATTTTTAAGGGCATAACCCTCTTGTCCCTTATATTGATAAGAAACATTTCTGAACTCAAACTTATACTTATCCGTTTTGGGAACAGGTATGCAGTCTTCCTCATTATCCATTTCCAGATCAATAAAGGAACGGAAATCGTCTACCTTTAAAGAGCACTGCTTAAATCCGCCCAAGTCGTTAAGTACGGCGGTAAGGGCAGTGGTGAAGGTGGTTGACAGTCCCACATAAAGGGTAAAGTCGCCTATTGACATATCCGTACCCAAAATAATAAAGATCAGAATACCGTAAACCGCCGCAGTGGAAAGCACAAGCATTGAATGTGCAAAAAGGCTGTTATAAGTCCAAAGGTTCTTACTGTAAAGCATTCTGTCCTGCTTTTCGGAAATTATCTCGTGCTGCTTCCCCGAAAGCCATTTCTTCATACCAAAAAGCCTTATATCCTTGGCGCTGTCAAAGTTCTGAAGGGTATACTCCATATAATCAAGCTTGCGCCAAACAGGCGCCATTTTGTCCCAAACATTTTTCTTGTCCTTTTTGACAGTATATCTGAAAAACAAAAACTGTACAAATGATATAACAGCAAGAATAAGTATCAGCCTTATATCCAGCACCGAAATAGTGGCGAGAGTTACAAGAAAGGTAAGAACATTGGCTCCGATATTGTATATATTATGAAGCATTCCTTCCAAGCCTTCATTATTGTTGTTTGCAGCCTGAGATGCCTTACTGTGCATATCGAGAATATCAGGCTGTTCCAAGGTCTGATAGTTCATTGAAAGAACCTTAGCCACACGCTCGGTTACCATTCTCATCCGCACCAATATCATATAGAGTCCGCAGCGGTTATCCGTCAGCACATTAAGTCCTGTGCTAACCAGCTCCACGACCGCCACCCAGATAAGAGTATGTATAAGCGGCATAATATCCGTATTGCCGGTTCCGCTCTGCTGCTCCAAAATATCCAAAATAAACTTGCTGATAAATGTCCACAGATAGTTCATAAGAGAGTGGCTGATTATTCCTATCCCCATAAGCGCCAACAAAATCGGGCGGTACTCCTTCACCTTTTTCAGCATATAAAAGGTATTTTTCGCTATGCCGTACTCGGTGTGGAGCTTGTTTTCCTCTTCCTTTTTCTTCTTTTTTAACATTTATGATAACTCCTTTTCTGTGACTTTTAATAATTTTACACCTATCATAAAAAGCTTTCTTGATAAATAGTGCTGTAATCTGCACCGACTTTTATTTTCCACTTATATAGTCGCCGAAAAATCAAAAAGGTTAGCGGGTTTTCAAGAATTATTTTTCCTTTTCGGGCTTATTGGTTTGTGTATTATTTTTAAAAAAAGCTTTTCTTTCTCTGTTGTTGGACTGATTGTTAAAGCTGCAGGGCAAATTCAGCATAGTGCGGCAAAAGGTCATAAAGGAAACAAAATTGTTTTCAAGGTCAGATTGATATATTTTCTCCTCGCCTCTTTCCGAATTCAGTCTGCGGCAGGATACAAGACCAAGCTCCGCCATTTCCTCCAGTATTTCCTTTGACCGTTCAACAGAAATATTAAGGGAATTGGCTAACGATCCGACATTTACATAGACCCAGCCGCTTATTCCTGCCAAATAATACATTGCCCTTAAAACATCGGGCTTTCCCAAAAATTTAAAAAGCTTTACATACTTTTCATCATACTTCAAAACATCGTCATAGCCATTTTTAGGTTCGGGCATTATAAGAAAATATTGCAGACTTTCACAAAGTCTTGATTGAAAAAAGCCTTCTGCGGAAGTGAACTCTGAATAAAGATCCAAATTCGGATCATTAAAAGCGTTATCGGTAATCCCCCAATATCCTTCTTCCGTATTCGTCATTCCCAAGCCTATGGCTCTGCAAACGTACATTCCGTATTGCAATCTTTCTTTGTAGGGCTTTTCCATGATATATTTAACAACCTCGTTCAATGTATCGGCTTTATCTATGGGATTTCCAAAAAGCTCATCAATAGTTACTTCAAGAAAATCCGCAATAACAGGCAAAAGTGAAGCGTCGGGATAGCCGTTCATCTCCCACTTTGAAACCGCCTGTGCCGAAACTCCCACTGCGTCCGCTAACTGCTCCTGTGTAATTCCCTTTTTCTTTCTTATTTCTTTAAGAGCTGTGTTGAACTCGTTTTTCATGACCGTAATTCCTTTCTCGCTTTGCTGTTTCAAAGTATAACACAATCGTAAGTTGAATACAAGGGATTGATAGTTGAATAATTCAACTGTTGGTTTATGGATTATTATTTCTCAACCTTTGGGTGAATAATCGGGAAAAGTTATCATTTAAGGATTTTCCCTCAACTGCTGTATTTCGGGCAGTAAAAAAGCCACCGCCGAATTATTTAAGCAGTGGCTTTTACTATTTACTTGTTTACTCTTCTCAAAATCGAATTGTCTGTGAACTTATCATCACAAAGGGCTGTCAGCTTTTCTGTTGCTTTGTTTGCAACGGTTATTTCCTGCCCCTCGGAATTATATAATGCTTTGGGCTTGAATTTAACAGGCTCTTTATTTGGCATAAGCACTTCCAGATCGTCATTTACTGTGAAATAGTTTCTTTGGGTGAGATAAATTTTTCCGTTCTCGCACCTGTCTATTGTTCCCACAAAGTCGCAGTCTCTTTCATATCCGCTGTGGGAATATATCTCCTCTGCATCTTCTCTGTTGAAGTAAAAGCCTGTGCAGTATTCGCGGTGGCTTACATTGTATACCTCATTTTCTACCCAATCGGGAACTTGCTTTCCCTCTTTGATGTATCTTAAAGCTGTGCTGTAAGCGTTGGTGACAGTGGCAACATAGTAGGCGGATTTTGCACGACCCTCTATTTTAAAGCTGCCCACTCCCGCCTCTATCAGCTTGTCAAGGTGGTGTATCATGCACATATCCTTGGCGTTCAAAATGTATGTTCCATTGTCGTCCTCGCTTACGGGGAAATACTGTCCGGGGCGTTTTTCCTCCATTAGGCTGTATTTCCAGCGGCAGGGCTGTGCGCACTCGCCCTTGTTTGCATCTCTGCCTGTCATGTAGGCGGACAAAAGACAACGTCCCGAAAAGGAAACACACATTGCGCCGTGTACAAAGGCTTCTATTTCCATATCGTCGGGAATTTTTTCCCTTATCCGCTTTATATTTTCGATATCGACTTCGCGGGATAAGACTACACGCTTTGCTCCCAAATTATACAGCTCGTTGGCGGCGGCATAATTCACTATGCCGAACTGGGTGGAAACGTGCAGTTCAAGAGAGGGGGCGTATTTTTTCACCATGCCCATTACTCCCATATCGCACACTATGACCGCATCAACTCCCGCCGTTTCCGCATTTTTTATAAAGTCGGGGAATCTGTCTGTTTCGTCGTTGGAAGGCAGTGTGTTGCAGGTGAGATGTACCCTTACTCCCTTGCTGTGGGCAAGGTCGGCGGCTTTTTTCAGCTCATCAAAATCGAAATTCTTGGAGGCGGCTCTCATGCCGTAGCCCTTTCCTCCAAGATATACGGCGTCGCAGCCGTAGTTTATTGCCGCTTCAAGACATTCAAAATCTCCTGCGGGCGCTAAAAGCTCTATCATTATAATATCCTTTATTATAAAACTCGGTTTCAGGCAAGTCCTGCCAGCACAAGATTTGCTTCATGCTCTTCTATAGTTCTTGCAAAGTAGGTCTCTCCCGTTTCCATATTGGCGCAGAAGTAATAGTAATCGGTCTCCGCCGCATCAAGCACAGCACTCATTGCGTCAAGTCCCGGATTGCATATAGCGCCTGCGGGTACGCCGTCGCATTCGTAGGTGTCATAGGAATTGGAGATAACCGCTAATGAGGTGGTAAGACCGTAATCCTTATAGTAAGGCTCGATATAATCCTGTACATAGAATACAGTAACGTCCGATTGGAGCTTGGGTATCTCGCCGTTGCTGTTCAAACGGTTCAGGAATACCGACGCTACCAGCTTCATATCCTCGGTATTGCTTACCTCCGCCTGAACCATGGAGGAAAGGGTAACGAACTCATCAAGTGTAAGACCCAGCTCGTTCATTTTCTTATACATAGACTTGCTTATCTTGGAATTGAAGTTGGAGTATATTTTCTTTGCGGCGACTTCAGCTTCCTTGGAGGTGTCCTTATCTGTCTTGGGGTCGTCCTTCAGCTCATTGCAGACATAAAACTCGTATTTATCGGGGAAGAGGTAGCCCTCCATTTGGTTGAATTTGTGGGTGTTTACAAGCAGTCTTTTCTCAAAATCGTAAACGTCCATTTTGTCACGGTAGAACTTCTGGAAGTCGGAAGCCTTGCAGACGAAATTTTCTTCCAGGAGCTGTCCTATGTCGTAGGCTGTCATTCCCTCTACTATAGTGACCTCTACGGTTATAGTCTGCGTTTTGGAAGCCAGCAGGGTGCTTACGATAGTTCCGTAGTTCATAGAGGAGGAAAGGGTAAACTGTCCGCCCACAAAATCGGTGACGATATCTTTATCCTCTTTTTTCTTCTCAACATACCATTTGAAGAAGTCGGGCGTGGAGATTATCCCGTTTTCGGAAAGTATCTCAGCCACCTGATCGAGAGAGGGGTTATTTGGCAGCTCTATCTGCACCTCAAACTCATTGGAGCTGATACCTGCGTAGTCGGTGACAGCGCTGTATATGCCCGAACCTAACTTTACTCCGAAAAAGAGAACGAAGCCTGATACAGCGATACCGAGAACGATCCTTACAGCGGTAAACCACGCCTGGCGCTGTCTTTTCAGCTTCTTTTCCGCTTCGATCGCTCTTTTGCTCTTTTTGGTGCGTCTGGGCCTGTCCTCTATATCGGTTTCCGCAAATTCCACGTCGCGCAGATCCTGTTCTTCGGATAAAGCCGCGGAATTATCTTCCACAAGCTCTGCCCTGTTCAGCTCGCCTGTTCCGGGGGCTGTCTGATTTTCGGGGGTGTAGGTCTTTACGTCGTCCTTGACCGCTTGGGGCTTTGTATTACGATCCTCTTTGGGCGTTTCGGCTTTTGCGTTCCGACTTTCTTTCATTGCTTCAAGCTTTTTGTTAAGATTTCCCTTTAACGCATCAAATTTGGAGCTGCGGTTTTCCTTTGGTTCTTCCGATTTTTCGCTCCGATTTTCTTTGAATGCTTCGGATCTTGTGTTCCGATCCTCTTTGGGAACATTAGGTCTTGCATTCCGCTCATATTTATCTCTGTTTCTGTCGAGTATTGCGGATAACTCGTCTTTGTATGGTTGCTTATCCTGATTGTTATCCATTGTTATCTTCCTTCCTGTTATTGCTGTTAGTGTAAATTATTCTGTTTTCGGTAACAATAATATCAGCCGAAATGTCATTTTCCCAAGGTTCAAAATCCTTTATAAATTCATCATAGCACAAGGCTATTTTTATACATTGGTTTTTCTCAAAAAATCTGTCGTAAAAGCCTTTTCCGTAGCCTATTCGGCAGCCGTTCAGATTACAGCATAAGGCAGGGGTGATGCAGACGGTGTTTTTATCCGCAAACGCTTGTTTACAGCTGCTTTTTGGCTCGTAAACGCCGAAAGAGCCTTTTTCCAGATCCTCAAAGCCCGAAATGTACCGAAAGATCATATCGTCGCCGATACAGACAGGCAATGCCACACTTTTTTCCTCGCCCAAAGCTTTTTTAATAATTTCTTCGGTGGAAATTTCCTCTTTTTTGCTGAAATAGCAAAAGAGTTGGCTGCATTCCTTGTATTCTTTCAAATCAAACAGCTCTCGGGCTATTTTTTGGGAGGAACCGCTTCTTTTCTCCCCGTCAAAGGCGGCTCTTAAAAGAAGGATCTGCTTTCGTAATTCGCTCTTTATCTGCATTGTATCGAGGACTTGACTTTTTCGGCAGGGGCGGTTCCCTTTAAGCATTCTAAAAGCTTCAAACCGAATTCCTGCGCTACTCCCGCGCCCTTGGCAGTGATGATATTTCCGTCCTTGCACACATAGTCCTCGGAGAGCTTTTTGCAGTTCAGCTGACCCTCAAAGCCCGGGAAACAGATCGCTTCCCTATCCTTTAAAATGTCCTTGTGTCCTAAAATGGACGGAGCGGCGCAGATAGCGGCTATATACTTATTGTTTTCCATGCAGAAGTCAATAGCTTTCTGCACGTTTCCGTTCTTTTCAAGATTGAGAGTGCCCGGCATTCCTCCGGGAAGAATTATCATTTCAAGGTCGGAATTGAGCTCGATCTCGCTGTCGGTGATGTCGGTGTACACGCTTATTCCGTGAGAGCCTGTTATTATCTCCTCGCCAATTCCTACGGTCTTGACCTCGCATTCTCCTCTGCGAAGTATATCTACGGGGCAAAGGGCTTCCATTTCCTCAAAGCCGCCTGCTAAAAAACAGTAAATCATTTTTATCTCCTTTCAAAAGTAAGTATATATTTTAATCCTTGAATATTATTCTGAATTTTTCTTCCATAAATACAGGGTGATAAGACTGCTTAGCCTTCCTCAGATTTTCTTCCCCCATATCCTCCTCGCGGTTGATATATTTGATGTCCGAGGGCAGGCGGTTCACGTACTCCTTGTTGATCATGGGGTAGGTGCCGTCATATAGGGCAAGTCCTTTTTCAACGTGTATATCAAAGGTGTCGCTGTTTATTCTTTCGCCGAAAGTGAAAGCTACGGGCTCTCCCTCCACTTTCAGTATGCCGCCCGAAAAGTCCAGCTCTTTGAAATATTCCAAGCCCAATTTTGATGCAAAGACCTCGTCCTCCATGGATTGGTCGCGGGTCTCGCTGTTTTCCTCAAACCATTTATCCAAAAGAGTGCAGCAATCTTTTATGTTATTTTCGGTGATGTCCTCGTAGCTCCAATCGTTCTGTATAAAGCGGTTTATGAAATTGCGCTTTGAATGGTATTTCTTGCCGATGAGATATGCAAGATCCTCGCGGTTATAGCAGTAATCGAAGTAATCAAACTTGCTTTGGATCTCTATGTTGTCGCCGCACAGCTCTTTTAAATATTCCATTCCGCTTTTTGGAGAGGTGCAAAGTATCAGGTTTTTCCCTTGCGCCTTGCAGTATTCCTTTAGCTGAGAAATTGCTTCTCCGATATCTCCTCTGCCTGCGGGATAAAAGTATTCTCCGTCGCTTTCCACAAGATAAAAATCCTTATAAAAAGCTATTTTCATATTATAAGGCTTGCTCCAGATAAAGTTGTTTCCAAAGGTGTATTCGCAGCCTCTGAAATCCGAATAGGCAAGCAATTCCCTGACTTTTTCCTTATCCTCGATTTTTATTTCTCTGAATTCCAACATACTTTATTTCAACAGATCCTCAATTTCTTTCTTTATATTTTCGTGAATCACTTCAACAGGCAACGGGTCACCCTTTTCAGAGCATTTTATGATGCGCCATTTTTCCTTCTCCGCAACATACATTGCCGCTTCACGGCATTTGCTCATGAAATCCAAATTGCTTTCGTGAATGTCTAACTTTTTCTCGTCGCCGTTATATCTTTTCAAAAGCAGTTTTCTTGAAACTTCAACAGGCATATCAAGAAAGATCGTTCCCGTAGGCTTTGGTATGGCGAATTTACCGTATTCGGTATCAAAAAGCCAATTCAGATATTCATTCCATTGATCGCGTGGAAGCTTGGTCATTTGGTAAATGGCGTTGCTGCTGACATAGCGGGCGGAAAATATTGGAGTTTCTGCTGAATAGTGCTTTTCCCAATCGATTTTGTAGCTTGTGTATCTATCCACTGCGTAAAAACAGCTGGCAGTGTAGGCGCTTACAGTGTCGTTTTCTTCCTTATACTTTCCCTCAAGGTAGTTTGTGACTATCTGTCCCGAGGGGGAGCCGTAATTGGGAAAGGTAATAAATCTGCAGCCGGGATAGTCCTTTTTCAGCAGATCAAGCTGCAGGGTTTTTCCGCTGCCGTCAAGACCTTCGATTATGATCAGCTTTTTGCTCATTTTGTCACCTTTTTGAAAAATTTACTATTATGAATAATTTTACCACATTTTGCTTATTTAGTCAAGCTCTGACAGCTGTCTTTCGGCGCAGACTATCACATCAATGCTGCCGTACATACTTTTAATTTTGGAAATAACCATATTTTTCACCTGAATGTCGGACAGCTTGTAGTTATAGGGCAGGTTCAGATCGAATATCACCGATTTTTTGGCGGCGCTTTTCAACACCCTGAAATCGTGTATCGACAGCTCTTTATCGATATTTTCAACGATCTCCTTTACCTTTTGGCAAAGCTCTGTTGTTTCGGGATCATTAGTGTCAACGGGATCAATGTGTATGGTCACATAACAATTGAATTTCTCCCTTAGATCCTTTTCTATCCTGTCTATCACCTCGTGAGCGTCGGTGAGAGTCATTTGGGAATTCACCTCCGCGTGTAAGGAAACAAAGCTGGTTCCTGCGCCGTAGTTGTGGATTATCAGGTCGTGTATTCCGATTACCTTATCGCAGCAGCAGACGTATTTCTGTATGCTTTTTACGGTTTCTTTTTCTGGCATCTGACCCAACAGGGGCGAAAGGCTTTCCTTAGCGGTTTTAAGCCCTGAAAAAATTATAAAGACTGCCACTGCCAAGCCCACATAACCGTCAATATTCATATCAAAGTAATAGCACACCAGCATTCCCGCAATTACAGCCGTGGTGGAAAGAACATCGGAAAGGCTGTCGGCGGCTGTGGCTTTTAAAGCAACGGAGTTTATTTTCTCTCCTAATTTTCTGTTGAACGCAAAAAGCCAGAGCTTCACTGCTGTGGAAGCAAAAAGGATTATGATCGTAAAAAGACCGGGTTTCAGCGGCTGAGGGTCAAAAATTCTCTCAAAAGAGCTTTCAAAAAGCTCAACTCCCATTAGGATTATGATAAGAGAAATTATCAGACCCGAAATATATTCCGCTCTGCCGTGTCCGAAGGGGTGTTCCCTGTCGGGCGGAGTGTTGGCTATTTTAAAGCCTGCCATATTGACTATGGACGAGCCTGCGTCGGAAAGGTTGTTCAAGCCGTCGGCGATTACTGATATCGCTCCCGAAAACAATCCTGCCGCAAGCTTGCCGACGCACAAAAGGATATTAAGAGCAATTCCTGTTACGCCTGACAGGAAGCCGTATTTTTTTCTTGTGCGGGGATCTTCGGTATCGGCTTTTCCGATAAACAGTCTGATCAAAAGCTCTGTCATTGTTTTTCTCCTATCGGATAATTCGGATAGTTTAGTCTTTTGATATATTATATTAAATCAGCCTGTCAAAAAAATCCCTGAAACAGGTTTTTGACAAGCTGAACTATAAATTATTTCAAATTTGTGCCGATAAAATTCATAAAGGCATTTTGACCTTTTTCATCGCGTTTGAATACTCCTGAATCACACAGAACTTGTTCAAACACTTTTCCGACCTCGTATCTGATAATTTCCTCGGCATTTTCCGCCGAGAATTCGGGGTGGTTTTTGAGGATCTCTTTTGCCCAATCGCTGTGAGCGGCTGTTTGGGGATCCTGAGTCAGATCTTTGTTTTCCAGGAGGGCTTTTTCAACCGACTTTAACTCTACTGCAAGACGGGAAGGAAGCACAGCCAAGCCCATTACCTCAATAAGTCCGATATTCTCCTTTTTGATATGGTGCAGTGAGGGATTGGGGTGATAAACGCCCAGAGGTCTATCCTCGGTGGTGATGTTGTTTCTCAGAACCAGGTCGCACTCGTATATGTCCCCTCTCAATCTTGCTATTGGGGTGATAGTGTTGTGAGGAACGCCCTCAGTCTCGGCGTATATTCCCACAGATCCATCACTGTAAGCGCGCCATTTGTCTAAAACATAGCTGCAGGCTTTTACAAGCTCTCCTCGGTTAAGGCTTTTCAGTCTGATAACGGACATGGGCCATTTTACCGTTCCTGCTTCCACATTTGGAAATCCTGACATCAGAAATCTGTTTTCGATAGGAGCGGTCTCCATGGGGAATATATAGTGTCCTCCCTGGAAATGCTCGTGGCTCAGTATAGAGCCGCCTACAATAGGCAGATCCGCGTTTGAGCCGATAAAGTAGTGAGGAAGTATTTCAAGGAAATCAAAGAGCTTTTCAAAAACAGATTGGTCTATCTTCATCGGAACATGCTGCTCGTTGAAAAGTATGCAGTGTTCGTTATAGTAGCCGTAGGGAGAATATTGCAGCTGCCAATCTCCGCCGTGGATCTTTAAGGGAATTGGTCTCAGATTCTGACGGGCAGGGTGAGTGGCCGTTCCGAAAAAGCCTGCATTTTCAGGGCAAAGCTGGCACTTGGGGTAAGAAACCGATTTGTTCTGTGCCGCATTTTTTATGTCGCGGGGGTCTTTTTCGGGCTTGGAGCGGTTTATGGTAATGTCAAGATCGCCGTACTCCGAGCTGTACTTCCACTTTAAGTCCTTGGCAATTCTTCCCGCCCTTACATAGTTTACCTTTTGATTGTAGGAAAAATAGTCGTCGGAAGCCGCCTTGGGAGACCGGGAATTGTAAATTTTCCAGAATCTGTCGTTTACCTCGTGGGGCAAGGGTGTGATGATGCCCATGATCTTTGTATCAAAAAGATCGCGGTTGTTGGCGGTATCCTCGATAATTCCCTGCTCACAGGCGTAATTTACCAGACGGTCAAGAATTTCATCTATTGTGAGCTTCTTATTGGTATCTTTATTGTCGTCTCCTTCGGCGGGCGTCCAATCGGTAACGCCGAAAAGGTTCATAAGACTGTTTCTTGTGACTATTTCGTCAATAGGCTGTATAAGTCCGTTTTTGACCGAATAATTTATCAAAAGCTGAATGTCATTGCAGATCATAACACAATCTCCTTTTTACTGCGTTTTTTGAGCATATAAGTATTATAACACCGCTGTAAATTTATGTCAATCATTTTAAAGCAGTCGGACATTTTATTGGTGATTATGACAATATATTGTGTTTTTAAAAATTTTTGAATTACAGATGTTGACAAATATTCTATTATATAGTATAATTTTAATATGTATAAGAATGTGTGTTCTTATATGGATCTGTAAATCACTTTTGCCTTTTGGCAGGTTATATAATTAAGTTTTAGAAAGGGATAAGGTCTATGAAAAAGAAAATAATCTCTTCTATTGTTGCTTTAGCACTGATAATCACTTCGGTGGCAGTTCTGCCGTCGCTGTATGAAAATACGAGTAATGACGAAGGAGACTCTCCTGATGTATTACCCGACGCTGTGGCGGTCAACGAGGAAAATTTCCCCGACGAAAGCTTCCGCAAATATGTTTTGGAGCTGGAAAAAGCGGCTTCGGGCGAAAATGCGGGCAACGGCATATTTGAAAAAGAGGAGCTGGAACAAGTCACCTCTGTTATGGCAAGCTCTCTTGAAATCCGGGATCTGAAAGGTATAGAGTATTTTACATATCTTGAAACTCTCAACATCAGCGGCAACGGTGTAAAGGAGCTTGACCTTTCCCACTTTAAAAATCTTAAAGAGCTTATCTGCTCCGATAACAAGCTTGAAAGCTTGGATCTCAGCAAGCTGACGGCTCTTGAAAAGATAGACTGCGCAAGCAACAGCATTGAAGAGCTTAATGTAAATGACAATCCGCTTCTTACCGAGCTTTGCGTTTCAAACAACCCTGTCACTGCGCTCGATATACGCAACAATCCCGTTTTACAGAGGTTTGAAGCGTCAAACACAAAGCTTACTTCTCTCAATATCGAAAACCATACTCCATTTGATTCGAGTGACGCGGAAAACATAAAGGAATTTGACTTCTTCGAGCTTAACAACAGCTCTTACCCTGTTTTCAGCTGCAACGCAGAGATCTATGATTTCGATCTGACAACGCTGCCCGGCAGCTTCAATATTGAAAAGGCTTCTGAGTGGAACGGTGCTGAGCTTGTTGATACGACGCTCAAGGGCGTTAAGCTGGGCGACACTATGACCTATTCTTATGATGTAGGCTGCGGAATAAGCGTTCAATTTACCATTACCTTTGAAGAGGGGCATGATCCCGTAAAGGTGGAGGACAGAACCGAGATATGCTCCACAGCCGAGGAATTGTGGCAGTGTGCAGACTGCGGAAAGTTCTTCTCCGACGAGGAAGGAACAGTATCTGCAGAGGCTGTTATCGGTCACAGCTACAACGAGGGTGTTGTGGAAAAAGAAGCTACCTGCACCGAAGAAGGTGTTTTGCTTAAGTCTTGTACAATCTGCGGTCACGAACACAGAGAAGCTATTGAAATGCTTCCCCACACTATCGGCGACAGTTACGAATTTGACGATTATCAGCACTGGAAGGTTTGTCAGGTCTGCGGAACTGAGGTCGACAGAGAAGATCACAGCTTTGACGGCGACGATAACATTTGCCTTGTATGCGGCGAGACTATCCAGCGTCATCATCACAATATCGTCTTTGTTGAGGAAAAGGCTCCTACCTGTAATGAGGAAGGTGTTAAGGAACATTACTACTGCGCAGACTGTGAAACATATTTTACAGACAGTGAAGGAACTGAAGAGACCGCCTACGCCGATCTGATAATTGAAAAGCTTGATCATCAATATGAAACAAGATTTGATGAAAACGAGCATTGGCAGGAATGTACTCTTTGCGGAGACAAGAAAGACATTCAAAGCCATAATTTTGAAGAAGAAAGAACAGAACCTACATGCTGCGCTGACGGCGCTGTAAACAATATCTGCCACGACTGCGGATATACCGTTGAGGTGGAAGTTCTCCCCGCAACAGGCGACCATATCTTTGCCGAGGAATATTCCACCGATGAAAATAGTCACTGGTTCAGCTGCACCAACGAGGAATGCACCGAAAGATACCAGCTTGCAGAACACAGCTTCACAAAGCTTGAGATCGCGAAGAACCCCACTTGCTCCGAGGAAGGCGTTCTGAATCATATCTGCGAGGTGTGCGGATATACAAAATCAGAACCCATTCCCGTTTCGGACACTCATAATTTCAACGATTCCTATGTTCAGATCGATGAACATACACATGCCAAGGCTTGCGCTGACTGCGGCGAGATCATAGGAGAGGAAGAACCTCACGAGTTTGATCAAAGCAACGTAAAGGATCTTGGTGAACAGCATGCTTCCATATGCAGCCTTTGCGGAGCCTCCGATCAGCCCAATGAACACGTTTACGAGATCGAGATCGTCAAGGCAAGCTGCTTTGAGGGCGCAAAGCTGGTTTACACATGTAAGATCTGCGGACACAGCTATTTTGAGGAAACAAGCGAGCCTACAGGCGAACATATTTTCTCAGAGGAATACACTCTTGACGGAGACAAACACGTTCACAGCTGTATGACTGAGGGCTGTACCGCAGTTGACAAGCACACTCCCGAAAAATGCAGCTTCACAGGCTCTAAGGAAACTGAACCCTCCGGCAGCGAACCTGTTGATAACGAACCTGACGTTACCGAGCCTGACGAAACGGTTCCCGAAATAACAGTTTCTGACTCGCCCGTAGACGACAGCATCAAGGTTGATGTTGATGTAACTATTTCCCAGGTTTCAACTATAGATATAGTATGGCCCACAAGCGTAAGCGTTGTATTTAATCCTTACAGATTAAAGATAAAAAATGATAGTGAAGAACATTCGCTGTCCTTTGCGGGCGGCAGCGACGAAAGCTCCGAAACCGTTTTATCCGGAGAAATGGCGTTTATCAACAGAGGCGACTGCGAGGTCAAGGTCACGGTAACAGGCTCCGTAACTGCCGTTACCTCAACGGATCTTTACGGAAATCCCCTGTTAGACAACAAGGGCAACCCCATAACCAAGCCAAGCGAGAACATTGTATTTGTTGACAAGCCCCTTGATCTCAATAATCCCAACAATGCTGACGTCACTCCCAGGAAAAATGCGATCCTGCTTTATCTTGAAGCTACTTCGCAGTTTGACTCCACAGGAACCTACGGTATTTATTCGGGAATCTATGACAGGGATAACGCAAACCAGATGCTTCTCGGAAGTAAGGAAATCTCCAAAAACCTCTTCAACATTGCTCCCAATGACGGAGAAAAGGACGGCGTAACAAACGTCAAGATCTGCGGCGATATGGAAACTGACCCTGACGTAAGCTGGAGCGAGGTTTCAAGAACAGATCAGATCAAGATCATACTTGTCTTTGAGGCTGCGCCCCTTGAAGATGCCGATAACGGATCTTCTGAAGAAACCGTTGGAGATTCCGCAAACCAACCTGTTGAAGAAACGGTTGGGGAAAACACCGAAAATCCAGCCGAAAGCGCATCGGAGACCACAGAACAGTTGGTTCCCTGATGTATTTTTCCAAAAACTATTGACAAAAAGGTCATAAAGTATTAAAATTAAGTTAATATTTAAGAATTATTTAAAAAAATGACGGAGTAAAATATGTTAGATCTTTTCACTGAAAGCTTTATATTTTGGTTTAGCGGCTTGTGCTTTTACTTTAGCAGCAAGTATTATTTCCGTACCAAAAATTAAAGCTGTGGTGTAGTAGATTTGAGAAAGCATATTTGCTTTTGTACAAATTCAGCCTGCATCGCTTGATGCGGGCTTTTTTATTGAAACCCACAATAATGAAAAAAGCAAAGAAAAACAAAATGAAAGGAACACAAAAAAATGATCATTATTCTGAAAAAGGACGCACCCAAAGATGAGGTGGAAAGGCTCTGGCATGATATTGAGGCGCAAAATATCAAGATCAACGAGGTTGTTGGTTCTCACACCACCATTTTAGGCTTGATAGGCGATACCCACAAGGTCGATACCGAAGCTATTGAGGCAAGGGAGATAGTTGAATCCGTTCAGCGTGTTCAGGAGCCATATAAGGAGGTCAACCGCAAATTCCACCCCGAAGATACAGTAGTTTCTGTGGGAAACGCTAAAATCGGTGACGGAAATGTAGCTGTTATTGCAGGTCCCTGCTCCATTGAAACGGAAGAGCAAATCATAGACACCTGTATGCAGGTCAAGGCTGCAGGCGCAAATCTGCTGAGAGGCGGCGCATTTAAGCCCAGGACCTCCCCCTACTCTTTCCAGGGCTTGGGCGATGAGGGCTTGAAGCTGTTTCTGAAGGCAAAGAAAGCCACAGGACTGCCTATTGTTACCGAGCTTATGTCACTTGCTCACATTGACCTTTTTAATGATGTAGATATAATCCAAGTCGGCGCAAGAAATATGCAGAACTTTGAGATGCTTAAGGAGCTTGGAAAATGCAGCAAGCCCATTTTGCTGAAAAGAGGACTTGCCAACACTATCGAGGAGCTGCTGATGTCTGCGGAATATATCATTGCAGGCGGAAACACCAACATTATCCTTTGCGAAAGAGGAATACGCACCTTTGAGACACAGACCAGAAACACTCTTGACCTTTCCGCTATCCCTGTTATAAAGAGCTTGAGCCACCTGCCCGTTGTGGTAGACCCAAGCCACGCTACGGGAAAATACGAGCTTGTGGAACCACTTTCCATGGCGGCAGTTGCGGCAGGAGCGGACGGTCTTATCATAGAGGTACACAACAATCCTCAGAATGCGCTTTGTGACGGCGCTCAGTCTCTCACTCCCAAGCGTTTTGAGAAGTGTATGGAAAAGTGCGCGCAAATCGGCAATGTATTGGGTAAAAAGGTTGGTACTTTATAATGAAAAAAATTACCGTAAAGGCAAATTCGGCAAGCTATGATATATTGATAGAAAGCGGACTTCTGAACAAGTGCGGTCAGCTGATCTCCCAAGTGGAAAAGTCAAGAAAATGCGTTATTGTCACCGATGACACAGTAAACGGACTGTACGGAGATATTACCGTAAAGAGCCTGGAAGAAAGCGGCTTTACTGTTTCGAGATTTGTAGTTCCACACGGAGAAAATTCCAAATCCCATGAGCAGCTTATTGCCATTTATAATTTTCTTTGTGAAAAGGACATAACCAGGACTGACTTTCTAATAGCCTTAGGCGGAGGAGTTGTGGGAGATCTGACGGGCTTTTGTGCCGCTACATATTTAAGAGGTATAGACTATGTTCAGATACCCACCACCCTTTTGGCGCAAGTAGACAGCTCGGTGGGAGGAAAGACCGCTGTAAATATAGATGAGGGAAAGAATCTTGTGGGAGCGTTCAAACAGCCTGCTCTTGTTATAACCGACACCGACACCCTTTCCACCCTTTCGGAGGACATTTACGCCGAGGGTATGGGCGAAGTGATAAAGTACGGTATGATACGGTCAAAGGCGCTGTTTGAAAAGCTGTCAGAGGGCAATTCCCACAAATATATTGATGAGATAATCGCCGAATGTGTGGGCATAAAGCGCGATGTGGTGCAGAACGACGAGTTTGACACAGGAGAAAGAATGATACTGAATTTCGGTCACACCTTTGCCCACGCTATTGAGAAACACGCAGGCTTTGGCAATGTTCCGCACGGAAAGGCTGTGGCTATGGGAATGTACATGATAACTTTGGCTGCGGAAAAACAGGGCAAGGTCAAAAAAGGCACGGCTGAACAGCTCAAAAGCTGTCTTGAAGCCAATTCACTGCCTTGCTCCTACGAGATTTCCCATGAGGAGCTGTACAAGCTTTCTGTGGGAGATAAAAAGAGGACTTCAAATAAAATCAGAGTTATTATCTGCGCCGAGCCGGGAGCTTGCGAGATAGTTTCACTGACACTTGACGAATATCACGATCTTATACAAACCATTTGATTGTGGATCAAATCCACAAATCCTTCGGCTTTGCCAAAGATGCGCCGACAGGCACAGATTATGTACGTTCAATACAATAACCGAGGGAGCTTTGCACCCTCGCCCTGCCGCAAAGCTGCAGGGTATTTAAAAAACAGTTTATCTGCTTTTTAAAAAATTATCAGTATTATAGATTTTGTCTGAATCTGTCTGAAAGGAAGATAATAATGGGAACCACTGTTACCATAACCCCCTCCAAGCTCAGCGGAAAAATCTCTGTTCCGCCCTCTAAAAGCATCTCCCACCGAGCCTTGATCTGCGCCGCTCTCGCTAAAGGAAGATCGGAGATAAAAGGACTTTTAGACTGTGCCGACACAAGGGCTACTATTGGGATATTGAAAGCTTTTGGGGCGAAGATCACCCAAAACAACAACGTTACTGTTGTTGAAGGAATAGACGACCCCGTCAAAGAGGCTGTGGCTGACTGCTGTGAAAGCGGTTCTACTTTGAGGTTTTTGATCCCCGTAGCCGCCGCTTTGGGCTGCCGCACGAAGTTTAGGGGGAAGGGAAAGCTGCCTGAAAGACCGATCACACCGTATTTTACAGAGCTTACCAAAAACGGAATTACCTTTGAGAGCGAAAAAATGCCCTATATCATAAACGGTAAGCTCAGGTCGGGAGAATACAGCATTAGGGGCGATATTTCCTCCCAGTTTATAAGCGGTCTGCTTTTCGCCTTGCCTTTGTTGGAGGGCGACAGTAAAATAATAATCACTTCCCCGCTCCAGTCCAAGCCCTATGTGGATATTACCGCCGCGGAGCTGAAAAGGTTCGGAGTTACCGTCATTGAGACCGACTACGGATATTTTGTAAAGGGCGGTCAAAGCTATAGACCCTCTAATACCGCTATTGAAGCGGATATGTCACAGGCGGCGTTTTTTGCGGTGGCTTCCGCTTTAGGTTCGGATATAGAAATAGAGGGGCTTAATCTCAACAGCTTGCAGGGCGATCGAGAGATCCTTGATATAATTGATCAATCGCAGGGAAACGGCTTTGACGTAAGCGCAAAGCAGATCCCCGATCTGGTGCCAATTCTGACAGTCTTAGCCGCTCTTTCAAAAGGTACGTCGCATATCACCGACTGCGGCAGGCTACGAATAAAGGAATGTGACAGGCTGGCTGCGATCACCGCGGAGCTGAATAAGCTTGGGGCAAAGGTGAAGGAATACCCCGACAGTTTGGAGATAGAAGGCGTGGAGATGCTTAAAGGCGGCGTATGCGACTGCCACAACGATCACCGCATACCTATGGCGCTGGCGATAGCTTCCACCTGCTGCACTGAGCCCGTTACTCTTATAGGAACGGAGTGTATCGGCAAATCCTATCCCTCATTTTTTGAAGATTTTATTTCCTTGGGAGGACAAATAAATGTCATCAACAATTAATTTAGGAAATCTTTCGGTATCGGTTTTCGGAGAATCACACGGCTCCGCTATTGGCGTTGTCATCGACAATCTGCCTGCAGGAAAAAGGCTTTCCATTGACAGGATAAACGAGTTTATGTCAAGACGCGCCCCCAAAAAGGATGGCACAAGCACTTTCAGAAACGAAAAGGATCTGCCCGAAATAATAAGCGGATTCTACAAAGGAAAAACCACGGGAGAAGCCCTGTGCGCCGTTATCAAAAACAGCGATCAGCATTCCTCGGATTATGAGAGCATCGCTTCCCTCGCCCGCCCCGGTCATGCCGATTTTACCGGCTATTCCAGGTATAATAAAAGCAACGATATGAGGGGCGGAGGACATTTTTCGGGCAGGCTCACTGCGCCATTGGTGTTTGCGGGAGCGGTTTGCGAACAGTTTCTTCTTAGCCTGGGCATAACCACTGCCGCTCATATTTATTCTATCGGGCAGGAAAAGGACTGTGCTTTTGATCCTGTAAATATTTCGGAGGAGCTGATGCACGAGATCAAAACCCGCTATCTTCCCCTGATAGATACTTCCGCTGACGAAAAAATGCGGGCGGTCATTGACAATGCAAGAGAAAACAAGGATTCCGTCGGCGGAATAGTTGAGTGCGCCGCTGTGGGGATCCCCGTTGGAACAGGCTCACCGATCTTTGACGGATTGGAAAACAGGATATCCCAGGTGGTATTTGCAGTGCCTGCTGTCAAGGGGATCGAGTTCGGCGCAGGCTTTGAAGCCGCTTCCCTCTTTGGCAGTCAGAATAATGACGAGTTTTATATGGACGGCGACCGGGTCATGACGCGGACAAACAATGCAGGAGGAATTTTGGGCGGTATCTCTGACGGAATGCCATTGATTTTCCGCACAGCAATAAAGCCCACTCCCTCTATCGCAAAGGCGCAGAATACGGTAGACTTTGTTAAAAAAGAGGACGCGGTCATTGAAATAAAGGGCAGGCACGACCCCTGTATCGTGCCGAGATCAGTACCTTGTATTGAAGCGGCGCTGAATATTGCTCTTATGTCATATTTTTGCTAAATGTTAAATAAGGAAATAGCTATGTACGAATCTCCCAAAATTACAATAGACGAAAAGCTCACAATACAGATATATCTGTGCTTTATTTTAGAGCAGTTAGGCGAGCTTACCGAGGACCAGCTAAGCGATATTGTCACCGAGATAGACGCGGTAAGCGGCTTGGAATTTTTTGAAGCACTTAGCGTTTCGGTGGAAAAAGAGCTTATCGGCGTTAAAGAAGAAAAGAACGTCAAAAGGCTTTCTTTGCTTCCCCAAGGTCTCACCATGTCAAAAGAGTTTTTTCACCGTATTCCCCTTTCTATCAGGGAAAAAACTATCGAGTATGGACAGTATGTTTTAAAAATGGCTGACCTGGAGCGCTCCATAATTTGCCGTATTGAGCGGAATGGAGTGGGTGAGCCTTGCTATCTCAGGGTGAGGTTTCTTAATGAGATCAACGGAGATGAGCTGATGAATCTTAAGATATACGCCCCCGATTATGAGCAGGCAAAGCTTATGAGGGAGCGGTTTTATGAGAAGCCTTCGGATATTGTTACTAAGATCATGAAGATGTTTATTAAGGATAGCTATTTATAACAAATTGATTGACAATGTATATAAATGTGATATAATAGTTGTGAAAGGAGTGATAATATGGCACAAGTGAATTTCCGTATTGAAGATGACGTTAAACTTAATGCTGAGTTGGCTCTTAAAGAAATGGGACTATCTATGTCAACCGCTATCAATATGTTTCTTGTAAAGGTAGGCAGAGAAAAACGCATACCCTTTGAAGTAAATGTAGACCCATTCTATAATCCCGAGCATATAGCAGAGCTTGAAAAGCGCTTTGCAGATGCAAAAGCGGGACGCAATATGCACGAGCATGAATTGATAGAGGTAAGTGACGAATGAAAAAAATCTGGCACGATCAAGCATGGGAAGATTACTTGTATTGGCAAACACATGACAAAAAAACATTGAAGAAAATCAACATTCTTTTGAAAGGCATTGACCGAAACGGATATAATTGTATAGGAAAGCCGGAGCCCCTGAAAGGAAACCTTTCAGGGGCATGGAGCGTCCGTATTGATGAGAAAAATCGAATCGTATTCAGAATTTGCGTAGAAACGATAGAAATACTTGAATGCGGCTCTCATTACGGCGATAAATAAAATTTCTTTTTAAATATCTCTTTTGATTTTGATCATGAAACAGTATTATTTCTCAAAAGCTTTTCCAGCGCAAGGATCTCCTCCCTGCGCTTTTTTGTTTGAGCGTGATCTATCATATAAAAGCTCTCAAAAAGGGCGATAACGTCACCCTCTTTAGCCCCGTCCTCAATAAATTCCTTTCGGATATTTTGGTGAGTTTCCTTTTCACTGTCCTCTACAACAGCAAAATCACCCTCGAATCTGTCAATTATCAGCATTGTTGCTCTCCTTAGTAAGAATATTAAAGCCTTTTCCGTCGCTTACAAAAATAATATGTCCTTTTTGATCGGTTCTGTAGATCTCAATATTTTTGCTTTGCAGCTTTTCTATTGTTTCTTTGTTGGGGTGTCCGTAATTGTTGGGGCTGCCCACACCTATTACCGCATATTGAGGATCCACCGCGTCTAAAAATTCTTGAGAGGTAGAAGTATCGCTTCCGTGGTGTCCCACCTTCAAAACCTTGGCGGAAACGTCAGCCCCCGATTGAAGCACATCTTTTTCCGCTTTGGCTTCCATATCGCCTGTAAACATAAAGGAATTTTCGCCGTGGATCAGCTTGACGGATACGGAGTAGTTGTTGAGATCGCTGTAATCGTTGACCGGTGACAGCACCGTCATCTTTGCGTCGTCCAACTTGTATTCCTTGCCCGGCTCGGCATATTCAATAGTTATATTTTTGCTTTCAACTGCCTTTAATATACGCAAATATGTGTTGGTGGTGGGAATTATTGAGTCTTTCATCTTGGGCATTATCAAAGTGCCTATGTCGAACTCCTCCAAAATGTAGCTCATTCCCCCTGCGTGGTCGGAGTGGGGGTGAGTCATAATAACATAGTCAAGTCGGGTTATCTCCTGCGCCTTAAGATACTCAATAACACTGGGATAGTATTCCTTTTCGCCGCAGTCTATCAGCACCGACTTTGACGATGTTCTGATCAGCTGGCAGTCGCCCTGCCCTACGTCAATAAAGTGAACGGTGAGATCACCCTCCACCTTTTCCACGCCGTCTGCAAGATCCGCCGCTTGGAAGATCTCCGTCCAAGTGGGTACTCCCTCTATCTTGAAAAATCTTGCGTTAAGCTCGATAAACAAAAAAGAGAGTATCAGAAGAACCGCTAATATAGGGATAATATTCTTTCTGTGCTTTGATCTGAAGATCTTGCTTTCTGCCGCCCGATAAACCGCTTCGTCTATCTTATCAAAGCTTTGGTTCTTGTTGGGGCGGCCGTTTTTATTGGGTTGTTGTTTATTTTGATTTGTTTTCATCTTAATCCTGCTTATTCAGTTTTCTTTCATACCAGCTTTCCTTTGACATAAGAAGCTGGCGGGGCTTGTTGCCGTCGGGAGGTCCTACGATCCCCATTTGCTCCATCATATCCACAAGCCGTGCCGCGCGGCCGTAGCCTACCTTTAAGGCTCTCTGGAGAGAAGATGTGCTGGCTCCTCCATTGGAGAATACCACCTCGATAGCCTCGTCCAGCTTATCGTCGGATATGTCAAGGTCACCGTCATAGGAAGCGCCGCCTTTATCGTCGGAGCCAACTCTTTCAGCCTGGCGCTCAACTTCGTCCATAACGTTTTCGTCATATTCAAGGGCGAATTTGTTTTTGATAAACTCGGTAACTCTCTCCACTTCTTCGTCGGACACCCAACAGCCCTGTACACGCATAGGCATAGGCATTGCTACGGATTTGTACAGCATATCGCCCTTTCCCAGGAGCTTATCTGCGCCGCACATATCGATTATTGTACGGCTGTCCGTCTGGGAAGCCACCTTTAAGGCTATTCTTGAAGGGATATTGGACTTGATAAGTCCTGTGATAACGTCAACGGTAGGCTTCTGTGTAGCCACCACAAGGTGCATGCCTGCCGCTCTTGCTTTTTGCGCAATGCGGATTATGCTGTCCTCAACATCTTTCTTGGCGCACATCATCAGATCTGCCAACTCGTCTATGAAGATCACTATCTGGGGCATTTTGGGGAGATCGTCTCTTGTATCGGCAAGCTTGTTGTACGCCTTGATGTCTCTTACGTTGTTTGAGCTTAAAATACCGTAACGCTTGTCCATTTCGGTACAAGCCCAGGCAAGGGCGCCTGCCGCCTTTTTGGGATCCGAGACTACAGGCAGGAGCAGATGTCCTATACCGTTATAGATCATAAACTCCACCGCTTTAGGGTCTATCATTATAAGGCGAACCTCTTCGGGAGTGGCTCTGTACAGAATACTCATGATAATGGAGTTGATACATACGGATTTACCCGAGCCTGTGGTGCCTGCTACAAGGATATGGGGCATATCGGCAATGTCGCAGATGACCACTTCTCCGGAAATGTTTTTTCCGAGAGCTGCCCCAAGTCTGCTTTCGCACATGCCAAAGGTGTCACTGTCAATCATTTCGCGGATAGAAACTGTGTCCTTTTCTCTGTTGGGCACTTCTATTCCCACAGCGGCTTTATTGGGTATGGGGGCTTCGATACGCACACCCGCCGTAGCAAGGTTGAGAGCTATATCGTCCACCAAATTTGTTATTTTGGAGATCTTGACGCCGGGGGCAGGCTGTAACTCGTATCTTGTTACCGAGGGGCCTCTTACCGCTCCGAGGAATTTTGTCTTTACTCCAAAGCTGTTGAGGGCGTTTACAAGGGTAGTGGCTTTTCCCTCGATCTCGGCGTTTTTGTTTTCTTCGCTTATCTTGTTCTTAACTTCATTTAGGAGCGTTACAGGGGGCAGCGTGTATTCCTCTGCTGCCGCTATTACCTGATCGGGAGACTGCTGGGCATTGGTCTCGCCATTTACCGTTGTTTCCACAGCTACGCCGCCCTTTTTGTTTTTGTCCTCGATCTCGCGGTTGTAATCTGCAATGGCTTTTTCTATCTCGTTTAAGCCGCCCTTATTGTCTGTCGCTTCTTTGCCGCCTACCAGCTTGACGGGCTCGGCATTGGCGGTGGTTTCCGGATTTGCTGCGGGTGCGGAAATAGCCGCAGGTTCGGGGTTTTCAGTTTTTTGGCTGTTATCGGAAGTGAGCACAGGGAAGCTTTCCTTTTGCTCCTCTTTTGGAGCTTCGGGAATAACAGCAGCTGCCTTTTCCAGCTCCGATACGGACTGCGTTGTTCCCTCTGCCGAAACAAGACGTATGGTATTATCGGTTTCTCCTTGTTCAGATCGTTCAGCCGCGGCAGGGATCTCGGAGACTCTGTTTTCGGCTGCGATAGGTTGAACGGGTATTTCGGGCGCTGTGTTTTCAGCTATAGCAGGCTGAATATGTCTTTCCGGCTCTATGTTTTCGGATATGGGAGAATTTACAACAGGCTCGGTTTGCGAAGCGTCTTCCCTGACCGTTTCCCGATTTTCGGTATTATTGTTTTCCTCGTTTCTTCTGTAATCCTCATTGGTAAGTCTTGGGGGAATAATAGCGGGCTTTGCGCCTATCTTTGTCAAAAACTCATCCGATTCCTGTCTTTGCTCGTCAACTATCGCCTTTGCCTTTTTGTCTATTTCTGCAAGATTTTTTTCGTGCTTGCTTCTTGTGGCATCGGTATCCTCCGGTCGGGTCTCTCTTTCCAGCGCTTCAAATGTCCTTGATCTTCTGACAGCTCTTTCTTCCTCGGAGCCCTCTGACAGCAGTCTTTGTTCTTCTTCCTCCTGTCTGCGCCTTGCTTCTTCCTGGCGGATCAGCTCGCTTTCTTCATCATACTCTGCTTTTTTTCTTTTTATGTATTTTCCCAAAGCGATAAATGGCTTGGAGATAAGGCGCAGAAAAGTTATCAGGTCGATATTTGCCATTACCATTACTATAACGAAAATTATTAGGATAATGATAACAGTGGCTCCCCCTCTGCCCAAAAGAAGCAATGGATAGCCCAGGGGAAGCGCGAAAAATCCGCCGCCGGTCAGGTGCTGACCGTCTGTGAAAATGGCAGATACTGCGCCGCCGAAGCCCTCCGTTTCCTCAGTGCCGATATGGCCCACAAATATGATCTGCACTGCGGCTGAAAACAGCAGAATGAACATAACTATCTGGATTATCCGCAAGGTTATGGTCTTTTTGTCCTTTTTAAGCCCTATCATTACCGCAAAGTAAATGAAAAGCGGTCCTATGAAAAATACGGTAATGCCGAACACCCCGCAGAAAAATCCGTGTATGTAATCCCAGACATTGGGCGCTTCGGCGTCCACATTGCCGAAAAAGGCAAAAGCGGTTATCAGTAAGCCTATGGCAAACAAAACCACCGCCTGGATATTCCGCCGTTTTGTATATTTCGCCATGACCTCGGTGCGCTTTGCATCGGAAGCCGCAGTTTTTTCCTTTGTAGACGCGGTTTTTGCGGTTTTCTCTTTCTGTGACGCTGCCATTTTTTTGATCTTCCTTTCCTTTTGAAAAGCGCTTGTTCCGAGCTTTTGCCAAGCTGTTATTCCGATATTATTCCGAAACAAGCGCCCAACGCCCGAAAAATGTATTTTTCATTTTCAGGCTGTCTCTCCCGATTTTTAACTGTCCTATATTCTGCAAAATCAGAAATTAAAATTAAACTCTATCATTTTTCCTGTAACATTTTCATAAACTCCGCCGAAAACGCAGAGTATGCCGATTATCAGCAGATATATTCCGAATATCTTGAACTTGTTCTTTTTGGTGATGAG
This sequence comes from Oscillospiraceae bacterium, assembly GCA_014799325.1. Taxonomy (GTDB): domain Bacteria; phylum Bacillota; class Clostridia; order Oscillospirales; family Ruminococcaceae; genus Ruminiclostridium_E. Next base: position 48,203 of record JAAVIE010000113.1, read on the forward strand.
CTTAACCAGATTTATTGCCAAAATGCCCACCACTGCCGATACAACAAAGCCTACTGCCAAAAGAGGAATGTCAAACTGCACCCCTGTTTCCAGCGCGTCCTTTATCTCTAAAACACTGCCGCCTAAGATAGCGGGAATTCCTAAAATAAAGGAGAATTTGACGGCGGTTTCCCTTGTAAGTCCGCAGAAAAGACCCGAGGTTATGGTAGAACCCGAGCGGGAAACTCCGGGGAAAAGCGCCACGCACTGGAAAAGTCCCACCGCTATGGCATCGCGGATCTTCATATCCTTGCCTGTTTTCAGTCCTTTGACGCAAGCATCGGACATAAACAGCAGCATTGCGGTAAACAGGAACGCGCAGCCCTCAAAGATAATGTCGCTGTCTCCCTCCATGCAGGTGAAGAAGTCCTTTACAAAGTAGGCAGGCACAAGCAGGGCCGTGGCAATTATCACCATAAAAAGCATTCGCCTGCTGTCGTTCATTTCACTCCAGCGGAACTGCCCTGTAAACAGATCCTTAAAGGTGAGGAAAAACTCCTTGATTAGCCCCCAGATGTCCTTTCCAAAGGCGATAAATACCGCTACTAAGGTTCCTAAATGCAGTACGATAGAAATTAGCAGCGCTGTTTCCTGCTGCGCTCCCAAAAAGTGCTGTACCACGGACAGATGTCCCGAGCTTGATACAGGAAGAAATTCCGTAAGTCCCTGAATTATTCCCTGAATTATTATCGATATGTATTCTTCCATAAGTTCTCCTGTTTCTTTTGTAATTTCTTTATGTATTTGTCTGTTCCCCCCGATAGAGGGAACAGACAGGTTTTAATACTATTCCCCTTTAAAACTCTTGAAAAGATTTGTGGCGAGATTGTGCTTAGCGCAAGGAAAAGCGACGCAGGCGTACTTAATGTACGTCAAGGAGCTTTGACGCAGCGATAAGCGCAAGATCGCCGCAAAGAATTCAAGATTTTAAAGAGGGATTAGTATTATTTATAATAAAGCGAGTTTATTTTGTTTTTGGGGTCAAGATATGCTTTTGGATCGGTGGAAAAGAAGCTGTATGGCTGATACCTTCCGTCAGTCTTTATGGAGATCGCTATGCCGTTTTTTGTCCTCTTTTCGGAAAAATGCGGCATTTCACTTTCCGAGGGAAAAAAGATGTCGTACTGGTCTATGATGGTGTAAAGCATCTTACCACTCCTCCGCCGAAACAAATTTTCCGTCCTCGTAAACTACATCGCCGTTACAGATCATATTGAGAAGTGAAACTGCCCTTTGCTCGTCTATTTCGTGAGCAGAAACACTTTTGCGGCTCCTGACCTTGGTATTATTATGCTTTTTGGTACTTCCCTTTTTCTTGGAGGACGATTTTTTCTCCTCTTCTTCACCGCTCTCTATCATATCATACAGGCACTGAACAGCGTCCGAAAGTCCTCCCAAGCCGTCAATA
>JAAVIE010000114.1 GCA_014799325.1 Oscillospiraceae bacterium
AGCTTTCCTAAGAGCATAAAAATAAGGCGCTATCTTTTTACCCTCTTTTTATTTAGCTATATTGTCATATTTTACTAACAACCCACATCATTCTTGTGCAAAAAGCTGAATTTACTAAAATTGTCAAAAAAATAAAGGAAAAAGCAGTTTTTTGAGGTATATAAATATAGGGAATAAAAATGAAAAGATATTTTTGAAAACATGTGAATAATTACAACCTGTTTCCTTGAAAGCGGGTCACTACTCGTACAACCGCTCTGATAGCACGAATTTTAAAAAAGAAGTTGTAAAAACAATCCCTTATTTTATACTCCCAAGAAAGTTGTGCAAATAATGGTTCTCTCAGGAAAGTTGGCGGTAATTCCCTGATTTAAAAAGAATTTCAAAATTCCGAAAATGAAGCTCCATTCCGCTTGCGCTCCATTCCTCTTCATTTTCGGAACCGCTCAAAATTTTCGGAGAAAATTTTGAGACTTCCGCAGGAAGTCATAGACTTCTTTGAAATTCGCGCTATCAAGAAACCTGCACGATAGGAGGATCATCTATGCTCCCCAGAGAAGTAACCCTGAAAAACGAAGAACTGATGCTCTCCCCCTACGCCTGCAAAAGCGCAGACGCAGGAAAAAGAGAACGTGACGAAGAACCCTGCCCTGTAAGAACTGATTTCCAAAGAGACAGAGACAGGATAATCCACTGCAATTCTTTCCGCCGTCTTAAGCACAAGACGCAGGTGTTCCTTATCCCCAAATCCGACCATTACAGGACGCGTCTTACCCATACGTTGGAGGTAGCGCAGATAGCGAGAACAGTAGCAAGGGCGTTAAGGCTCAACGAGGATCTGACGGAAGCTATAGCTTTGGGGCACGACCTGGGGCACACTCCTTTCGGACATGACGGGGAAAGAACATTAGCCCAGCTGTACAGCGGCGGCTTCAAGCACTATGAGCAGTCCGTTCGTGTGGTGGAGCGCATAGAGCGGGAAGGCGAGGGGCTGAACCTGACCCCGCAGGTGAAAAACGGCATTCTCTCCCACACCAATATGACCGCCGACACCTTGGAGGGAGTTGTGGTGAAGCTGTCGGACAAGATCGCTTACATAAATCACGATATTGAGGACGCCATAAGAGGGGGCGTTTTAAGGGAAGAGGATCTGCCGCGGGAAGCCACCGACATTCTCGGCCACAGCAAATCACAGAGGATAACCACCCTGATCAATTCCCTGATAGAAAACTGCGCCGATAAAAACGAAATAAAATACGACGAGACCACACAAAAGGCGCACGACACCCTGCGTTCCTTTATGTTCCAGAATGTATACTACGCCAAGCCCACCACCGCCGAAAAGGACAAGGCTTGTCATGTGGTGGAGCATCTGTATCAATACTATCTGAAAAATCCCGATGAGATGCCGCCGCTGTATATAAAGATCGCCGAGACTGACGGCAAGGAAAGAGCAGTCTGCGACTATATTTCGGGAATGACGGACGATTTTGCGGTGGATACGTTTAAGGAATTGTTTATTCCTAAGTCGTGGGTTTGATTTTAAAAAACGGTTAGTTAATTCAAGAAAATGTTTTTCCCAAATTGTGGGTTTGATTTTAAAAACGGTCAATAAATTCAAGAAACTGTTTTTCCCGAATTGTGGGTTTGATTTTAAAAAACGGTCAATAAATTCAAGAAAATGTTTTTCTCAAATTGTGGGTTTGATTTTAAAAAACGGTCAGTAAATTCAAGAAACTGTTTTTCCAAAATGGTGGGTTTGATTTTAAAAAGCAATCAGTAAATTCAAGAAACTGTTTTCCAAAAATCGCGAGTATGATTTTAAAATGCCGTCAACAAGCTTTTGAAGCTGATCATTTCCAAATCGCGGGTATGACCTTGGCTTTGGATATTCACAAAGTCGCTGACGGAAAATAAAAAAATAAAGGAGGAAACAAGTATGCCGCTGCCAAACGAATTTATAGAGCAAGTCCGCGACGCCAACGAGATAACCTCGGTCATTTCCTCCTACACCTCTTTAAAAAGGGCAGGACGTGACAGCGTGTGCCTATGTCCTTTCCACTCGGAAAAAACCGCTTCCTGCCACATCTACGCCGACACACAGAGCTTTTACTGCTTCGGCTGCGGCGCAGGGGGCGATGTAATAAACTTTATCAGACTTATAGAACATCTTGATTATATAGAAAGCATCAAGTTCTTAGCCCAAAGGGCAAATATCCCCATGCCCGAGGACAGCCGCGACAAAACCGCCGAAGCAAAGCAGAAAATGCTGGAGATCAACCGTCAGGCGGCAAGGTTCTACCGCGACGTTTTGCTTTCCGATAAGGGCGCGCCGGGACGGCAGTATCTGCTGCAAAGGGGATTGAGTGAAAATACTATAAGAAAATACGGCTTGGGATTTGCTCCCAACAGCTGGGATACGCTGAAAAGCTTTATGCTGTCAAAGGGCTACACCGAACAGGAGCTGCTGGACGCCGCCCTTCTTGCCGCAAAGCGCCCCCAGAACGGACAGCAGGGCGGAGAAAGACTCCACACCTATGACAAATTCCGCAATAGAGTAATGTTCCCCATTATCGACAGAAGGGGGAATATTATCGGCTTCGGGGGAAGAACCCTGGAGGCTGACGCCCCTGCCAAGTACCTCAACAGCGACGAGACCTTGGTTTTCCACAAGAGGAGCAGCCTTTTCAGCCTGAACTTTGCCAAGAATACAAGGGAAAAGTTCCTGATACTCTGCGAGGGATATATGGACGTAATAAGCCTTAACCAGGCAGGCTTTGACAACGCCATTGCTACCCTGGGTACAGCCATTACCCCCGAGCAGGCGCGATTGATGCGGCAATACTGCGAGGAAGTTGTCATCAGCTACGACAGCGACGGCGCAGGGCAAAAAGCCACCATGAAAGCCATAAACCTTTTGGGAGAAGCAGGGGTGGATGCCAGAGTTTTGCAGATGACAGGCGCCAAGGATCCCGACGAATATGTTAAGAAATACGGCGCAGACGGATTCAGACTGCTGCTGGAAAAGTCGGGGGGCGCTATCAGCTTTGAGCTGAAAAAGCTCACTGTGGGTCTTGATATGGATACTCCTGAGGGAAAAGCCTCTTATCTGAAAAAAGCGGTAGGCTTGCTTGCTTCCATAAACGACAAAATTGATCGAATGGTTTACATAAACGACACCGCCAAGCTGTGCGGACTGAGCGCAGGGGAAATAGAAAAAGCGGTAGAGGAAAGGCGGAGGATAAACTATTATTCCGCAAAAAAAGCGGAAACAAGAGAGCTGATAAATCCCACAAAAAAGAAAGGCTCCGACTATATGCCGACCTCTCAGCTTACTGCCAGGGAAAAGGCTCAGAGAGGGGTAATTGCTTTTATGATACATTCCCCGGATCTGCTTCCTAAAACCGAAAAAAGGATAAGCCTTGAGGATTTTCCCGACGAATTTTGCCGAATAATATACCAAACGGTGACGGACAGGATAAAAAACGGTCAAAACGTTGATCTGTCATCACTTGGCAACGAATTTTCCGCGCAGGAGTTGGGAAAAATAACAGGTATAATTCAGGAAAACAACCTTTTGCCATATCAGAAGGAAAGGCTTGACGAATATATAAAGGTATTGGAGGAACACCGCGACAAGTACGGCGGCAAAGATCCCTCCGAGCTTACCGACGAAGAAATGTTAGCGTATATGGAAGCCATAAGGAAAAAGAAAAGCGGCGGGTAAGCGTTTTTAAAAGTTTAAAATTTATGACATAAATAATTCAAAAAAGAGGGAAGTAAAAATATGAGTGAAAACGGAAAAACCAACATAGTAAACGAGCTTTTAGAGCGCGGAAAAAAAGAGGGTAAGCTGACCACAAAGGAGATCAACGACATTCTTGAAGATATGAATTTCGATGTGGATCAGATCAACAAGCTCTATGACGATTTTGAAAGCAACAACATCGACATTGTGGACGACTTTGTGGCAGACGAGGATCTGGATACCGCCCTTGACTTTACGGGGGAGGACGACCTTGACCTTGCGCTGTCCACAGAAGGCATTACCATTGATGACCCTGTTAAAATTTATCTTAAGGAAATAGGTATTGTGCCTTTGCTTACCGCCGAGGAGGAGATCGCCCTCGCCATGAGAAAAAGCCAGGGCGACCAGTTTGCAAGAAAAAGACTTACAGAAGCCAACCTCCGTCTTGTTGTCAGCATAGCAAAGCGCTATGTGGGCAGAGGCATGCAGTTCCTCGACCTGATCCAGGAGGGCAATATGGGTCTGCTTAAGGCGGTGGAGAAATTCGACTACCGCAAGGGCTACAAGTTCTCCACCTACGCAACCTGGTGGATAAGACAGGCTATCACAAGAGCTATTGCAGACCAGGCAAGAACTATCCGTATCCCCGTACACATGGTGGAAACTATCACAAAAGTAAAAAAGGTCTCCAGCCAGTTACTCCACAAAAACGGACATGAACCCAGCGTTGAGGAGATCTCCAACGAACTCAACATGCCTGTGGAGAGAGTAAGAGAAATTATTCGCATAAGCCAGGATCCCGTTTCCCTGGAAACCCCCATAGGCGAGGAGGAGGACAGTCACTTAGGCGACTTTATCCCCGACGAGCTTGCCCCCGCCCCTGCGGAGGTGGCTTCCCTCTCCCTGCTGAAAGAACAGCTTGACGAAGTTTTAAGCACCCTCACCGAACGTGAAGAAAAGGTTCTCCGCTTGCGTTTCGGCTTAAAGGACGGCAGACCCAGGACACTTGAAGAAGTTGGCAAGCAGTTTGAGGTAACAAGAGAGCGTATCAGACAGATCGAAGCAAAGGCGCTCCGCAAGCTGCGCCACCCTTCCAGAAGCAAGAAGCTTAAGGACTTTTTGGATTAAAAGGCAGCAGGCGTTTTCATAAAGTCCTTTATACATATTTTTGAGATCATGTTTTTTCGGGATCTGTTTGTTTTGATATCCCAAAGACATTTTTTATACGATTATACATTTTCAAAAAGACCTGAAAGGAAAATAAATGCACATTACGCTTGAAACCGATTACGCGATCAGGATCGTAGACACATTGGGAAAAGAATCCCTAAAAGAGGACAACGGCTTCAAAAGCTGCATAGACGCAGGAACTATCTCCGAAAGCACAGAGGTTCCCCTAAGATTTGCCCTTAAGATATTGAGAAAATTAGTAGGCGGCGGACTTGTAAAAAGCTACAAGGGCGTCTACGGCGGCTACCGTCTCATAAAGCCTATCGGCGAGATCACCCTCTATGACGTTATTGAAATAGTGGAGGGCGAATACCGCTTCGCGCGCTGCCTTTCCGAGGGCTACAGCTGCAACTGCAGCGCAGACGGACTGCCCTGCAGCTATCAGCAGGTTTTCGGCGGAGTTTCCGAAATGGTCAAGGAGTATTTAAAAAAGCAGACCTTTGACAAGCTCATAAAGCCCGATGCAAAAGGTTCGCAGAATGCCGATATAAAGTCCACAGAAGGCTGATATAATCGAAATATTATCGATTATCGGAACAAAACCGATATAAAGCTGAAGAAATCGGAATAAAACCGACATAATGCCGATATGAAATCGGAAAACTAACATAAAGCTGAAAAAATCGAAATAAAACCCGCATAAAACTATTCTGAAATTATTCTGTATTGGAGAATTTATATGGATATCGAGCAGATACTTAAAAGAAACGGAAAAAAAGCCGCGGCAGCAGAGCCTGTTCAGGGAGACAAAATTTTTGCCCTGGATATAGGCACCCGCACCGTGGTGGGAATAATCGGAGAGAGAGACGGCGACAAGTTCAAAATACTTGAATGCGTTTCCAAGCCCCACACCCGCCGCGCCATGGTTGACGGACAAGTAGAGGACATCAAGCAGGTGGCAAAGATAGTAGGCGATGTAAAGGCGGCACTGGAGGAAAAGATCGGCTGCACTCTCCAAAGAGCCTGCATAGCCGCCGCAGGACGCGCGCTGAGAACCGTGAATATCTCAAAAGATTTTGACGTTTCGGGCAGCGAGTTTGTGACAGAGGAAATGGTAGCTTCCATGGAAATGGAGACTATCTCCCTTGCCCAGTCTCAGCTTGACGAGGAGACCAAGGGCGAAGGCACACTGTTTTACTGTGTAGGTCACAATGTGGTGAGCTATCTTCTGGACGATTACAAGATGATCTCCCTTACAGGCCATAAAGGACAGAAAGCGCAGATAAATATGGTGGTGGCGTTCCTGCCCGGCATTGTTGTTGAGGGCTTGTATTCGGTAATGGAGCTGAATAAGTTGGAGGTGCAGAGCCTGACGCTGGAGCCTATTGCCGCTATGAACGTTATTATACCGCCCGAGATCCGTCTTATCAATATCGCCCTTGTGGATATCGGCGCGGGTACTTCCGATATTGCCATTTCCAAGGACGGGTCGATCATTGCATACGCTATGGCTACTGTGGCAGGCGATGAGATAACCGAGGAAATTATCAAGACCTATCTTGTTGATTTCTCCGCCGCGGAGCAGATGAAGTATGACGCGGATTCGGGAGATGCTATCAAGTACAAGGATATTTTCGGGATCCCCCATTCCGTTACCCAGGAGGATTTTATCGAGAGCATTCTGTCGGGTATGGATAATTTGGCAGCCACTATCTGCAATACTATTCTGAAGATAAACGGCGGTTCTCCTCAGGCGGTGTTCCTTGTAGGCGGCGGAAGCCTTATAAAAGGACTTACCACCCTGGTGGCGGACAAGCTGGATATTGACGAGGACCGCGTTGCGGTGGGAAGCGGCGAGTTTGTCCGCGGCGTTGATATAGGCGCCTTTAAAATGGGAGCAGAGTACATAACTCCCATAGGTATAGGCGTTACCGCTTTGAATGACCGCGGCTATGATTTTTCCGTCATTACCGTAAACGATAAAAAGGTGAGAGTTTTCGACACCAAAAAGCTCACTGTTTTTCAGCTGCTGTCGGCGGCAGGCTTTAAGGCGGCGGAGATCATGGGTCATTCGGGTCAGGGGCTTACCTTTACCCTTAACGGCAATAAGATATTCCGCAAAGGCACTTTGATGACCTCGGCTGAAATTACCGTAAACGGAAAAAATGCGGGGCTCACCACCGTTGTTACACAAGGCGACAGAGTTACTCTTACCCCTGCCAAAAACGGTGAAAACGCCCACACCTCTTTGCAGAACGAGATCGACTACGGCAAGTATAATTGGGGCTATGTCAACTTCGGCAGCAAGAGATATAAATTCGGCTTGGAGGTCTTGGTCAACGGACAGCCCAAAGAG
>JAAVIE010000115.1 GCA_014799325.1 Oscillospiraceae bacterium
CATTTCTTTTTTACCTATTGTATCAGTTTTTGTATATGATGTAACGATAATGCGGCATATCTACACCACGATAGTGCTTTACCCATTTGTCTTCTACAGTCATTCCGTTTCTGAGTGCCACATTCTGAGAGGCTGTATTTGTATCCCTTATTATAGAGCAAACCTCATTTGCGTTCAAAACCTCAAATGCGTATTTTTTGCAGGCTTTTGCCGCTTCGGTGGCAAATCCGTTGTGCCAATACCTACACTGAAAAAGATAGCCTATTTCAAGCACCTCATTATCTTTCCATGGCTGCATGGTTAGTCCACATTGCCCGATCATTTTGTTTTTTTCTTTCAGAACCGCTGCCCATAAGCCAAATCCGTATTTTCGATAGCGTGAGATTTGCCTGTCAAGCCATTCCTGCACCTCATTGTCGTTGAAAGCACCCTCATAGGCATACATGGCTTCATCATCTTTCAAAATAAGGCATAAAGCTTCATAATCGGACTGTTCAAGCTCCCTTAAATACAGACGGTCTGTTTCAATAATTATTTCTTGTGCCATAAAACATTTTCCTTACTTTACACTGTTGCTTTAAACTTGTTCTATTCTTTTTAATATGTCTTACGGTTCTTCAAACAATAACTTTAAATCAACATCTTCGCAGTCATATCCAACGATTTTCAGTTTATTCTGTCCGCTTTTAAGTGATAGGTTTACAGTTACAGACCCGTCTATTGAGGTATCGGGAGTACATTCAACAAGGGTGGTAACATTGCCCTCACTGTCAATATGAACTATCTTTGCCTGCCCGCTTGAAAGACTTAAACTGATCTGCAGATCTCTGTTCGTATCCGACTGCAAGGTTTTTGTCCACAAGGTATCACGTCCGTCATATTTTGATGCAGTGAATGAATAACCGCCGTTTATTTGATTATAAACAGACACGCTTGCAGCAAAACGGTCACCTTGACTAATTTTTTGGTCGTTATTATATTCCTGTGCGGCAAATTCGTTGCTGCAGGCTGTTGCAAATAAGCAAAATATGCTGAACAAAATTCCTACCAACAGAACTAACTTCTTTTTCATATAAACACATTCTCCTCTGTTTCTTATGAAATTTTCCACAAATAGACCCTATATCCTTTTCAAAAAGAAATACTCCTCATAATCATCAACATCATTTTTATAATATCCCACCTGCTCATAATTCATAGCCTTGTAAAAATCCTTGCCCTGCCAGCCGAAGGTGTCAAGGCGGATCACATTTGCGCCCAGCTTTTTAGCTCTTTTTTCCGCCTCCTCCAACAGCATTTTTCCGTAGCCCATTCTTCTGTATCTTTCGTCAACAAAAACCGTGGAAATGTATAAGATCTTAAAGGCGGTCATACAGGCGTCTAATCCTGCGATCACTTCACCGTCACAGGTTATGCCGATAGATATACTTCCCTCTGTTTTATAGTTGATATAGTTTTTATCGTGCTCGCTCAGAGCGATTTCCAGCACTTCGACTTGTTCTTCCGATAAATCGATAATTTCTGTTTTCATTTTTATTTTCCTTAATTTTTCAATCTTTCTTCGTTTTACCCCAAATACCGATCAACAAATTCATCTATATCCCGATACCGTTCAGGCTGTAAATCGACCTTTTTATATTCCTGCAAATATTTTTCTATCAATTCATCAAACGCCTGCGTTGTTTTTCTCAGATCTTGGGGATCGTAATTCTCAAAAACGTTATATTCTGCGATCTCCCATTCTTCACTCAATTCGGAGAGCATAGCGCTAAAGCTGATCAAACTCATATATGCAAGATGAGGGTTGTTTTCATTGACTGCCGCATACGTCTTGTTTCTCCAATTTGAAAACATTTCCTCATAAGTTCCTTTGACAGAATCTGCCGTTATGGGTTTCCTGTCTGTGGGCAGATCTGCATTTGCCTTTTTGAAAACGCCCATTGTTTCCTGTACAAGCGTAGTCAGGGAGCTTTTGATCTCCTCTGAGGATCTTCCCGATAAAACACTTTCTATCATTTCACAAAGGTTGTGGGGCTTTTTCTCCATTAACGCTAACTCTTCATAAACCCGCTTTACACCGTAGCGAAAATATTTTTTATTCAGCATTGCAACGGCGTTTTCAATGTAGTACAGCGTATACCCTGCTTGTACCCGAAGCTCTGTCATATTCTCCGCGGTCATTGTCATTAAATAGAAATGCTCTGCTTCTTTCAGCGTTTTTTCGGCTTTGAGATAGTCGTATTTTGATAAAGGCGCTGACAAATTATCCTTTGCCTTTTTACGCAAGGCTTCTAATTTTTCCATGTATTTTTCATCTGCACAATACACAATCTTAGAGTCCATAAGCTTTGCAATATTGGGATTGTTGTACAAAGAATCATATTCCAGTTTTTCCCAAGTAGTACAATAAATATCATGACCGACCTGCAAATCGTCCTGTATAAAAGTACAGCTTAATTGCCAACCGTTATCATCGTTGATCAGAACGAGCAGATCAAGATCCGATTTTTCATAATAATCACCTGTTGCAAAAGAACCGCATATTCCGATCATCGCAAGCGATTCGGGACAAACTCTTTTTGCTTTTTCTATGATTGCATCTATTATCTTTTGATTTCGTATTTCTAAATCCTTCATATTTACCTCTTTTCATTTCAAAATTTCCTTAACTTGTTTCTCTTTTTCTTTCTTGATAACAACAGCAAGCCAAATTGCCATAATAAGCATAAGTGCTCCCCGAACAGTTTCCGCAATCAGCAATTCACTTTCCTTCATCACAACAATTTTTGTTTCAAAATCAAAAAAGAAATGTATTAAAATTACAGGAATAATGTTTTTGGATAAAATAACTGTTTCTATCGCCACCCAGCCGAAAATAAAAGCATTAAAAACGGATAAAATCACTTCAAATACACTGTTGCAGGAAAAAGCCGATGCAATATGACCTATTGCAAAAACGAAGGACGACAACAATATTATTTCTTTTTCCGAAAAACATTCCTTCAAATACTTTGGGATAATACCTCTGAAATATACCTCTTCGGTTATTCCCACAAATAGATATAAAAATAAACTGCCAAATACATATACCGGCGATTTTATATAAAATCCTTTCAATGCCGGCGGAACAAAAATCATCAAAAGAGGGATAAAATATAAAGCCGATATGCACCCTTGAAAATCAAAATGCGGAAAAACGATCTCCTTTAAATTCCACTTTCCAATTAAAACCAGAACAACCGGCGGAATAAGCGCAAATACCATAAACATACCCTGTAAGAACAGTGTTTGTATGGTATTCAAAGACAAAATTGCTGATAATGTTCCCGACATAATTGGGAACAACAAGATTACAACGCACCATAAAAAAGATTTAAATACAGCCAATATTTTGATTTTCGCGATTTGTTCTTTTTTGCTCATTTCAAAATCTCCTCAAGAATAGCAACACCCTTGTCGATCTCCTCATAAGTAACAGTCAAAGGCGGCAAAAATCTCAGCTTATCCTTGGCGGTAAGCAGCAAAAGCCCATTTTCCAGAGCCTCGCCCACCACATCAGCGGCTTTCTTTGTTTTAAGGGCAGCACCAAGCATCAGCCCCATACCGTCTACTCCTGAAATCTCCTCTATTTTTAACAACTTTTCTTTTAAATACTTCCCTTTTTCGGTCACCTGCTGCAAGTGATCTCCGCTTTGGATAAAGTCAAGAACAGCCAACGCCCCTGCGCAGGAAACAGGATTTCCGCCAAAGGTAGAGCCATGAGTGCCCTTGCCTAAAACGTCCCTGCACTTTTCATCGGCAAGACAAGCGCCCATAGGAAGTCCCCCTGCAATTCCCTTTGCAAGAGTGGTGATGTTGGCTTTGTGCCCGAAGTTATCCCCTGCTAAAAACTTTCCCGTTCTGCCGACCCCTGTCTGAACCTCGTCGGCAATTACAAGTACGTCCTTTTTGCCGCACGACTCAAATACAGCGTCAACAAAATCTTGATTTAACGGAACAACGCCGCCTTCGCCCTGAATATACTCTATCATAACGGCACAAACGGTATCGTCAAGCTTTTCTTTTAAATCCTCGGTATTGTTGGCTTCTACGTTTATAAAGCCCTCAACAAAGGGGAAAAAGTAGTTGTGAAAAACCTCCTGCCCCGTAGCGGAAAGAGTGCAGAGTGTTCTGCCGTGGAAGCTGTTTACAAGGGTAATGATATTGTGTCGACCTTTGCCGTACTTGTCAAAGCTGTATTTTCTTGCTAATTTAATGGCGCACTCGTTGGCCTCCGCACCGCTGTTTCCGAAAAATACCGCGGAATATCCTGTGATTTGGTTCAGTCTTTCCGCAAAATCGGCTTGGACTTTGGTGTAGTAATAGTTTGAGGTGTGCTGGAGGGTCTTTACCTGACTGCAAACTGCTTCTACCCATTTTTCATTACAGTAGCCCAAAGAGTTTGTGCCTATTCCGCTTCCGAAATCTATGTACTGCTTTCCGTTTTCATCGGCTGCGGTCTCCCCTGCTCCCTTTTCCATTACCAAAGGGTATCTTCCGTAGGTACCCATTACGTTTGAATTGAATTTATCTATTGTATTCATTGTTTCTCCTGTTATTTCCGACCTAATTTTTATCCTACTATCATAGTTCCTGCGCCCTCGTTGGTGAGGAGCTCGATAAGAATTGAGTGAGGTATTCTTCCGTCAATAATGTTGGCTTTGGGAACGCCCCGTCTTATCGCCTCCACACAGCAGTCTATCTTGGGTATCATACCGCCCGAGATTATATCCTGCTTTTGCAGATAAGGCACATCGCTGACCTTTACGGTGTGGATAAGTGTGCTTTCGTCGTCCTTGTCCTCCAAAAGACCAACTATGTCTGTCATAAGGATAAGGTTAGCCGCCTTTATCTCCGCAGCAACACGAGCAGCAGCGGTGTCGGCATTTATGTTGAACACTTCTCCGTTTCCGCCCGAAGCAACGGTGGATATAACAGGAATGTAGCCCTTATCAAGAACGTCATTTATTATCTGAGGATCCACCTTTGTTATCTCTCCCACAAGTCCAAGCTCTTTATCCTTTTGTTCCGCTTCGATAAGGTGACCGTCAAGACCGCACAAGCCCACCGCTTTTCCGTTGTGGAGGTGAAGAAGATCCACAAGATCCTTGTTGACCTTGCCGCAAAGCACCATTTGAACAATGTCCATGGTTTCTTCGTCGGTATAGCGCAGTCCGTTTACAAACTTGCTTTCCTTGCCGATTTTTTTCAGCATGGCATTGATCTCGGGACCTCCGCCGTGTACAAGCACAATTCTTATTCCCACAAGAGAAAGAAGAACTA
>JAAVIE010000116.1 GCA_014799325.1 Oscillospiraceae bacterium
CGACATAAGACCCGCCGCAGACTGTGTAGCCGCCAAGTGCGTGTGATTACCCGCTGCCTTACTGTTCCAATCCGTTCTCTCCGCCGCAGTAATATGCCTTACATTATCGGCAATATGAGAGATAAGCTCCTTAACAGCCTTAGCTATCTTCCCAAAAGCAATACTCAACTTCTCACCGCCGGTCAATTCACCAAGACTTGCAGCAGCAGTATATGTAGGGGTCTGATCATTGGTAGCCACATCAGGAACATTCCCAAGCCCAACTTGCGCCTTAGTAACTCCATGAGGATTTCCCTTATCGAAAAAATGATCCCCCAGCTCCTTTTCTACCCTGACAATATCCTCGGCAGTAGCAAAAGTATCAGGAGCAATTTCCACCGATATTTTATCAGCGTTGGAAACAGGGATAACAAAATCAAACTCCGTCAGAAACTCGGGATTGTCGCTCTCTTTGGGAATAACCTCCCCAACACTGTCCTGAATAACCGCAAACAACACATCGCTGTCATTATTGTCATCGCTGTCATCGCCTTCAAGCCTTGCAAACAACCCGATCTGCCTTAAAGTGTACTCCTCAGAAAGCCTCTTGTTCTGCACTCTCAGATTAACAACGATCCTGCCGCCCTCATTCTCGATCCGAAACAAATTCAGCTCATGACAAGGCTCCCCGATACTCTTTAACGCCATTAAAGACAAAGCAGCGGAAACGCTTTCGCCTCCCACTGCCTTTGATATAACAACATTTCCGCCTGTCAGACATCTTGCCAAAAGCTCAATACCCGCGGCAGTGACTACCGCCTCATTCCAAGCCATAATTCTTCACCTCCGTCTTAATTTTCTTATGCTTCCCCCAAAGCTTAAAGCCCGAATAAACAACCGCCGCGCCGTCAGCCTTAATAGCGGTAATATTCAGGCTTACTATCTTGATATTTGCAGGGATCATCTCTCCAAGCAGCTTCCCCAGCTCCACCACCTGACTGTATTCCCTCAGGTGAGTGGTAATATCAATCTGATACCCCTCAAACTTTCTCTTAACGGTAAAATCATCGCCGCCGCACAGGATCTGCAGTTGTGTGATAAGCATTTTCATAGTATACGGCAAACGGGAAAGCCACTTGCTCATGACCCTTGCCCTGCGTATTTCAAGGGTATCGCCCTGAGAGGGCAGCACCCCCGTCATCTTCTCAAACCTCGCTATCCCGTCCTCATCAGCAGTGGAAATAAACTCATTGTACAAAACGCTGTCAGCAGCTCTCCAAGCCGCTTCAAATTCGGGATTTTCAGCGGTCAACACCGCATTTATCTCACTGTACTCCGCCATAAACGGAGGAAGATAGGAAACAAGATCAACCTCTCTCTTCACACTCTCTCACCTCCCGAAACACTGTCTAAAACAGGAACCTGATACTCTCCCAAAACAAGGTTATCCGCAGAACCGTTTATCAAAGTATTGCCAACATCAACAACACCCTTGATACCAAGGATCCTTGTGTCGATCTGACTTACACGGACAATAAGATAAGGATCATCAGCCCAAGCCTTGCGCAATTCCAACAGATAATCGGAAACCGCACTTTCAACAAAGTCCTTAAGATTATCCCAACCATAACCCTCATCAAAGGTTATTTCTGTGGAAATGCTCACAGGCACACCCTCGGCGCTCTTCACCTTCACAATATGCCCAATAGGCGCAAAACCATAGCCCTCTCCTGCATATTCATCAGGATCGACAGCTTTCTGCACAGCCTGGATCAAAGTATCGGAAGCAGTGCCGAAATCGGAGTTAAGCAAAGTCAGAAGCACCGTTCCGCCTGTAGTAAGCTTCTTATCCCTTGCCGCTTCAAAGATCCTTTCAAGCCACTTTTTAGGCTCACCGCTCAGCGATCCGATCACCGAACTATACCACTTTTCCACAGCAGCGGAAGGAATCATCTCGGCAGGGCGAAGCTCCTCATTCCACACCCTTTTCACCTTAACGCTGCCCACACCCGAAATGGCGTTGGTTTTCTCAATATAGTCCTGCACATTTCCGCCAAAAGCTTTTTCGTCAAAGGAAGCAAAATACCTTTTCCTCAGATCCTCGGTGTCCTCCTCATCCTCGCCCGGAATAAGTATCTCCACAAGCTCCGCAGTTTCCAGACCGTCCACATAATCAATAGGGATCATCTCCCCCAAAAAGCGGTTCCCCTCACGCCCGGCCGTTTCGCACTCCATACGGTACACCCCGTCGGACATCTTCTCGACTGCTGTAAAATTCACCTCGCCAACACTGAACCTTTTCCCCAAAACATCAATGCTCTTCGGCTCAAAAACGCCCTTACACTGCGCATTTTCGGCAGGATAGGGAACGATCCCCCTCTCCTTGCACCTCAATACAAGAAACTCTCTCGAAGCGCTGTCGCCGAAGCCTTCCCTCAACACTCTTTCCAGCTCGATATACAGCGCCATTATCTCCATAGCTGCAGGTGACAGAGAATCCGCAATAACAGACCCCTCTCTCTTATCCAGCTTGTCGTTGACTCTCCCCAGCATACGGTTCAGTATCCCCTCAACTGTCACTTCCTCATACATCAGATCCTTACCTCCTTTTCCGAATCTATCCTGCCAAAAACAGTATTGACCCTGAAGCTCACCCTGACAGCCCCCGTAACAGAAGTTTCAAATTCAAAATCCTCCACACCTTCTACCCTGCTATCCCACAGAAGCGCCTCGGAAATTCTCCTCTCCAATTCAGGACAAACATAGGAAACAGGCTGTCCAAACAGATCCTTAAGCTCAATACCGTAATCTCCCGAATAAATAGGATACTCATACCTTTCCGTCTGCAATATCTTATAGACTGCCTGTCTGACCGCTTCTATTTCTTCAGCGGTACCTGCGATCCTTTCCGCCTCTCTATCCATTTTATAGGTGAGAGTGGGCTGCTCCTCTATCTCTAGATTTTCAAATTCAACATTATCATTACTTAAAATAGGTATCATTCCAACCATTCTCCCTCCGAAGCATATTCACAGACACGGTCAAGAACAATAAATCTCTGACCGCCCTCGACCCGCAGCAATATCACCTCTTCCCCCTCTTTCAGCCCCTGCAGCAAAAGGAACCTCTTCTGCCCCTTACAGCAATGTCTGTGGACGTCCAAACCTTCCTCCTCACTTTCCTCCGTATAAAATCCCACCGAAGCATCAACGGCGTGATCTCTCACAGCCTCAGTCAGTATCAGCTGTTTTTCACCTAAAATAAACCTCTGATCCACATATATTTTTAAGGGTGAAACACCAATGACCCTGCCGAAGCACACCGCCGCAGGCTTCTCCGCCTCCACAGCCTCCACAGCTGCTTTTTTGATAAGCTTTACAAGCTCCCCCGCATTACTCAACCCATATTCCTCCTTTAATACTAATAACCAAGATCCAAAACCGACGCTCAAAAAACAATCCCGTGTCAGCCGCGCGCAGAACATCACACTCCCGATCCTCTCACTGCTCTACAAAAAACAGCCGCCGATCACCACTGTTACTGATCGGTTGATCCGAAACAAGCATCAGATATCCGCCAACACAATATCCATAAAATGCCCCGATCCCGAAAATCTGTGAACTACCCTTTCAGTCAGCATATAGCGATCCTTATCCTCACCGCCCATACTGCGGAAAATATCGCGAGACACTGCAGCAATACACCCTGCCCTGAGATCTCTGTCACCAAAAGCCCCCTTGACCTCTATCTTAAAGCGCTTCCCTCCATACAGCTTCAACAGCTCCTCCGCCTTAGCCTGACCGTTCTCACCCTCTTCAAGGGAAGCAGTATACTGCAGCACGCCCCACTTTCCGGCTTTCACACTGTCATAAGCGGTATAAATATCCCTGACACCGCTTTTCCGATCGTTATAGAAAAGCTTCACCTTATTATAAACGCCCTTGTCTATGGAGGAAACAAGGGAGATCTCCTCCCCCGACGCTCCCCCGATAAGCAAGCACTTATCTCCACCGTACACAGAAGCTATCTCCTTAAGACAAAGCTTTCCGAACCCGTCATACAGCACAAACCTTTTCCCGCTATTATGATAGGTAAGCTCCAAAGCATTTTCTATCATATCCAGCAAGGCAGAATTTTCCTCAACTCTATAGGGAATAACATATCTGCTGTCCTCAACGTCTCCGACCCTCAGCGAAAGATCCTCAGCGATAAGCGTTAAAAGCTGGGAAGCGGTTTTCCCCTCATAAACATAAGTATCCTTATTCAGAAGATAACGTATCTGATCATAGCAAACAAGCCGCATTCTTCCGTCAACTCCCGCCGTCTTGCTGAACACATAGCCGAAAAACATATTTTTTCCCTCCGCCTTGAAACGAACAGGAACGCCCTCGGAAATTTCAAAAGCCCTGTCGCACAGAATATTACAGACGAGCTTCCCTGCCGATCCGCTTATCTCCGTCTGCCACTCCACACTTTCCGCAGCGGGCATAAAAGCGCCCTTACCGTCCTCGGCGCCGATCAAAAGTTCAATGTTCATTTTTTATTTTTGCTCCTATTTAAAAAATTGCAAACCCGCCGCAAACTCCCCGCCAACCCCCAACCTAAAAACCGCCCAATCACCCCCAACAGCCTAAGTTCACTGCCGATCTATCAAAACTGCTCCTAAAGGAAAAACTACCCATACGAGGGGCGAAACCCGCTTTTGCCAAAAGGCAAAAGCCCAAGGGCGCGCAAGCGCCCCTATCCGAATTTCCGCAAGCGGAAATTCGGGGGTTTCGCCGCACAAGCTTTTTTACAATGTTGTGCTGATTTATGGTTCTCTCAGGAAAGTGGTGAGAGTGATGACCCGCCCTTACACGAAAGCCCTCACACTCTCCTTAGTGACCCACCCTTGCCACAGCCCCGCAGGGGTCGTAATATGATAAGGGTGCGACCCCTTAAGATTTATAAAATTCACTTTCCCATGATAGTTAGTCCTCATCTGCCCGGGCGCATCACCGTAGCTGGAACCGTAAAGCCTGCCGTTAACGATCACGTCCGACCCTATCATAACAGGCTTCTCCACAACGGAGGAATCCGCTCTGCCGTTCTCCTGATGCGCTCCCCCAAGAGACAGCTTTATCTTCTTCACCCCATGATCCCTGTACTGCTTAAGCCTTACCGCTGCCACAATATCAAAGCCGTTTCCCGCATCCTCGGTAAGAGTACAGTCCTCCAGCGACACCTTAATATTAGTAGAAAAAAGATATCTGCCGTCCGCCCTGCTCCTTGACACAATAAACTGAAAAGGCTTTTTGGATTTTTTAAGGGAATCAAGATAGTCAATATAA
>JAAVIE010000117.1 GCA_014799325.1 Oscillospiraceae bacterium
CTCAACAGCGCTGAATTTCCCATGCTCTTCCCTGTAATCAATTATCCTTTGTGCAATGACCTCACCTATACCGCTCAATGTCATCAGTTCTTCCTTTGAAGCGGTATTTATGTTGATCTTATCTTTAACAGGGTCGGTCTGAACGGTTATTTGAGTGATTTGTATCATCTCTGTTTCGATGACTGATGTATCTTTGATCAAAATCGCATTGCTTTGGCGGTACAAAAGAGTACCTAAAACTACGCAAACCGACAGTAATACAAATACAGACGATATCAGAATAAAAGTTATTTTGTTTTTCATATAAAATACTCCCTACTGCTATTTTATCACATAACATTTTTCTTTGTCAACTTCTTCTTATCAACAAGTACAAAAATTTACAGTAATATAAGCCAATTTGTAACTATTTTGTAATTGATTTTTTCCGCTGTAAGTGATATAATTGTGCAGTAATTGAAAAAAATAAAAAAGTTAAAAAAGTTAAAATATTTAAAATAAGGGTGTAAAAATGAATATATCGGTTATTCTTCCAAGCTACAATCCCTCTCAGAAGCTCATAAACGCAGTCAAGGCTTTGACGGAACAGGGCTTTGACGATATTATTGTTATAAACGACGGCAGTAAGGATTCCTGCAAAGAGATTTTTGACGAGGTGGCAAGCTATCCAAACGTCACGCTGCTTAACCACGAAAAAAACAAAGGCAAAGGCAGAGCCCTCAAAACGGGCTTTGAATATTTTCTCGAAAACAGAAAAGAAAAATCGGGAGTTGTGACTACCGACGACGATCTTCAACACACTCCCTCAGATATAATGGACTGCGTTCGTGAAATGGAAGAAAAAGGGGTCGCCGTATTCGGCGCGCGAAACTTCAAGGGAGATAATATTCCCCCCAAAAGCCGTATAGGAAATAATATAACCTCCTTCACCTTCAGATTTTTATGCGGAATAAAGATAACCGATACCCAAACAGGACTGAGAGCCCTTCCCCGCTCCTATCTCCCCACCCTGACAAAGGTCGGCGGAGAGCGGTTCGAGTATGAGACCAATATGCTGCTTTCCATGAAGCAGGAGGGTTTGGAATTCTGCGAACACCCCATTGAGACCATATATGCTGACAATAACAGCGGCACACATTTCAACCCATTTAAGGATTCCATAAAGATCTATGCGGTGATCCTCAAATACTTGGTCAGCTCGCTGGCGTCATCTATTCTGGATTTGATCGTATTCACTCTGTTGAATATGTTTTTGCCCAAGGATATGGATCCAATGCTGAGAATTTTTTTGGCGACGGCTATCGCCCGTGTGATCTCCTCCGCCGTTAACTACACCGTCAACAAAAACAAGGTGTTCAAAAGCAAGGGTCATGTCAGAAGCTCTCTGCTGAAATACTACTGCTTATGTGTGGCGCAGGCGCTTTGTTCCTACGCGCTGGTTTATTTTATTACATATCTGACCCATGTGGAGCAAAGTATACTCCAGACCGTTTACAAAATGATCGTTGATATCGTACTGTTTTTCCTGTGCTTCACCTTGCAAAGAGAATGGGTGTTTAAGGAAAAGAATGAAAAGAAATAATACTAACTTTTTGGCGGTTTTCCCGCCAACGCCGCGCTACACACGGCGAATCATACTGTGGATATAGTATACAGTATGATAAAGAAATAGTATAAGAAGTTAAAAAGGAGAATTCGATAAATGTCTGAAATATCTGAAACTAAATCAAAGGAGAGAATCAAGGTCAAAACAGTCGTATTCAGAATTTTACTGGTTTTCTTTACTTTAATTTTTCTGCTGGTTGGCGGGCTTTTTTGCGGTGTGTGGATCTTTGAGTTCGGACCCTCGGAAAAGGCGAGAGATCTCTTCGTAGTCTCAATGATGGAGACCAGCGCCGCTAAATTCCTTGCCACCTCATTTTTAGGCGAGGAAAAGGTCAACGAGATACTGGAAGCCAATTCCCTTAAAGCAGTCAGCGGAATTTCCGACTCCAACCTTGTCGTTATCAACCCTAACGGAAACAAGAATCCCTCCGGCTCAAACGACGATCCCTCCGGACAGAAACCCACTATCCCCGGTTCCGACGGACAGGAGATCGACCCCGACGGAGACGGGATCGATGTTGTTGATGTTAAAGGCTCTACTTTTAAAGGCAAGATGATGATAGTTTACGACCCCACAAGAGTTTTCGTAGGTGTTTCGGGTCTTTTCGGACCTGATGAGTCGGGCAGACCGATAACAGACATCTATCACAGCTATGATAATGTGGTTGCAGGCATCAACGGCGGCGGCTGGTACGACCCTAACGGCTTGGGCAGCGGCGGACAACCTTTGGGCATAGTTATTTCCAACGGCGAAGTTCTTTGGGGCACTCCTATGAGTTCAAGCTGGGAGTGCTGCGGTATTACCGAGGAGGGCAAGCTCATCGTCGGCACATTTACGGTTCAGGAGGCTGTGGATATGGGGATCGTCAATGCGCTGAAATACGGTCCTACCCTTATCGTTGACAACGTCCCAACAGAATCACTGGGCGCAGGCAGCGGACTTAACCCCCGTACCGCTATCGGACAGAGAGCGGACGGAGCAATACTTCTGCTGGCCGTCGAGGGAAGACATTCGGACAGTATGGGTGCAAGCTATGTTGATATGCAGGACGTGATGCTGAAATTTGAAGCCGTCAACGCATACAATCTTGACGGCGGCAACTCCACCACCATGATCTACAACGACGAACTTATCGTCAAAAACGGATTCAGAAATATGTGTACTACTTTCTTAGTAAGAGGACAGACCGATGAGCAAAACTAAAGCAACAAAAGGCACCATAGTATTCAGGATAATATATGCGGTACTAACATTGTCGCTTATTGCCGTCATAGCTTACGGACTTGGAGTTTTATGGCATTTTCTTGAGGCATTTGAAAAAAGTCAGCCTGAGATCCCCGCAAAGGCTTTTATAGACGAGATCCACAAGAATAAGACCTTGTATTTTGACAAGCTGGAATTCACCCCCAACGATTTTGAAGAAAAATCCTATGCAGAGGAGTATTTCAACGAGCTTGCCAACAGCATCAATTCTTTCACCAGAAACGGCAAGGAGAGCAATGACGAGCAGACAGTATACACCCTCAAAAACGACAAGGACAATATAGCCAATATAACCGTAAAATCTGTGGGAAAAGATTTAGGCTACGGTTTCCGTGAGTGTGAGGTCACTGATATAAAATTCGGACAAGTCGCCACCAGCGCCTATTCTGTCACCATTCCCGACAACGCAGTCCTCTACTGCAACGGAAAAGAGGTAGACAGAAGCTTCATTACCGAAACGGGAGAGGTTTACAAGGAAACAGAACATTTTTACGATTTAGGCTCAGGCTATTTATTTGACGATGTGTATACCATAGACGGCTTCGTTAAAGAACCCACATTTACCGCAAAGAATGCCGCAGGCGATCCACTGGAGCTTAAGGACGGCAGATTTCTTCCCACTACGGAAAAGAACGAGGAGCTTTCTCAGCTTGCATTAGACTGTGCGATAAGCTACTCCAAGTTTATAGTAGGCGATGAAGTTTTGTGGACAGTTAGCAACTATCTCGCGCCCAATATGCCTCTCTATAATGACCTTGTTAATTTTATGAACTACTGGACATACCATTCAAGCTATGAATTTCAAGATGAAACAGCTTATGATCCATTTTTCTACTCGGATAATGCCGCGTCGGTGAGAGTGACATACAAGCATATCATGTACGGAGTTCCTGCAAGCGTTTCCGTTGACAGTCAGCTTGAATCGCCTACCGATTATACAGTTTATCTGGTCAATATTGACGGAGAGTGGAAAGTAACGGATATTACAGTTAACTAAATATATAATAAAAAGGGCTGATCTACAGTCCTTTTTGTTTGTGCAGTTTTCCGCAAAGCAAGTCAAGAAATGTACTTCCCTTTTTGCTAAAATAAAATCACAGGAGGCGAGGCAATGAGTGAAAACAACCGATCAACTGCTGTAAAGAAAATGCTTGACTACATTGACGCTCACTTGTATGAGCCAATGACACTGAGCATGATAGCAAAAGCAGCCGATTACTCACAATACCATGCGGCAAGAATGTTCAAGGAGGAAACAGGAGAAGCGCCCTTTGAATATATTCGCCGCAAAAGACTCACAGACGCCGCTTACACGCTGAGGAAAAAGCAGTCAAGGGTTCTGGACGTGGCGCTTGACTTTGTTTTCGACAGTCACGAAGGCTTTACAAGAGCCTTTACAAACGCATTCGGTATCGCTCCGAAAAGGTTTATGTCACAGCCCGAGCCTTGCGGTTGGAACATTCCCTACTATTACCTTGACCGCCTGAAAAACAAATCACCCGATATGAAAGGAAGTGCCGAGAATATGGAAACAAACGTAATTTTTACCCAGATCATGGAACGTCCCGCACGAAAGCTGATCTTATTCAGATGCAAAAAGGCGGCTGAGTACTACAGCTACTGTGAAGAGGTGGGCTGGGGCTCGGAGGAAAACCCTGCTCCATGGGATATTCTTTGCGGTATCAAGGAAGCTATGTATGAGCCTGTAGGCGTGTGGCTGCCCGACAATATGCGCCCCGAGGGAACAGGCATATATGCTCATGCAGTGGAGGTTCCCCAAGATTACAGCGGAGAGATACCCAAAGGCTTTGACGTTATTGCCCTGCCGCCCTGCAAGTACCTTATATTTCAGGGAGAGCCTTATGATGACGGATCGTATCAGACCGCTGTGGGAAATTGCATGAAATGTATCGACAAGTTCAATCCTGAGGTTTACGGTTATCAATACTGTGAGGAGGCAGGCCCTAAATTCCAGCTTGCACCTATGGGGTGGAGAGGGTATATTGAGGGAAGACCTGTTAGGGAGCTTGATAAATAGTGGTGTGAAACTAAAAGAGATCGCTGCGGTGGTCTCTTTTGCTTTATCAATATAGGTTTTTGAAAAAAGGGGTTGCGTTTTTTGTTTTAATATGCTATAATACAAGTGCGAAACATTTGAATAACACTCAATCGGTATAAGTAGTTGCTTTTATTATTATGGTAAAAGTGTACTGCTCTATTCCACTATGCCTACTAATATCGGTTGATTGTTTGGAAAATGTTTCGCAGCATTGAGCTGTACATTTTTCGGGTGCGTAGCTTAATGCTGCGCACTTTTTTGTTGCGCAAAAAAACAATCAACAAAATATAAGGAGGAAGCTTATATGAAGCTTAAAAAAATTTTGTCAGGAGTTTTGGCAACTGCTACAGCGTTAGTGTGTATGCCTGTTACCGGCTACGCCTATGCAGACCAATGGGTTGAAGGGGATTGGGAATATAGGGTTACATATTTTTCCGAAGACACTCCTTTTGACGAGCTTGATGTGGAAGTGATCAAGTACCTTGGGAATGACACAAATGTTGTTGTTCCAAGAAAAGTTGGAAAGCATAAGGTGACAGGTGTAAGCGAGACATTTAAAGGCTGTACCGATATTGTATCTATAACTATTCCAGAGGGTATAGAATATATCGACTCATGGACTTTTGGCGGCTGCACATCTCTCACTTTTGTTGCAATCCCAAGCACTGCTAACAAAATAGCATTAGGCGATTTTCAAATTGGCGAACAAAATGCTTTTACAGGATGTACTTCATTGACTTCAATAAATGTCGATGAAAAAAATGAAGCATATTGTTCTGTTGACGGTATTCTTTTAAACAAGGATAAAACAGAACTTCTTGTATATCCTTATGGAAGAAAAGAATCAACTTATAAGATACCAGATGGTATAATAAACATTCGTGGATCCGCATTTGCATTTTGCAGAAACATTGATACTATTATCATTCCCCCAAGTGTTGAATATCTCCCTTTATCTTTTGGATATTATCATGGTGAACCTACTCTGAATTATTTTTCTTCATTTGAAAGCATAATCGTTGAGGAAGATAATAAAACATTTCTTTCTATTGACGGTGTTTTATTCAGCAAAGAAAACGCTGAATCTTATGAAATTTTTAAGGACTATACATTTTTACTTTCATATCCTGACAGAAAAAAAGACAAAACATATATTATTCCCGGCAATGTTGACAGAATTCTCCCTAATGCATTTAACGGCTGTGATTATCTTGCCTCGTTAGTTTTTCCAAGTACAGCAGAGGGCGGATTAGGTGATTATCAATATTTAAAATCATTGACCTCTTTAACAGATTTTAGAGCCACCGCTTCAATTAGCGATTACTTTTTGTCTAACCATAACAAAATTACAATTTATGGTATTCCGGGTTCAAATTTGGAAAAAACCGCAAAGGAAAATAATGTCACTTTCATACCCTTGTCAATCCTCGAAGATAACAGCGCAGATATAAGCGTAACAGGAAACCTGCCCGAAGGTGTAATTCTTAAGGTTGAGAAAACATCTTCAAAAGATACATATATAGGATATGATATAACAATAACAGACAGCGAAGGTAAAGAAATACAGCCGTCAAATGTTGTAGAAGCAGCTTTGCCTGTACCCGAAAACTTTAACAGCGAAGACTGCAAAGTATACCGCAAGGAAGCTGACGGCACATATACCGATATGAAAGCTGTTTATAGTGACGGATATATGATTTTTACCACCGATCATTTCAGCGAGTATTTTTTGAGTACTGAGCCTATCAGCGACGATGAGGATACAGAGAACACAACTTCATCAACAGAAAATACCACACCTGCGGATTCTGAAAACAGTGAAAACTCATCATCACCTGTAAATTCCGATTCGGATAACAATGAGAATACCTCTTCACCCTCAGAACAGCCTATAAATACCGATCCGGAAAACGAAAGTTCAGGTAACAGCACTGAAGACCCTGACAAAAATGTTAATACCGGATTTAGTCTTTGCTTTGTTCCTGTATTGATCGCAACTGTTGGCTCTGTAATCGCCAAAAAAAGAAAGTAATCTTTAAAAATTAAATAAAATAGCTGCTGTGAAATCGATCACAGCAGCTATTTTATTATTTTATCATAGATTTGGCTGTTTCAATAGCTTTCTTAAATCTTTCTTCTTCCCTAACGCTATCAAACCACTCCCAGCCATGAGCGGCAGTCATCCAGCCATACACCCAAGCATATTCGATCGCAAAGAACCAACCCGACTCTCTTATGACCTCCTTAGAACCATTTGGAAGTACTATAACATTTGAATTGCCTTTAATGACCTTGATACCGCCGAATATGAACTTATCGCCTGTTTCCAGAAGCTCACCCCTAAGAATATCGTCCCACTTTTTGAACAGCTCAAGAGAGCGGTCAAGATACAAATATCCCTCCTCTTTATTTCCGCCGCCAAATAAAGAACACGCATATATAAAGCACTCCCTTGCATACGCACCAAGCCAGCCTTTGGGAACGTCGCCCTCGCCTTCTCCTAAGATCTCAAACATACGCATTCTATGCTTGGACTGCGCTGTTTTTCTTTCGGGAACATACCAGCTCCTGTCATTCTGATCCAAATAGTGAAGAAATAGGTTAAAGTTATTGATGTCGTGGCGCAGACGGCTTTCATCAAGAAGGTCATGCTTAAGATCGCCCATATCACGCCTTCCCTCTTCCCAAAGCTTTTCTTCCATCTCCTCGCCGCAGGTTGAGGGGTAAACGGTACATTCCTGCGGTTTTGTTCTTACTCCCAACTTGTCCTCAAAAATATATACCTGTCCCTCATCGTCGGCGGCATAAGTATATTCCGCTCCGCCAATATAACCGTCTGTCAGTCCTACTGCCTCATATTTGCGGACTAAACCATCGGAGAATGGCATATAACCCTCTCCCGTACCCTCATACTCCGTAAGCTCATATACGCTTGTAAGAATATCATCACAGTAATGGTGGACAATTTTTACAATACCGATATTCGGAGCAAAATAATACTCCTTCTTACCGCTTCTATATTCAACATATTCACCGTACTTTCCTATATCAAGAGAGAGCCTTAAGCAGTTTTCAAAAGCCCCTGCCTTAGTTTCGACAGTACCCGCATTTTCGCAAAGAATTTCTGTCTTGGTAAACTTGTTTCCCCAAGGATTTATGTTTATGGTGTCCTTATATCCGTCCTTCCATTTTTCGCACCATAAGCAGCCTACAGCGTCATGCAAAATGCTGTATATATGATTAAACAGCAAAGGATACCCAGTATCTGCAAGTGCGCCGCCCATATTCTTCCACTCGAAATCCCAGCGAAAATTTTCTTCCGTAACAATTTTATCGTCTTTCCTGTATACAACGAGCCTGCGGAAGAAATTCCAATAACCCATTTCCGTGTATTCGGGGTTGAATCTCGGATCGGTTTTCATTATGCGCTCCGCAACGGAACAAGCGACTTTTGTATGAGCTTTTTCCACAGGCGTTTTTGCAAGAAGCCTTGCTCTCTCAATGGGATAGCTCACATCAGCTATTGTGCCTTCGTCATCACCTGATTTGACCCAATATTCAGTTCTGATCTGAGAGATCATATCCACCCATGAATTTTCATCGTACTTAATGCGTTCAACCATGCCAAAGCAAGATATAATTGCGGTTTTATTGTCACAATAAGCTACTGTATATTCGAACTCGGTATTCATTATATCCGGAGCATAATTTGACGTATAGACCCACCTGTTGCCCTCAAAGAACGGTAACAGACCTTCTCCGCCTTTTATCTCATAGGATCTGAGCAGTCGGGTTTCGGTAAAGCCGTTAAAGGTTTTCTCCGCTTTTACGATACCCACACCCTCTTTGTAATAAGCCTTGAATACCAAATGGTCATGTCTTGTAGTCCACAGCACACAGCCCTCAAAATCGCCGCAGGGAGTTGTTACCGATACATTGTCACTTGTAAACTCAAGCACAGTGCCGTCAGAACCGATGTGCCTTTCACCCGCCTTCAGCCCCTCTGCCGTAAACATTTTGTCACAACGGGAAGCGTAAAACAAAATATTTCCGTCTATATCATCATAAGAGTAAAGCCCTCCCTTTCTGCGACTCTTTCCGTTCCAGCGTTTTGGCTTGCCGTCAATAAAGTGATATTCCTCGGCAATAGCCAAAAACATATACTTGTTAAAATCCTTGTCCTTGAACTCTTCTGCATTCATTTTCTCCACTTTAAGACAATTTTTCATAAGAGAGTAATACGGATCCGAGGGCTTAACTACTTCAAGACCCTTTTCATAAGCCTCAAAGCCCTTTTCAGGCTGTCCCTCCTCAAAATATGTATAGGCTAACCATGACCATTCTGCGGCAAGAGCTTTCACAAAACCAAGTTTTTCAAGGCGCGGTATCTGAGTTTCCCTGATAAACTCGATCTTTGCATTGCCGTAAAGCTTGCTGTCCTCTTTGGCGGCAATGAACTCCATTACCTCGTCATTTTTGCCCTTTTCGGCAGCGTCACGTATACGGTCAAACAAAGCGTCGTTTTTCTCGCCGCTTATCCACCACCAGCCCCTTAACAGGACATCTGCCAGGGCGTGATACTTGTCCATGCTTTCGGGCAGCTCCTCGACCTCCTTCAAGACCTCCTTATACACCTTTTCAAAGCCGTTTTTGCTGTTTTTAAACTGCCATTGCTTTAATTCCTCAACCTTTTTCATTACCCGCTGTACCAATGTGTCATTGTATTCTTCATTCATTGCGCATAGTTCCTTTCTGATACGCTTTCTGCCCTCGTGGAGCTGCCACTTTACCGTACCCTCGGAAATGCCCATTTTCAAAGCTATTTCCGATACGGACAGATCCTTGAAGTAGTGCAGATCGATTATCCGCCTTACCTTTTCGGGCAGCTTGCTGATACTTTCACGGAGCAGTTCTTTTTCCTCAGACAGTTCATAAGTATCCCTTGGATCAGGCTGTTTGCTGTCGGCAATATCAGCCATAGGCTTTTCCCAGTCATCAAGGCTGATAAAGCTTTGAAAACGCATTACCGTGTTTTTGGCGCAGTTTTTGGCAATACGGCAGACCCACGCTCCGAACTTACCCGGCTCACGCAGCATATTGAGCTTTATCCAGGCGGTGATAAACGCGTCCTGGGCAGAATCCTCCGCCATATAACGGTTATGGGTAACAGAGGCGGCAGCGGCAATAACCGCATTTTCATAACGTTCAACCAATGCCGCATAAGCGTTTTGTTCTCCCGCCAAGGTAAGCATAACCAAGGTTTCATCATTCTGATTCTGATACATTAAACTGTCCTTTCCGATTTTCAATATGAAAGCTTTCAAATTTTCAGCGCTGTAATATAGACACATTTTTTTGGAAAAAGGTTGGGTTCAGGCATACAAAAATTTTTGCAGACCTGAACCGTAAATATTATTTTCAGTTTATCATAGCTCCATTAAAGCTTATTGCAGGAGCGGGCATATTTTCCAGATATTCACTTCTTACCGCAGGAACATAGAACAGACCGTAAACGTCATCTCCTTCTTCATTCCCGAATTTCTCTCCGGGAAGCCTTACATAAAAAAGGTAGAATGGCATTATGCACTCATATCCTGCTCCCGAACGGTAGGTAAGCTGCGCCAAGCCTATTTTATCGTCTTTCTTTAAGGTGTATATCGTACTGTTTATTGTGGAAAGATAGTTTCCGTTTCTGAGCAGCTTTTCAGCTTCTTTTTCGGTAATAATGGGATAATCTGCTATTTTTTCGCACAGCGTATATTCTTCAAAGATCCTTATTATGATAAGTTTATTGTTTTCACCAAGGAACTCAACGTGCTTTATACTTTGGTTCGCTATGTTTTCGGCAGGATCTGCGCCCTTTTCGTAAAATTCCGCTGCTCCGTTATACCTGGTATATTCCGTAAATATAGGGTCGCTCATATTTATTAGTTCGCTGTACTCATTAAGAAGATACCTTCCCGCCGCTTCAAGCTGTTCGGGGGTTGAGCCTTCGCCCAAAAAATAATCTTCGGGCAGTCCTACACCGCTGTCTTTATTGAATCTTATCTGAACAGTCATATCCGGATCAATGCTGATACTGTCTATGCCGTATACATTATTACCGTCAATAAAAGATGCCGTGATCATGGAATTCATTCGTGCCTGACGAACTGAATTATCAATATCAGCATCATCAGCGTTATATTCTTCTTTAAAATGTTTTCTAAGCTCTTCTTCGCCTTCCTTATCGAGAGTTGTGTCCATAATATCCATTTTTTCAAGGTCAAGCTCGAAATACTCCGCCGTTTCCCTCAGCTTTTCCCTCATCTTATCCGCCGTATCTGCGCTTAACAAACTTGAACTGTACACGGGCATTTCGCTTATTTTAAGCTTTTGTCCCAACAGACCCGCTTTTATCTCTTTTAATTCCTCTGCACTCACTGCCGAAACTCCAAAACCGCCTTTGTTGACCTCGGACACCGTAAGCATAGGCAGATCGGGAAGTACAACATGGTTTTCAAATTTCCATGGTATAAAGAAAACACCTATCGATATCACAAACATAGCTGCTATAACGACTGCGCCCGTAATAAAAAACCTTCTTTTGATTTTTAGTGTATCGCTGTCAGCTCCTGTGCTTTTCGTATTATCTGCGCCTATTATCAGGCTTGCGTCCACATCGGACATTTTATCAAGCATTATATCTCCGCTTAATTTCATATCAGTAACCGTTCCTTTCTTAGTTTTAAAGAGAAACTAAATGTTGTATCCTTCTTTTTCAAGATACTCTTTAAGCTCATTTCTTAGTCTGAATAACGTGACCTTAACATTGCTTTCCTTTAGCCCCATTCTTTTGGCTATTGTCTTCACCGAGTCAAGATACCAATACCGACGCATAAATATATTGCGCTTTTCCTCGGACTTTACGTTTAAAAAATCACTTATCCTTTCCGCTAAAATATCTCCCTCCAGCTTATCGGCAATATTCTCCTCCGAAGGTATGCACTCCTCCATTTCATCGGACAGCTCCGTTATAAAGGCGTTTCTTTTAAGTCTACTTCTGCTGCGGCAAAAGCTCAGAGAAACATTACGCACTATTCTTGCCAAATAGGCATAGAAATAGCTGTAAGGCTCCTTAGGCGGGATATTGTTCCATGCTGTAAAATAAGTATCGTTTTCAGCCTCCTCGGCGGTCGGGCGGTCGGCAGTAATGTTATAGGAGATGCTTTGGAGCCGCTTTCCGTATTTATTCTTGGTTTCGGCAACAGCATTTTCGTTTCGCTCCAAAAACATATCTACAATTTCAGCGTCATCAATGATGCTCATAAA
>JAAVIE010000118.1 GCA_014799325.1 Oscillospiraceae bacterium
GCCAAGAGCCTCATTTTCGGAACCGGACAAAATTTTCGGAGAAAATTTTGTCCTTTTTGAAATTCGTGCTATCAGGAAAGTGGTGAGAGTGGTAGCCCGCATTTTAACTTGTGCTATCAGAGCAGTTGTGAGAGTGGTGACTCGCATTATTTAACTTGTGCTATCAGGGCAGAGGTGCGATTTGGGTTACAGCCCGAAATTGAGATCAATATAACGCTCAAAATTAAAATTCCAATAGGAAAAAACACTTTTTTCATTTTACACTTTTTCTTTCTGATACACTATAATAAACGACGCCTTATCCGTCTGAACATAGTCGTTTAATGTGATCTTCTCGATCTCCTCCATCAGCTCAGCCTCGCCGAAATATCTTGTATCTATCAGAATATAATCCGCGTTCGTCCAATCCTCGCTGTTGTAAATAGGCGGATACATATACAGCTCCTTGCAGTCGTAAAGGTGAGGGGTAAGGAAGGTGCAGGCATAGATCACCTTATCTCTGGGTATCTTTTTCAGAAGCGTCTCCGCATCTTCATAGCGTTCTGTATTATTGATATAGGAGTCAATATAATGGTACTTGGGCATTGCGTTTCCCACCAGGCACACAGCCGCCGCCATAAAGGCTGCCATGGCAGTTTTCAGCTTTTTCCTGCTGTACCGCATATTCTTTGCCATAAGGAAAATAAGCATTGCCCCTGTGCCGAAAACATACTGATAGTTTATATCGAACTGATACCTATAATCGGTGGCAAGGTTAATGAGAATAAAGGGAGATATCAGAAACCACTCGGAGAGCTTTCTTGACCTTATGGGGATAAACAGAAGGGGCAAAAGCATCTGCACGATAAACAGTATTTTGTCCGCAGACAGAAGCTTTGAGAAGAAAAAGGCGGGGTTTTTGACAACGTTTTTCACCACCGACACAAGGGAATCCTGTCCGGGGATAAGATAAATATTGTAGCGGGACACCTTTATTCCCTCTCCGAAAATGTTGATAAAAATGGTTGCGCCCACAAAGCCTCCGATCCCTATGATCAGTAAGGGGATAGAAAATCTCTTTTTTACTTTTTTATTAAAGAGCGCGTAAAGGGCTATAAAAATAAGGTAAAGCCCCGCGTCCTCCTTTACCGAAAGCAAAAGCAAGGCAAAGATAAAGATTCCCAGCCCCTTGTTTTTCTCTAAAAAATACAATATCCATAAAATAAAGGGAGTGAGGAAACAGTTTTCATGCAGATCGTAAAAGCAAGCCCCCGTCAGGGCGGGATAGCAAAGGAACACGCCGCAGAGAGCCAGAGTGACTCCGCCGCTGTACCGCCATTTCCTGCAAAGAAGCAGCAAGGGGAACACCCCCGAAAAGCACACCGCCGCCTGCATCACCAGCAATGACTGCGGGTTTCTGAATATCATGTAAAAGGGCAGGAAAAGGTAGAAAACAGGGGAAAAATGCACGGCAAAATGTGAGAGCAGTTCATTCCTCTCCAAAGTGGAATTCTGGGAGAAGTCCGTCGCCATATATTCGTACATCTGGGCGAACAGACCGAAGTCAAAGGCGGAATTATTAAAGGTGTACATTCTTATAATTGTGCCGAGGGAGACTATGGCGGTCATAAGAACAGCCGCCCCCCCTACAAAGAGATCAGCCCCTCTGTATTTGGTTCCTCCCAGTTCAAAAGCGACGCCGTCAAGAAAATTGATTTTCCGATCCTTAAAAATGTCTTTAAAAGCAAGAGCAAGGCAGGCAACAGCAACAGCCAGAGCAAGATAAAAATAAGGGTTTTGGGAAGTGGAGGGGAAAAGGACTATCACCGAAAAACCGAACATAGAGAGGGGTATACAGCATCGGTATAGTTTTTTCTTTATAACAAAAAGAATAAAAAGCGGAATGGCAAACAGGACAGTCAATACAAAAAGCAGAATGAGATTGACATTTTCTGTTGACTGTATGGTCAGGATATCTGCGCCGAAATGGGCGACATAAAGGGTTATTCCCGATGATAATATAAATCCGCTTATAACGGCGTAAATTATATAAGACAGATATTTTTTGATCGTAAGCTTTATTTTACGATTAATTTTAAATTTTTTTATTTTTTTCACAATTATTTCTTTCCTTGTTTTGCGGTTGGTGCGAACAATACAAGTATAGCATAAAGCTTCTGTGATTTCAATATTTTTCCCGATTTGTAATAATTTGTAACTTTTTCTTTGATAAGATTGTCATAAGGTCAGCGTCTTAATGTTTGAACGCGCGTGAAAGGCAAAAAACTTATCGGAGGAAAATATGGAAATACTCAACAAAGCCGATAACAAGGCGGTTTATGAATACGAAAGCTTTTTAAAAGAGCAGTCGGGTATAAGCTTTATGCAGTCTCTTGAATGGACAGCGGTAAAATTCAACTGGAACAGCGAGGCGGTTGTGGTCAGAGACAATAATGGGAAAATTGTCGGAACTTGTCTGATCCTGATAAAGGAACTTCCATTTTTTGACCGCGCCCTCCTGTACGCTCCCAGGGGTCCTGTGTGCGATCATCATAACACAGAAGTTATGAAAGAAATATTTGCGGGAATAGACAGCCTTTCCAAAAAATATAACGCCTTTGAATTTATCTGCGATCCTCCCGTTAATGAAAATGATAAAGAATTTATAGCAGCAATGAGGGAGCTGGGCTTTTCCCGAAAAACAGAGAGGGCAGGGTCAAAAACCGAAACTGTACAATGCAGAAATAATTACATCCTTGACATTGAGGGAAAGACTCCCGATGAGGTAATGAGCGGCTTTAGATCCGATTGGCGCAACCGTATAAGAAAGGCGGAGCGCAAGGGAGTTTACTGCAAGGCAATGGGCGTGGAGGGCTTGGAGGATTTTTATCCGCTGATGATCGACACAGGCAAGCGGGATAATTTCCCCATAAGAAGCTCCGAATACTTTCGCCGTTTTATAGAGGGGCTTGGCGATAACTGTAAGCTGTTTATTTGTTACGCGGACATTGACGGAAAGGAAACTCCGCTGTCGGGAGCCATAGGGGTAAATTATTCGGGGGTATTTACTTATGTTTACGGTGCCTCCTCAAATGAAAACCGCAGTCTTTATCCCAACTATCTGATGCAGTGGACTATGATAGAGTATGCTTTGAAAAAAGGCTGTAAGCTCTATGATTTCGGCGGTATTCCCTGCTATGATAATGAAAATGATCCTAAGTACGGTATCTATAGGTTTAAAAAGGGATTTGGGGGCGAGGTGGTAAATTATGCGGGGGATTTTGTTAAGAGGTACGATCCTGTTTTGTGCGGGGCTGTGTGGCTGTGGAGGATCGGTGTTGGTAGATTAAAAAAGATTTTTGGGGGATTTTTCGGGGGTTTGAAGAGAAGGGAGAGTTTT
The DNA here is from genome assembly GCA_014799325.1 of Oscillospiraceae bacterium. Lineage (GTDB taxonomy): Bacteria > Bacillota > Clostridia > Oscillospirales > Ruminococcaceae > Ruminiclostridium_E. The sequence goes on from JAAVIE010000118.1 coordinate 3,380, forward strand.
TTGCAGGCGGGGGCTGTTTTTAAGAATTAGTTGTGAATGAAATAATCATTTTATGATACTATCGGATAAAAATGAGGGACTGTAAAAAACAGTCCCAAAGTTTTTCAAGTAGCTGCACTGCAAAGAGTACGCAGCATTTGTACCATTTGTATATCTTCAAACGGTATTTTTCCCAATATCTCAAAGCCGTTATCGGTATAGAAATTTACCAGTTTGGATTTATCACGACATTCAATTAAAACGTATCTTCCGCCGACAAGAGCTTCGGCAGAACGGATAACTGACATTGCGCAGTTTATCAGCTCCGAACCTTTAACAAATAATTCTGTTGGAATTTGTGAATTTTTGGCAAGCTGACCTATAAGGTACAAGGAATAGATCGAATAACATCTCCATGCAGCTTGGCAGATATTCCGTCTAACCTTTTTCGCATATTGTTTGAAAGATTTTCCGGAAGATCAAGAACCTTCAACGCCAATGTGAAGTAACCGAGAATAACAAACCGTCCTTCTCTATGCAAAAAATACTCAACATCTTTATCTTTTTCACAAGAAAAGGAAGACAACAGCTCTGTAAGACGCTGAATATCTTCCTCTGAATTATTCCCGGAAATAAGTTCACCAAGCGGGAACATTCTTATTCTGCTTTGTTCGTCCTTGCTTTGAACCAATACTTCTTTAATAGCTCCTCGCTCTCCTTTCTGTCCGTATCCGAATAAGGTTTTATATCACACGGTTTAGCAGGTTTGGAAGCGATTTCAAAGAATTTTTCCGCACTTTCCTCATCAAGGCGAAGAGGTCTGTCAAATGTAAATGATGCCATAAAATCACTCCTTTTTGTTTAATAATACCCTTTTATTTACCATATTAAGCTCAAATCTTCTCTATCCTATTGTATCTTCTTATATTATACTCAAACAGAGCGATTATGTCAAGTAAGCATCTCTGTTTTAAAAATTTACCTGTAATCACTTTGTAACCATTGTAACCACTATGTAATAACTTGTAACCAAACTGTAAACGAATTGTTACCGCTTTGTTGTTGAATAGATCAATTTCTTATGCCATAATAATTACAAAGAAAACCAAAAAACTCGGAGGTAATTATTATGAGCATCAGCAACAAAACCAAGGGCAGAAATTCTTCCATAAAGAAAAGCTCCCTTTTAAAAATAATAAGCGTATTCACCTTAACTGCAATAATGACAGGCTGTTCCGCCGATGATATGGAGGACTTTTTCGACCTCACCCCTGCTGTCAGAACTCCCCCTCACAACGTTTCCGCCGTTCCCGTTGTAAATCCCCAAATAAACAACGAAAACGCCCCGATACAGAACGAGATCACTCCCCCAACAGAAACCGAGCCTGCGGAGACCGAGCCTATGTTTGAAAAGCCCGACCGCTCGCAGTTTACAGAGTACCCCAATATGTGGGTGGAAAAGTATGTGGGAAAATATGAGAAAAAGGAAAAAACTATCTATCTCACCTTTGACGACGGTCCCTCAAAATACACCGAAGATATTTTAAGGATATTGAAGGAATACAACATCAAGGCTACTTTCTTTGTTATTCCCGACGAAAGCAAGGAGTGCGCAGACAGGCTGAGAACTATTGCGGCGGCAGGCCACACTATCGGAGTACACTCCTATACTCACAATTACCTGACGATCTATGAAGATGAACAGGCATATTTGGAGGATTTTGCAAACGCCTATGATATAATAACAAAGGTCACAAATCAGAAGCCTTGGCTCTACCGCTTCCCCGGCGGCAGTGTAAATCAGTACAACCGCCACTGCCGTGATGAGATCAAGGCGGCTTTGGACGAAAGAGGCTTTGTGTACTACGACTGGAACACGGACAGCAACGACTGGAGAGGGCTAAGCCCCGAGGAATTATGCCTGAATGTTACAAATGATGTGAAAAGATTCCCCTCGGCTACGGTGCTTATGCATGACACCGACACAAGGGAAAATACTGTGGCGGCTCTTGAAAATATAATAAAGTGCTTAAAGGAAAGCGGTTATAGATTTGCGCCTATAACACAGACAGTCGAGCCTATACAGTATGGGGTCAATTTTTGAAATTATTTTATAGGAATCGAATTTTGCCTTGCAAAAATCTCTTTTTATGATATAATAACCTCAAACTGCGGAAAGAGGAAGAAATTATTTAAATGTTTGAGGTTATTTTATCTTTTTAAAGGAATCGAATTTTGCCTTGCAAAATTCTCTTTTTATGATATAATATGATTAAAAATAGACCGCAATTCGGAGGTGCGCTTATATGAGCGATTTCGGCATAAATGAAATGCAGCAAATGCAAAGGGAGCTTCAAAATAAATACAAGGGCATATGGGAGCCCATTTCCCCCGAAACGGGAAAAAACAAGCTGCTGTGGATGATTGGCGAGGTAGGAGAGGTTATTGACATTATTAAGAAAAAGGGCGGCGAAAGAGCGGAAAAAGACACCGAGCTGAGAAAAGAGCTGGTTGAGGAGATGGCGGACGTTCTTATGTATTATAATGATGTTTTGCTGTGTTATGATATTACGGCGGAGGAACTGAAAGAGGTCTATTCCGAAAAGTTCAAAAGGAATATGACGCGGTGGTGATATATCATTGATAGTATGAAAACGACTCCCCTGTTTTTTATAATTTCTGCTTGACAATAATAAAAAAATGTGTTAACATAGTAAAAACAAAATAAATATCGAAAGGCTATGACAAGGAGCGGAAAGTCGGGAAACCCACAGAGAGCTGTCGTTTGGTGCGAGACAGCGGTGGAAATTCTTTCTAAATCACCTTTGAGCCGTCCGTCGATGCAGAATATCTGCGGAGAACGGAACGCGTCCTCGCGTTACAGGGGCTGACATTGGTAGATGTCAATGAGGGGATATTGCTGTAAGGCAATATCAATTAAGAGTGGTAACGTGGAAGCAATAACTTTCATCTCTTTGGAGATGAAGGTTATTTTTGTATATACAGAATAAATCAAGTTTCCCGGGAGAACAAAAAATCAGCACAACACATATAACGGCGGTGAAAAATTATCACCTGTTTCCTTAAAGGCGGGCTTCTATTCGCACAACTGCCCTGACAGCACAACATCTCTAAAAGCGGGCATCTAATCTCACCACTTTCCTGATAGCACGAATTTCAAAAATCGACTGCGTTTAGAATTTTTGCCCAGTTTTTCAGGCAAAAATTCTAAACGCAGTCGGATAGAAAACTTTTTAAAATTGCTTGCAATTTTAAAAAGTTTTCGGTTTTGAAATTCTTTTTAAATCAGTAAATTACCGCCAACCTTCCTTAAAAGAGGATCACCACTCGCACAACTTCCCGAAAAGCGGGCATCTATCAGCACAACTTCCTTGAGAGAGCCCAAATTACCGCAGCTTCCCTAAAAGAGCGAAAAAACAGCACAACATTCCTAAAAGCGAGCATATATCAGCACAACTTTTTAAGATAACCTAAAACCGCCGCAACTCCCCCAAAAGCACAAAACAGAAAGGAAACAACATGAAAAATATAAGCATCTTCGACTCCACCCTCCGCGACGGCGCCCAGGGCGAAAACATCAGCTTTTCCGCAGACGACAAGCTGAAAATACTCCAAAGACTTGACAGCTTCGGCGTGACCTTTGTGGAGGCAGGAAACCCCGGTTCCAACCCGAAAGATCTGGACTTTTTCAAAAGAGCAAAAGCCCTGACCCTGAAAAACACCAAGCTTGTTGCATTCGGCTCCACAAGAAGAAAGACCCTCACCTGCGAGGAGGACGAAAACCTAAACGCCCTCCTCACCGCCGAAACCAAGTATGTGAGCATATTCGGAAAAAGCTGGAAGCTCCACTCCGATATAATCTTAGGAGCTACCCCCGAGGAAAATTTTGCAATGATCGGCGACACCGTTGCATATCTTGTAAGCAAGGGCAAAAAAGTCATCTTTGACGCAGAGCATTTCTTTGACGGCTGCAAGGACGACCCCGATTTTGCCCTGTCGGCGTTAAAAGCAGCGGAAAAAGCGGGAGCTTCGGCGGTAGTGCTGTGCGATACCAACGGCGGCTGTTTCCCCGATGAAGTGGAGGAGATAACCAAAAAAGCGGTAGAAACGGTACATATCCCCGTAGGCATCCACTGCCACAACGATATAGGCTGCGCGGTAGCTTGTTCAATAGCGGCGGTAAAAGCAGGGGCGGCTCATGTACAGGGTACTTTTATAGGAATAGGCGAGCGCTGCGGAAACGCAAATCTCTCGGTAATAATACCAAATCTGCAATTAAAGTTAGGCTATGACTGCGTACCCGAAAAGAGCTTGGAGGATCTGACCCCCACAGCCTTCTACATTGCGGAGATCGCCAACACAAAGCTGCCGGGAAGCGCTCCTTATGTGGGAAGAAGCGCTTTCGGTCACAAAGGCGGAATGCACGTTGACGGAGTGGCAAAGGATCCAAAGACTTTTGAGCACATCTCCCCCGAATCGGTGGGCAACGAACGGAGCTTTTTATTGTCCGAGGTCAGCGGCAGAAGCACGGTGCTTTCCAAGCTCATCAGCTTTGACAAGTCTCTTGACAAAAACAGCCCCGAAACAAAAAGGATAATGGAGAAGCTGAAAAAGCTTGAAAACGCAGGCTTTCAGTTTGAAGCGGCAGGGGCAAGCTTTGAGCTTATGGTGCTTAAGGAATTAAAGCGCTTCAAGCCCTTTTTCAATATCGAGCATTTCCATGTTGTTTCCAGCCAGAATTACAATACATTCGGACTTGAAAAAGCCAATGCAATGGTAAAGGTCAAGGTGGGCGACAAATACGAGATAACCGCCGATGAGGGCGATGGCCCCGTAAACGCCATAGACCGAGCTATAAGAAAGGCTTTGGAAGTATTTTATCCTCAGCTCAAACGCACTCATCTTATAGATTACAAGGTTAGAGTTATTGCCAAGGGCGACAGCACCGCCGCAGTAACAAGGGTGCTGATAGAAAGCACAGACGGCGAAAAGATATGGACGACAGTAGGAGCGTCAAAGGACGTTATAGACGCCAGCCTGATCGCATTATTGGACGCAATAAATTATTATTTATATCATAAGGTGGGAAAAGCAGAAAAAAATCAGTAAACAAATCCCCTTATTACTTGAAAAAGGCAAAAAAATATGTTAAAATAAAAACAAAGTGAAAGGAAGAACAGAATATGGGAATGACAATGAGCCAGAAGATCCTGGCAAAACACGCAGGACTCAGCGAAGTTCGCGAGGGTCAGCTTATCAGAGCCAAGCTTGATATGGTATTGGCTAACGACATCACCGCACCTGTTGCTATCAACGAATTCAACAAGGCAGGGTTTGGCGGAGTATTTGACAAGTGCCGCGTAAGCCTTGTAATGGATCACTTTGCTCCTAACAAGGACATCAAGGCGGCAACACAGTGCAAGCAGTGCCGCGAATTCGCAGGACAGCACGGCATAGTGAACTTTTACGATGCAGGAGATATGGGCGTTGAACACGCTTTGCTCCCCGAAAAAGGACTTATCGCCCCCGGAGAGCTGTGCATAGGCGCGGACAGCCACACCTGCACCTACGGGGCTCTGGGCGCATTTTCCACAGGCGTAGGTTCCACCGATATGGCGGCAGGAATGGCAACGGGTGAAGCATGGTTCAAGGTGCCTGCGGCTATAAAGTTTAATCTCAAAGGAAAACTCAAGCCATACGTTACAGGCAAGGATGTGATCCTTCATATTATCGGAAAAATTGGTGTTGACGGCGCACTGTACAAGAGCATGGAATTCGGCGGAGAGGGTCTCTCTTCTCTTACCGTTGAGGACAGGCTCTGTATGGCTAATATGGCTATCGAAGCAGGCGCAAAGAACGGAATTTTTGAAGTGGATCAGCAGACAATAGATTTTGTAAAGGAACGCACCGACAGAGAGTTTGAGGTGTTCAAGGCTGACGAGGACGCCGTTTATTCTCAAGTAATAGACATCGAGCTTGACAAGGTAGAACAGACTGTAGCTTTCCCCCACCTTCCCGAAAATGCAAGGACAGAGAAGGACTGGGGAGATGTAAAGATAGATCAGGCTGTAATAGGCTCCTGCACCAATGGCAGGATCAGCGATATGCGCCAGGCGGCAGAGGTTCTCAAAGGAAAGCATGTTGCCAAGGGTGTGCGCTGCATAGTTATCCCCGCTACACAGAAGATATACTTGCAGTGCATCAATGAAGGACTTGCGGAGATATTTATAAATGCGGGCTGCGTATTCTCCACACCTACCTGCGGACCTTGCTTAGGCGGTCACATGGGTATTTTAGCGGCAGGAGAAAGAGCGGTCTCCACCACCAACCGCAACTTTGTGGGAAGAATGGGTCATACCGAAAGCGAGGTTTACCTTGCAAGCCCTTATGTAGCGGCAGCCAGCGCAATTGAAGGAAAGATATCGGCATATAAAGGTTAAATTTTATAATTGTTTTGCAGACGGCTTTGTGGGAAACAGCAAGGTGTTTGTTATAATAATCATGTATTTCAATATGATCAGTCAATGTTTGGAAAGGGGAAAATGAGATCATGCTTAATCATGTTGCTTTACTGACATTTAAAGATGAGCTGCCTGACAGCGACAGAAGGCTTGCCGCCGTAAAACTCAAAAGTGGATTGGAGGATCTGGCGGGAAAGGTTGACGGACTTTTGGAGATCAAGGTGGAAAGTATATTGACGGAAAGCTCCACAGCGGACATAGCGCTGTTCTGCAAGCTTGAAAACGAACAGGCACTTAACAACCTTAAAACCACACCCTTGCTGTTTAACTTCAAGTCGGTAATAGACAGTTACTTGAGCAGGATTCATACTGCAAGCTATTATTCTTAATAAAACGAAAGGAGACAATGCCGACATTTTATCGGCATTCCCAATAAATATGAACGCACACGGTTTAGTACACAAATACGGCGACAACGTCGATACCGACGTAATTATCCCCGCAAGATACCTTAACACCGCCGATCACAAGGAGCTTGCCTCCCACTGCATGGAGGATATAGACAAGGACTTTGTGAGCAAGGTAAAAGAAGGCGACATTATGGTAGGAGAAGCAAATTTCGGCTGCGGCAGCTCCCGTGAGCATGCCCCCATTGCCATTAAGGAAAGCGGCATTGCCTGCGTTATCGCCGCTACCTTTGCACGAATTTTCTACCGCAACGCCATAAATATCGGACTGCCCATTCTCGAATGCCCCGAAGCGGCAAAGGAGATCAAGGCAGGTGACGATGTAGAGGTAGATTTCGACACAGGAAAGATCACCGACCACACCACAGGAAAAACCTATACCGCCGAGCCATTCCCCGAATTTATAAAGGATATTATAAACAAGGGCGGATTGCTTAATTCTATCAAGGCGGGCAACTGATTTTATATTATTATGAAAGATCTAAAGAAAACAAGCATTTTTATAAGCCTTATCCTGCGCCACAAGCCCGAAACCATAGGCATAAGCTTAGACCAACACGGCTGGGCGAACGTTGACGAGCTGATAAATGGCATAAACAAAACCGACGACTATCACATTGACATGGGTATTTTAGAGGAGATAGTACGCACCGACAACAAACAGCGTTACAGCTTCAACGAGGACAAAACCAAGATACGAGCAAATCAAGGTCACTCGGTAAACGTCGATGTAGAGCTGAAAGAAGCGGAGCCCCCCGAACAGCTTTTCCACGGCACAGGGGAGAAATTTGTGGCTTCTATCAGAAAAGAGGGCTTGATCCCCAAAAGCAGACTTTATGTGCATTTGTCCAAGGATAAGGAAACCGCCGAAAAGGTAGGCGCAAGACACGGTAAGCCCCATATTTTCTTTGTACATTCGGGAAAAATGTTCAGAGCGGGGTATAAGTTTTATCTCTCGGAGAATGGGGTGTGGCTGACTAAGTCGGTTCCGCCCGAATTTCTTGGAGAGAGATGACAAAAGAGCGTGAAAGTATTGTGTACCTGTCCAATGTTCGAGAAGCTGCTGAAAAGGAGAGTAATCATTGATTGTAATTGAACATCTTAGGGATATAATAAAAGAAAACGGAAAAGTACATTTAACTCTTCATTTGCTTGACAGACTTCGAGAAAGAAAAAAATCATACCATGATGTAATAAATGCAATACAAAATGGTGAAATTATAGAACAATATCAAAATGATTACCCGCACCCAGGCTGTCTTATACTTGGAAAAAGCCTAAATGACAGTTATTTGCACATTGTCTGCGGCACTGATAGAGAACATTTATGGATCATAACCGCATATTATCCGAATGCTGATAAATGGATCAATGACTTTAAAACAAGAAAGGAGCAATAATTTGAACTGTTTTTACTGTAAAGGCGACATGACAGAGGGTTTTACAAATTACACTGCCGAGCTTGAGGGCGGTCGAATTGTTGTGGTAAGAAATGTACCTTGCATGAAGTGCAGTCAGTGCGGAGAAACTGTTATTGACGGAGCTGCAGCAATACAGCTGGAAGAAATAATCAAAAAATGTAGCGATATAATGACTGAGGTGGCAGTTATCAATTACAGCAATTCAGCAGCATAAGAAAATTAAAAGCCAAACAAGACAAAAAGAAAGGAAACAACACTAATGACAAAAAACATAGCGGTAATAAAGGGCGACGGCATAGGCCCCGAGATCGTAGATGAGGCAATGAAAGTCCTTGATAAGGTTGCAAAGAAATACAATCATACCTTCAACTACACACAGGTGCTTATGGGCGGCATCGCCATTGACGAAACAGGCGTTCCCCTCCCACAGGAAACCATAGACAAGTGCCTTGCTTCCGACAGTGTTCTGTTAGGCGCGGTTGGCGGCCCCAAGTGGGATAAGGGTGAGGGCAGCATGCGCCCCGAAGCAGGTCTTTTGGGAATAAGAGGTGCATTGAAGCTGTTCGCAAATATCCGCCCCGCAAAGCTTTTGAAGCCCCTTGCTTCCGCTTGCCCTCTGAGAAGCGACATTACCGAAAAGGGTCTTGATCTGGTAATAGTCCGCGAGCTTATAGGCGGCGCTTACTTCGGCGAAAAGAAAACATATATTGATGAAAACGGTCACAAAACTGCCAGCGACTCCATGAAATACAGCGATTTTGAGATCGAGAGAATTTGCAAGGTAGCCTTTGATATGGCTAAAAAACGCCGCAACAAGGTCACAAGCATAGACAAGGCAAACGTACTTGACAGCTCCCGTCTGTGGAGAGAAATTTCTCACAAGGTGGCTGAAAGCTATCCCGAAGTGGAATTTTCCGATATGCTGGTTGACAATGCGGCTATGCAGCTGGTAAGAAATCCCGCCCAGTTTGACGTAATTGTTACCGAAAATCTTTTCGGTGATATTCTTTCCGACGAAGCAAGCATGATCACAGGCTCTCTCGGAATGCTGCCCTCCGCAAGCTTAGGCGAAGGCACTTTGGGTCTGTATGAGCCTATCCATGGTTCGGCGCCCGACATTGCGGGACAGAACAAGGCTAATCCTATAGCTACTATACTTTCTGCCGCTATGATGCTGCGTTACAGCTTTGATATGCAAAAGGAAGCGGACGATATCGAAGCTGCTGTTGATAAGGTGCTGGCATCGGGCGCGCGTACAGGAGATATTATGAGCGAGGGTATGACGCTTGTCAGCTGTACGGAAATGGGCGATAGGATCGCTGCGGAAATTTAATTTCCACTATTGACAAAACAGCGAAATCTGTGTATAATAATAAAAAAGAGAGAGTGCCGACGAACGGCTAACTCCCATTAGTTTTAAGTTAAAATAACCGCAACATCTGGGGAGAAGGGGCGGTTATTTTTTTCTCTTTTTGTCGTTACCTTTGCTGGAAATAAGTTTTGCGATTCCGATAACGAGAGTTATTGGGAGCTGTAAAAAAACAAGCATCTTTTTATGCTCTCAAGAAACTTGTGCTGATTTCAGCCCGCTCTCAAGGAAAGTTGGCGGCAATTTACTGA
>JAAVIE010000119.1 GCA_014799325.1 Oscillospiraceae bacterium
AATATGCTGTGGAGCATTTAGGCTGCTCTCTTTGCGTGGTATTGGGGCACACCCACTGCGGAGCGGTAGACGCAGCTCTCCACCATGAGCCCGAAGGCTACATCAAGTTTATTACCGATGAAATAGTAAAGGCTGTAGGTGACGAAAAGGACGAATACAAGGCAAGCGTTCTGAACGCAAAGAACAGCAAGAAAACCATAGAGGACAGCCTTGAAATTCAGAAGGACGAAAAAGAATGCGGATTTAAGGTAGTAACCGCTATGTACGACATAGAAAGCGGCAAGGTTGAGTTTTTGGACGATTAAAGCCGTTGTTGAAAGGATAACAAATGAGATTTACCTCCATAGAAACGGAAAGACTTATATTACGACCCTTGGAAATTGCCGATGCAGAGCATATTTTTAACACCTGGACAAGCGATTCGAGGGTAACAAAATTTATGATCTACTCCACCCATAAAAACGTGGAGGAAACAAGGCAGTGGCTTCAATCGGTCGTTGACAATACCGATAATGAAAAAGTCCTTGACGTGGGCTTTCAGTTAAAGGAAACGGGAAAGCTTATCGGCAGCGGAGGAGCTTATTATCAGTCCCAATATGATCGTTGGAGCTTGGGCTACAATCTGGCTTACGAATATTGGCACAAGGGCTATGCTTCCGAAGCGGCAAGGGCGATCGTGAATTATTTAAGCGCAAACGGCATAAAACATTTTATAGCCGATCATGCAGTTGACAATCCCAACAGCGGCAAGGTAATGGAGAAAATCGGAATGAAATTCGATCATTTGGGTGTATATGCCTGCTTTGACGACCGAGTTTTTGACGCAAAATTTTATATCATGGATCTAGATTAAAAAACAGCTGACAATTTTGACCGAATAAAGAGTTTGAGAGAATGATAAAGAATAACTGTGAAATAACTTATATTAAAGGAATAGGCGAAAAAAGGGCGCAGCTGTACAGCAAGCTGGGCATAAATTCTCTTGAAGAGCTGATAACCTATTATCCCAGGGATTATATAGATTACAGCGACCCAAGACCCATAAACGAAATAGAAAACGGCGAGACTTGCGTTTTCAGAGGCACTGTCACCAAAAAGCTTAAGCCTTATTTCAGCGGAAAAATAACCATATATCACGCTGTGGTCAGCGACGATACCGACGAAATGCTGCTGACATTTTTCAACACCCAGTTCAGCTTTGACAAGCTGGTGGAAAAGCAGAGCTATCTTTTTTACGGAAAGGTGACCTGTGATTTTGCCAAAAAAGAGGTGGCTTCTCCTCTCTTTATCCCCGAAAGCGCAAAAAACGTGATAACCCCAAAGTATCCGCTTACAAAGGGACTTTCCAACAACATGGTGTCACAGAATATCAGCGCGGCGCTTGAAAAGGCAGACTTTGAGGATCTGCTGCCCCAATACATTTGCGAGAGGGAACAGCTTCTTCCATTAGAGAAGGCGGTAAACAATATCCACTTCCCCGAAAGCCTTGACGTGTATTTGCAGGCGCAGAAAAGACTTGCCTTTGAGGAATTGCTGGTGCTGCAGCTTGGTCTGTCTCTTTTGGGAAAGAAAAAACGCAAGGCGAATGGCATAAAAATGAAAAAAGTTCCCATAAAGGACTTTTTTGAAGCCCTGCCCTTTGAACCCACAGGCGCGCAGAAAGCCGCAATAAAAGACTGTATCGCGGATATGTGCGGAGAGCTGCCCATGAACAGGCTTTTGCAGGGCGATGTGGGCAGCGGCAAGACCCTTGTGGCTGCGGCGGTGATGTATTTCGTGGTGAAAAACGGCTATCAGGCGACCCTTATGGCGCCTACGGAAATCTTAGCAAAACAGCACAGAGACACTCTCTCCAAATTTTTAGAGCCTTTGGGGGTAACTGTTGAGCTGCTGACAGGCTCCATGACCGAAAAAGAAAAAAGGGAAGCAAGAAAACGCATAGAAAGCGGAGAAGCCCAGGTGGTGGCAGGCACTCACGCCCTAATACAAAAGTCGGTGGTGTTTGCAAACCTCGCCCTGTCGGTGACGGACGAGCAGCACCGTTTCGGTGTTGAACAGCGTTCAACGCTGCAGGCAAAGGGCGAAAACCCTCACAGCCTCGTAATGTCGGCCACCCCCATACCCCGAACCCTTGCCCTTATGATCTACGCCGATCTTGACATTTCCGTGCTGAACGAAATGCCAAAAGGACGGCTGCCCATAAAGACCTACGGAGTAGACAGCGGCTATCATCAGCGGCTGTATAACTTCATAATAAAGTATGTAAAAGAGGGCTATCAGGCATATATAGTCTGTCCGTTAGTAGAGGAGGGAATTACCGACAAGGCGTCGGCGGTGAAGTACTTTGAAACGCTGCAAAATGGCGCTTTGAAAGGCATTTCCATGGGGCTTCTCCACGGAAGAATGAAGCAGGCGGACAAGGATCAGGTAATGTCGGATTTCAAGGAAAACCGCATCAGCGTTCTTGTGGCGACAACTGTTGTGGAAGTTGGCGTGGACGTTCCCAACGCCGTTGTTATGATAATAGAAAATGCGGAGCAGTTCGGGCTTTCACAGCTCCACCAGCTCAGAGGACGTGTGGGAAGAGGAAACACCCAATCCCACTGTATTCTCGTTACCGACAGCAAGAACGAATACACAAGATCCCGTGTCGATACCATGGTAGCCACCTGCGACGGCTTTAAGATAGCCAACAAGGATCTTGAGCTGAGAGGACCCGGAGACTTTTTCGGTTCGGCGCAGCACGGACTTCCCGCCCTTAAAATTGCCAATATGACAAGGGATATTGAGATCGTATATCTTGCGCAGAAATATTCGGCAGAAATATTGGAGGAGGACGACACACTTTCTCTTGAAAAAAACATGGGCTTAAGACAGCTTGTGTCGCAGCTTTTCAAAGGGGGCGAAAAATATGGCATCAACTAACGGAGTCGGTGAAGAAGAACTGAACGATGTTCAAAGAGCGATCGCCGAGGACAAAAGCACCGAGGAGAAAAGCGTCAAGGTGAAAAATCTGCGCTGGCGCTATCCGAGATTTTTCGGACAAAGCGACGGAGAAAGGGCTTTTATCACAGGAGAGGACGCAAAGCACCTTTCAACAGTCCTGCGAATGAAAACGGGGGAGCTTGTGGTTCTCTGCGACAATAACGGCACCGACAGCCTGTGCAGGATCTGCCTTTGCCAAAAAGAAACGGTTGAGCTGGAAGTTCTTGAAAGCCGCAAAAACGATGCCGAGCCAAGCGTGGAGATGACCCTTTTTCAGTGCCTACCCAAAAGCGATAAAATGGACTTTATAGTGCAGAAAGCCACCGAGCTTGGGGCTGTGAATATAGTTCCTGTTCTGTCAAAGCGCTGCGTTTCCCGTCCTGATGAAAAAAGCGCTTTGAAGAAAACACAGCGCTGGCAGAAAATAGCAGAGGAAGCGGCGAAGCAGAGCGGGCGCGGCAGGATCCCCGAAATTTCCCCATTGACAGATTTTAGAAAGGCAGTGGAGGAATACAGCGGCAAAGGAACGGGGATACTGTTTTATGAATGCGGCGGTAAACAGATCTCGCAGCTTGTTACTGACAAAACCGCAAAAATAGGCATCTTTATCGGCAGCGAGGGAGGCTTTGAGCCGGAAGAAGCCGCTTTTGCCGAGGAAAAGGGAATTGCCCTTGCCACCCTGGGCAAAAGGATATTAAGGTGCGAGACCGCGCCTGTGGCTGCCCTTGCAGTACTGATGAATTTAACAGGAAATCTGTGATTTTTTTGGTTATTGTGCTATATTTCGTTTTTCACTTGAAAAATGTTCCAAAATGATATATAATATATAAAAGTAAAAAAACTTGATCATAAATTCAAGGAGGACTTATATATGAATAAGGGTTTAATCGGTTTATTGTTAGGCGTTTTAGCATTGCTGGGCGGCGCTTTTGTTGCTACAATGCTTTTAAAGGATAAGGTCGTCAAGAGAAAAGATGAGGACGATGACGACGATTATGGTTACGATTATGACTACATTGACGACGAAAATGAGCGTGAGGATGAGATCATGCGTTTCTTCGGCGAAGATGAAGAAAATGAAGATGACGATGAAGATGAAGAAATACCCTCAATAACCGAAGAAGAGATCGAGGAAGCAGAGGAGAAAGAAGCAGACGAAGAAGATGAAGAGGAACAGCTTTGATCTTCCGCAGCTCTGCCCTGATGCCTGAATTTTTTCTGCAGATCATTTCTGCGGTGAGATTTGTTTTATTGTTTTATATTTGCGATATTTGTCGTTATAGTCGTTATAAAGGTATTATCTTTTATAGCGGCTTTTTTATACTATTTCTTTATCATACTGTAGACTATGTCTACAATATGACTCGCTGTGCTATACACGGCGTTGGCGGTGAAACTGCCAAGAAAGTTAGTTCAATACTAATTCTGTCAAAATCTTTGATTTTGACAGCCGCCTGAGGGGAGGCATCATACAATAGGCTTTGTCTATTGTATGATCAAGAATTAGTATTATAATAAAAAAGGAGAATTGCCATGAAATACATAAATCCTGTAATAAGAGGTTTTTATCCCGATCCCAGCGTATGTAAGGCAGGAGAATATTTTTATCTTGTTTGCAGCAGCTTTCAGTATTTTCCCGCTCTCCCTCTGTTCAGAAGCAAAAATATGATAGATTGGGAGCAGATAGGGCACTGCATAACAAGAAAAAGCCAGCTTGACCTGACTGACTGCCGCGCGTCGGGCGGACTTTTTGCTCCTACTATCCGTTATAACAACGGCAGATTTTACGTTGTGGTAACTAACACAGACGGCGACGGAAACTTTTATCTCTACACCGACGATATAGAGGGCGAATGGTCGGAGCCTATCAGCGTTGACAGGGGCGGTATCGACCCCTCTCTGCTTTTTGACGGCGATAAAACTTACTTTATGAGCAACGGCGAGGACGATTTCGGCGAAAGCGGCATATCGTTGTGCGAGATAGATATAGAAACGGGAAAGGTGCTTTCCCCCTGCAAATGTATCTGCAAGGGTACGGGAGGACGCTTTATAGAAGCACCCCACCTCTATCACATCGGCGAATACTACTATCTCCTTGTGGCAGAGGGCGGCACGGAATATGGTCACACCGAAACGCTTTTCAGAAGTAAAGAGCCTTTTGGGGAATATGAAAGCTGCCCCCACAACCCCATTCTCACCAACCGTCATTTAGGCGGTTATACGGTACAGGGCGCAGGTCATGCCGATATAGTATGCGATGACAATGGTCAGTGGTGGATGGTGAACCTTGCGTTCAGGCAGATCACTATGTGGCGGCAGTTCCATCATTTGGGCAGAGAGGTGTTTTTGGAGCCTGTGTATTGGCAGGAAGACGGCTGGTTTAAGGTAGGCGCAGACGGCACAAGCCGTATTGAGTTTGATGTAAATGAAAGCTCCTGCACTTTCAGCACCGATCCTGCCCCATACCCTGAAGAAAAATGGAGCCTTGACACAAAGACCGCCTGCTATCTCCGCTGTCCCGACTACGATAACTACAAATTCGGCGAAAACGGAGAGATACGGTTAAGAGGAACAGCTGAAAAGCTGACCGGCAGAGGAAACGTCACCTTTATAGGCGACAGGCAGCATGAATTTGAATGCGCAGCCGCAGTGGAAGTTGATGTAAAAACTCTGAACAGCACAACAAAATGCGGTTTGACCGCCTACATGGACGAAAACAACCACTACGACCTGACTGTTTCAGGCAATTCCGAAAAAACCGTCATTAGCGGAGTAATAAACATCGGCGGCGTTCCCATAAAAATGAATGAGATCACGGTAAGCGGCAGTAAGGCAGAGCTTATGATAAAGACCACCGCCGAGAGCTACAAGCTGTACGGTAAAAATGAGGGCGAATGGCAGCAGTTAGCGGCTATGGAGTCCAAGTATTTAAGCAGCGAGGTCTGCGAGGGCTTTACCGGAGTAGTTATAGGCATATTCTGCGAGGACAGCTCGGATAACGCGGGATATGTGAGCTTTACAGTTAATTAAATCCCATAAAATTTTTTTGAAAGAAAGGACAGCACCACTATGGAAATGAAAGGCTTCAAAAACATTAGCCTGTCACGCTTAGGCATGGGCAATATGAGACTTCCTCTTAGAGACGATCTGGAGGGAAAACCCATTGACCGCCAAAAGGCGCAGGAGATAATCGACTACGCAATGTCCCACGGCATCAACTATTACGATACCGCTTATGTTTATAACGGCGGCGATTCGGAAAAGTTTCTTGGCGAGGCTATGAAAAAATATCCCCGCGACAGCTATTACCTTGCCACAAAATTCAACATAGGCGCAAATCCCGATTATAAGGCGGTTTTTGAGCAGCAGCTTGAACGTCTCGGCACCGATCATTTTGATTTTTACCTTGTTCACGCGGTAATGGATCACAACTGCCAAAAATACGAGGAAAGCGGCTGTATCGAGTATTTCAAGGAGCTGAAAGCGCGGGGCAAGATACGCTATCTGGGCTTTTCCAACCATTCAAGCCCAAATACCTTAAGACATTTTCGCGATCTGTACGATTGGGACTTTATTCAGTTACAGCTTAACTATTACGATTGGCAGTACGGCTCTGCAAAGGAGGACTACGAGATCTGCACAGAAAAAGGTATTCCCGTTGTGGTAATGGAGCCTGTCCGCGGCGGACGTTTAGCCGATCTCACCCCCGAAGCAAACGGGCTTCTGAAAACCGCCCACCCCGATTGGAGCGTTGCTTCTTGGGCGTTCAGGTGGGTAAAGAGCCTGCCTAATGTTCAAGTGGTGTTGAGCGGCATGTCAAACATGGAGCAGATAGAGGACAATGTAAAGACCTTTGATAAGGAAGAAGCAATGTCCGAAAAGGACAAGGAGACCCTGTTCAAAGCTGCCGAGATGTTCCGCAATCAGATGCAGGTGCCTTGTACAAAGTGCCGTTATTGCTGCGACGACTGCCCCGCCAAGATCGACATTCCCTCTATTCTAATGAAATACAACAACTACAAGCTAAACGGAGATTGGGTGATACAAGACTTGAAAACCACCGATAAGCCTGCTCCCAAGGACTGTGTGGGCTGTAAAAAGTGTATGGGACATTGTCCGCAGAGTATAAATGTCCCTGAGATCATGAAGGAGCTGGCGGATAAGTTAGCATAATCTGAGAAAGAGGTTGCAGGTCAAAGAGGTAAATATGCTTATTATTTTATTTGGAGATTATCGGGACATTGTCTTTCACATTTTGCTGTATGCAATCATTATTGCGGTTACAGCGTGGTTTGTTGTTTCCATTGTAAAATTCAGAAAGGCTGATAAGGAAAATATTAAGGACTACAAAACACGCAGATTTTTTCTTGTGATTTCCGCTGTGCTGTTTGGTGTGGTAATCTTGCCTTTTATAGCTTATCTGATCTTGCTTGCATTGGTAATAGCGAATATGTGAAAATGTATCTTATTTAAAAGGGAGCAAGCCGTTATGTTTGAGTTTATTTCGATACTGCACTCTCTTTTTGTGCTTGTGTTTTATGCTGTATTGATCATGGGACCGCCTGCCTCAGCTGTCTGGTTCATTGTGTCCCTTGTGAGATTTATAGGGTCTGACAGAAAAAACGTTATAGATCACAAAAAGCGCAGATTTTCCCTCGTTATTTCATCTGTTCTTTTTTTAACTATTGGATTGGCGATTTTTGCGTTTGTATTTTTTCTGTCATTGGCAATACCGAAAATGTAAGGAGGCTTTATGAGCGATAAGGCATTTAAAAGAATAGTGACTGCAATTATGGTTTTGGGAGTAATAAGCGTGATCGCCATTACTCTTTACACAATTTACCTTTACAATAATTGTTCCATTATTTCCTATATTGCAAACAGGGGGTAAGGGCAATGATGTCATTCCGCAAAAAAATAACTGTTATTATTGCTCTTGTGTTATGCTTTGCGCTTTTTGATCTGTCGGTTTACAATATTTTCACCAAAAGATACATCAACAACACAAGCAAGGCTATGCAGGCAAAATCCATAGAGCTTGAAAAATATCTGCCCTTTGATGAAAATTCCGAGATAGCGAAAATAAACTCCTCTTTAAAATTAGAGGGTGATTTGCCCGTGATCGACGGCGCGGCGGCATTATATCCCGTGTTTTCCGCTTTTGTGGATTCCCTTTATCCAAAGGACAGCGTAAGCTTTGAAGAAGGCAGCTTTTCGGCGGAAAGCAAGCTGCAATACACCAACACAAGAGGAGCCTATAAGTCTGTGGTGGACGGAACGGCAGATGTGATCTTCTGCGCCAAGCCCTCCGAGGAACAATCCGCTTATGCAAGGGAAAAGGGCGTTGAATTGGAATTTGTTCCTATCGGATATGAGGCATTTGTTTTTATTGTCAATAAGAATAACCCTGTTGATGATCTTACCACAGAGCAGGTACGGGATATATATTCGGGAAAAATAACAAACTGGTCAGAGGTAGGAGGCAATAACAGAACCATAGACGCCTTGCAGAGAAACGAAGGCAGCGGCAGTCAGACAGCCATGCTTGGCTTTATGGGCGGTGTACCGATGAAAAGAAACGTCTTAATGTCTCTTACGGGAAGCGCAATAGGCTTTTCATTCAGATATTATGTTGAGGGGATCGTGGAGAACTCGGATGTAAAAATGCTTTCTCTTGACGGAGCATATCCCGATAAGGAAAACATTTCCAACGGCAGCTATCCTATTGTCAGCAGCTTGTATGCCGTTTATGACAAGGCTAATGATAATTCCAACATTCCGATCATGATCGACTGGATATTGTCAGAGGAGGGGCAGGAGATCGTGGAGAAGAGCGGGTATGTGCCTGTTGCGTAGTAGGGCTGTACCTATATAGTTAAAAAATAACGGCTGTGTGTTTCTGCTCTGATTTTGGCAGAAATACACAGCCAATTTTTAACAAAAAATCAAATACCCCCTTGACAAATACATCGCACTTCGATATAATAAGTATATCGAACCTCGATATATCGACCCAAGATAGTCAGACAATTCGGAGAACACATAATGGAAGAACGTATCAAGCGAATATATATCCCCATGACGGAAACAGGCTTTTATATCCTCTTCTGTCTGCAAACGCCCCAGCACGGCTACGGCATAGGTCAGCAGGTGGCAAAGATGACAGGAAACGCCGTCACAATAAGCCCCGGAACAATGTACGGTACTCTCTCGAAAATGGAAAAGGACGGGCTTATCTCCTTTTACGCCGAGGAAGAAAAAAGGAAGCTGTACAAGCTCACCGACCTTGGCAGGGAGATCCTGAATACCGAGATCAAAAGAATAGAGCGCCTCTATAAAAACAGTAAAGGAGAATACGTCAATGACTAAGCTGCATTTTTTCACCATTGCCGACTACGAGGAGGAAGAAGCCTGGCTTCGCAAACAGCATAACAGGGGATTGCGCCTTGTGGAATTTCACATGCCCTGCTTTTACGTTTTTGAAGAATGCGCTCCCGAAGATGTGATCTATCGGATAGATTATCAAAGCGGCTTTGAGGAAACGGATTACAGGCAGATGTTCAAGGACTTCGGCTGGGAATATATTCAGAACTCCACGGGATTTATATATTTCCGCAAGCCTGCTGCAAAAATAAAGTCCGAAAATGACGGAGAGATCTTTTCGGACAATATTTCAAAGCTGAATATGCTGATGCGTATTATAAGAACCCGCCTGTTTCCTATATTGATATCCTTTTTTCTTTGCACTCTTCCGGGTTATATAAGAATGTTCGATATACAGGAAAGAGTCGGAGATGTGTTTTTCACAGTGTTTTCTGTTATTTTTTCCGCCGCATTCGGTTTTTGTGCGTGTTGATATTTTATTGTTTTTTTAAGCTGCGAAGGCTGAGGAAAAAGTATGAGGGGAAATAGTTTTAGATACTTTTATTCTAAACAAATCAAAATTTACAGGAGAAATGAAAAATGAGTAATGAAAGCAGATTTATGAAAGCATACAAAGAGGGCGGCACCGGATTTTTTAAAACGATATTGGTAGACAAGGAAACAGGGGTAAATTATCTTTATGTCCAAGCGGGATATTCGGGAGGACTGACACCTCTGCTGGACGCTGACGGAAAGCCCGTTATCACCAAACCTGCCAAAAAAAGAGAGGACTGAACCCCGAAATGAAAACAGTGATTTACGACGGATTAAACGATCATGCAATAGAAGTCAGGCAAAAGGTGTTTGTAGAGGAGCAGGGCTTCCATGACGAATTTGACGAGATCGACAAAACCGCTTCCCATATTATATTTTTTGATGAGGAAAAGCCTGTTGCAGTCTGCCGCGTGTTTTGGGATCCGGCAATGAACTCATATATACTGGGCAGACTGGCAGTTCTCAAAGAATACCGCGGTAGGAATTTAGGTTCCGATATGGTGAGAGAAGCGGAAAAACATGTTCTCGAAAAGGGCGGGAATAGCATAGCTCTGCACGCGCAGTGCAGGGTAACAGCTTTCTATCGCAGCCTTGGTTATGGGGAGTATGGCGAAATTGAGGACGACGAGGGCTGCCCCCATATATGGATGAAGAAAAGTCTTTAAAGATAAGCTTACAGTGAGATTACCGCTTCTCTGTTTTAAGATACTTCTCCAACAGCGCATAGGATACCGCCCCTTTAGGGTGAACCAGCCCAAGGGCTTCCACGGCAGGGATCCAGCGCGCTTCGTCTACCTCACACGATAAGGTAAGCTCCGCTTTTTTCGCGCGGGCGATAAATCCGATCATCATCATATCTTTTTTGTCAAACCAATAGGTGGCTGTGAGCCTGCTTTCGTCAAACTTCAATCCAACTTCCTCCAGGACTTCCCGCCGCGCGGTGTCCTCGGCATTTTCCCCGGGTTTTATGTAACCTGATACCAGCACCATATATTTCTCTGACATATAGTTTTGTTTCAGTAAAAGCGCCTCATCGTATTCGTTAACTACAAGCACTATAACGGCGCTGGAAAACATATCGAACCACGGACGGGAGCAGCTTTCACAAAACGGAACGTCTCCCTCATCTCCCATGGGCTTTAAAACCAGCTTATCTCCGCAATCAGGACAGAATTTGAATCTCATAAAATCACCTCATATAAATTGAATACGCATTTTTTTCAAAAAACTTTGGAGGTTGGCTCAAATGCCCACCTCCAAAATTTTTTACAGTAAGATTTAATCAACCAAAACAGGCTCAAAGCTTTCCTTCCAAGGAAGTCCCCACTTATTAAGGGCGTCCATGAAAGGATCGGGATCAAACTCCTCAATATTGAACACTCCCGCGCCTTTCCACTGACCTGTCATCAGCATCATAGCGCCGATCATTGCGGGAACACCCGTAGTGTAGCTTACAGCCTGGCTGCCAACCTCCTTGTAGCACTCCTGATGATCACAGATGTTGTAAACGTAGTATTTAACGTCCTTTCCGTCCTTTTTGCCCTGCATGATACAGCCGATATTGGTCTTTCCCACAGTGCGGGGACCCAAAGAAGCAGGATCGGGAAGTACAGCCTTTAAGAACTGCAGTGGGATTATCTGCTTGCCCTCATACTCGATAGGCTCAATAGAGGTCATTCCCACATTTTCAAGGCATTTGAGGTGTGTAAGATAGCTCTGTCCGAAGGTCATAAAGAAACGGATCCTTTTAATTCCCTTTATGTTAAGTCCCAGGCTTTCCAGCTCCTCATGGTGCAGTAGATACATATCCTTTTCGCCTACACACTCGAAGTTGTAAACTCTCTTTATCTCCATAGGCTCGGTTTCAACCCACTTGCCGTTTTCCCAGTAGCTGCCCTTGGCGCTTACCTCACGGATATTTATTTCGGGATTGAAGTTGGTGGCGAAAGGATAGCCGTGGTCGCCGCCGTTGCAGTCTAAAATATCAATGTAATTTATTTCGTCAAAGTAATGCTTTTGTGCATAAGCGCAGAAAACTCCCGTAACGCCGGGGTCAAAGCCGCTGCCTAAAAGGGCGGTGATGCCTGCTTCCTTAAACTTCTCGCGGTAAGCCCACTGCCACTTGTACTCGAACTTTGCAGTTTCGGGCGGCTCATAGTTGGCGGTGTCTACATAGTGTGTCTTGGTGGCAAGACAAGCGTCCATTATTGTAAGATCCTGATAGGGAAGCGCAAGGTTCAGCACAACGTCGGGTTTGTAGCTGTTGATAAGAGCGATCAGCTCATCCACATTGTCTGCGTTAACCTGTGCGGTTTCTATTACGGTCTTGCTCTTTCCTGCCGCCTCTATCTCGGCTTTTATTTTATCGCATTTTGACTTGGTGCGGCTGGCGATCATTATCCCCTCAAACACACTGTCGTTCTGGCAGCACTTGTGAATTGCAACTCCCGCAACTCCGCCGCAGCCGATGATTAAACATTTTCCCATAAATTATTATCCTTTCTTTTAATGATCAACTGCAATCCCAGTTGTACAAAACGTTTGAAAAATCACGCTTTTTCAGATCCTCGGGGCTTATAAAGAAATTGCATATACCGCAGTCGCCCCACATAACGGCTTCATCGCCGTCAACATCTTCTGAGTCAAGCTGAAAGAGCAAAACGGTATTTTTGCTTTCCTCATGCCGAGGATCATATTGAGTGAAATAGGGGTAACCGCCTATCTTGCTCTCGCTGTAATAGTCATCTTCTTCGTCGTCATAGTCATCTTCGTCTTCGTAATCATCTTCGTCATCTTCTTCGTCATAGTCGTCATAAAAGATCTCATTAAACAGATCATTGTCAATATCTTCACCGATAATTTCCTTGAGCTTAGCCTTAGCAAGATCATCATAACGGTAATCGTACATAGACATAGACATTTTATCGGGAGAAAATTCTATACCGTACTCGCCGTTGACAGGAAAATAAGTTTCATTGTCTTCATTTATATCCGTTTTGGCTTTGCATTCTTCTTCGGTAACAGTCTTGTCAACATTCTCATAGTAGAATATCTTAAAGCCGTCCTTTTCGTCCAGCCCCCAGATCTCACTATCGGAAATAAAGAACTGCAAAAGCCCTGTATGAGGAAAATCGGGCAGGGTCTTCAGATTCTCACAATCTATCTGCGCTAAAAATCTGAGCTGATGTCCATAGCTGTCCTTAGGAACAGTAACATCTTTCGGCACATAAGGAGTCCCGCCCACCTTGCTTTCAAATATAGACGGCTCATTGTCCCTAAGCCTGAAAGCAATAATATCTGTCAGGGTTTCCGTCTTGACCTGTTCCAGGACTTTTGTGTATACTTCTCTTTTATTCATATTGCCCTCCTTTATTGGTATCTGTTATTCTTATAATTCTTCCTATGCTTAGCATAGTAGATCTGATTTTTGATAAACGTCCTGAAATCCCCGAAGAAAAACAGTATAAAGTTCAGTACCGAAATAATTATTGCCGCAACATTCGACCACGACCCCGCAATGATATTCAGAACCAGCATTACAACAAAGAACACTGCGTCCACAATAGCAAGCCATTTTATCTTTATAGGAATAAAGAAAAACAGCAGCACCTGAAAATCGGGGAACATCACCGCAAAGGCGAAAAACATTGCATAATAAAGATAGGTGTTAGAGGTATAGCCCGTGATAAATCCGCCTATAATGGTGAGTATCACGCCCATAAAGTAGTAAACGTTGAATTTGAACTTGCCCCACTGACTTTCCAGCCCCGACCCTATCAGATAGTAAAAATAAAGGCTGAAAATGATCCACACTATGCTTGTTGTATCGGGGATCAGCGCCCATGTAAGCACTCTCCACCACTGCCCCGCCAGTATCAGCGAGCGGTCAAAGTACATATACCCGCTTAAAGGCACTTCGGGTACAAACAATTCTACCACGAACACCCCTGCCATTGCTATAACGATATACAGCATAAGATTGGGTATTCCGTAACGTCCGTATTTATAGGATAATCTGTCTAATAGCTTATTCAAGACTGCTCCTTTCTCTGTCAAACCTTTTTATGCTTATGTAATTAGCCCTTGATAGCCAAAAGCAACTCTCTCAATGTCTTGCAGGCGCAGGCGGTGCTTACTCCGCTTGGGTCGTAGGGCGGTGACAGCTCGTTTATATCCGCCGCAACTACGTTTGTAAGTCCTCCCACTGTAATTATGGCGGCAATAAGCTGATTAAAGCTCACCCCTCCCGCCTCGGGAGTGCCTGTTCCGGGGAAAACCGAGGAATCCAGGACATCAAGGTCTATGGTGAAATAAACAGGCGCTTTTATTTGCTTGCAGATCTCATACAGCTTTGCAAAATCAAACTTGCACATAGTGGTATGCTCTGCGGCGAACTTAAACTCTGCTCTTTCTCCGCTGCGTATTCCAAATTGGAAGATCCTGCCGTCGCCCACAAGATCGTGACATCTTCTTAAAACGCAGGCATGTGACAGCTTTTCGCCTAAATAATCCTCTCTGAGATCCGCATGGGCGTCAAAGTGGATAATATGCAAATCAGGGTATTTTTTAACGGCAGCTCTCACTGCTCCCAGGGTCACCAAATGCTCTCCGCCTATCATTATTGGCAGTTTTCCGTCATCTAAAACCTTTGTTTCGTACTCCTCTATCATTGAGAGAATTTTTTCAGTGTTTCCAAAGGGGAATTCCAGGTCTCCTCCGTCGAAAACATTTATATCTTCAAGATCCTTGTCCTGATAGGGGCTGTATGTCTCAATACCGTAGCTTTCGTTTCTTATATACTGGCTTGCAAAGCGCGTTCCGGGGCGGTAGCTGGTAGTTCCGTCAAAGGGCGCGCCGAAGATCACCTTGCTTGCGTCTTTGTATTCGCAGTCACAGCCGATAAAGGTTGAGATATTTCTGCTTAATTCATTCATCAGACGATACCCTCCACATTTTCCAAAAGCTCCTCAACATAGTTGGGCAGCGCAAATGCGCCTATATGCAGCTCGGGGTTGTAATACCTTGTTTTTATCCCCAAGCTCTCCCACGCCTTTCTGTCATAGTTTTTAACAGGGTGCAGGGTCTTTGACGCAAAGCCGAACAGCCAGTGTCCCGAGGGGTAGGTGGGGATATGAGCCTGATACACTTTACTGATAGGGAAGCTTTCAACAATACGTTTATGCGCTCTCTGCATAGACAGTCTGTCCTCGGGATAAAAGGGGCTTTCGCACTGATTCACCATGATCCCGTCTTTGGTAAGAGCTTTGTAGCAGTTGCCGTAAAATTCCTTGGTGAACAATCCCTCTCCCGGTCCAAATGGGTCGGTGCTGTCAACTATGATAAGGTCGTATTGGTTTTCACAGCGGCGGACGAACTTCAAACCGTCCTGAAAATGGAGCATAACTCTGTTATCGTCAAAACCACAAGCAGTCTGGGGAAGATACTCCTTGCACACCTCTACAACGCGTTCGTCTATCTCCACCACGTCCATCGCTTCAAGGCTTTTGTAGCGCGCAAGCTCTCTTACCGCGCCGCCGTCGCCTGCGCCTATTACAAGGACTTTTTTTATTTGGGGATTCACCGCCATTGGAACATGAACTATCATCTCGTGATAGATAAACTCGTCTCTTTCGGTAAGCATCATATAGCCGTCAAGGGTAAGGAACCGTCCGAACTCCTCCGACTGAAACACATCTATTCTCTGAAACTCGCTTTGCTCCGAGTAAAGCTGCTGTTCTACCTTGATAGACAGCTTTACGTTGGGAGTGTGGAATTCGCTGAACCAAAGATCCATTTTTTTGCCTTTCATTTTAGTTTCTGTTTGTTTTAATTTTGCACCGCCTGATGCAAAATTTCAAAATTTCTTTTAGAACGCCGCAAACATGGGTAAAAACTACCGCTTTACCCCATACTTACAGTAAAAATCAAAAATATCCTCATCGCTTCGCACAAGCTCGGCATAGTGCAGCTTTTTATCCGATCCGCTGTAAAAGCCAATAGTCTTTTCGCCTGTGCAGATGCTCGATTCGATCTTTATATCCTTTTCGGTAAATCCGTCGGGAATGGGTATTGTTTTTTTCTTTTTCATAGTATTCTTTTCCAAGATCAGAGATCAGATAACGGCGACACCGCCGCAAAAGCTGATTTTCTTAAATTCCATATGGGGGAAGGACTTTTTCAGATCTTCGGCGACAATGTAAAATTCCTCGTCGTCCCATTCGTCCCCTGCCTGTTCCATACACAGCTCCATATCTTTTTGGGTTTCAAAGGCAACATCACCGATCAAGATTTTGCCGTTTGCGTTCAAACAGGTTTTAAGCAGCTTTATAAAGCTTATCTTTTCCTCATCGGTAAGGTGGTGAATTGCATAGGTGGTGATGATAAAGTCAAACCTTTGTCCCTCAAGCTCCTTGGGAAGTCCCTTTGTAAAATCAAATTGATAAAGCCTTGCATCGGGCATTTTTTCCTTGGCGGTATTCACCATTTCCGCAGAAAAGTCAACGCCGAAGATCTTCACGCCCTCGTCATAAAGCCTTTTTGACAGTATTCCCGTACCAAAGCCTATATCAAGAACGGTCTTGCCCTGTCCCAATCTTATTTCACCGTATACTGTGTTTAAAACGTCCTTATAACCGGCAAAGGGGTATTCATCGGATTCCTCCGAAAGCTGTACTGTTTTATCGTAGTCCCTTGACCATAAATCAAAGCCTGTGCTGTTCATCATATTGTGTTACCCCCTCTTTCGTTTTGTATTTTCTCAAACATATATTCAACCAACGGCTTGATCATTGTCAGATATTCGTTATGGCTTATCCCTGTTTTAATGGGATCATACAACACACGTTCTGTTATGCCCAAAATATCTTCAAAGCCTTTTGTGATTTTCCGCAGTTCGTTAAGCACCTTTTCTTTTTCAAAGGACGAAAAACTGTTTACAGTCATCAAAAAGTATGCGCCCTCAATAATAACAAAATATCTTGCATACTTTCGCGCCGCAAAAAATGTATTTTCGGGAATATCGCCTGTATTTGCGGGCTGTCTGCCGTTTAATGCGTCGGAAAAACACTGTCTTGCGAAATCCAAACGTCCCTTGGCGGTATCTGCATTAGGCAGTATTCTGCCGCAGCCGCTTTCTTCCAAGCTTTTTACAATATCTTCTCCGCTGTATACCTTGGAATTGTATCTTAGGATAAATCTTGCAAAGCTGTCCTCTTTCAGCTCGTCTATTGAATGCACATTGATATGAACACCGTTCACAACATCATATTTGCCTTGGAGCGTATTCTCAAGCCCTGCAATATATTCCTTGTCTTTGCTGTCAACATTTTTTGAAACAACAAGATAATAATCCATATCGGATACATAAGGCACTGCATCGTTTAAAGCTATGCTTCCATGCAAATAGGCAGTGCAAAAGCTGTCCTTAAAATATCTTTTACATTCTTCTGTGGCTTCTTCCACCACAGGAACAAATTCGCTCTGCATTGTCACCTCAGCATATTTGGTCTGATGTTAGCATCAGTATCTCCAACCTGAATTTTTCTCGGCGCGATCAGTCCGATTTTCACCTCAGCACATTAAGCCTGTCAATTTTCATATCCTCTGCGCCCGTCATAAAGCAGCCCTTTTCCTTAGCGTACTTTATATAGCGTATAACGTCCTCGGTTATCTCCTCACCCGGCGCTAAGATCGGAATTCCGGGAGGATAACACATTACAAACTCACTGCATATCCTGCCCTTGCTTTCCTCCAAGCCGAGGGATTCCTTATCAGCGTAAAATGCTTCTTGGGGCGAAATTACAACATGAGGCGGCATATATTCGGAAATGAGCATTCCGCTTTTATCCTTTTTATAACGTCTGCGAATCTCCGACATTGCGCCTACTAGTCTTTCTATATCCCGTTCTCGGTCGCCAACGCTGACATAAGCAAGAATGTTGCCCATATCCCCGAACTCTATTTGAATATCATAATCGTCTCTTAAAATGTCATAGACCTCAATGCCCGCCAAGCCCGTATCTAAGGTGTTTACAGACAGTTTTGTGTTGTCAAAGTCAAAAACGCTGTCGCCGTTGATAAGCTCCCGTCCGTAAGCGTAAAAGTCGCCTATCCGGTTGATCTCCTCCCTGGCATACTCCGCAAGCCCTGTTACTTTTTTGAAAATTTCCTTTCCGTGAACGGCAAGGTTTTTCCTGCTTATATCAAGGCTGGACATAAAAAGGTAAGAGCCGCTGGTGGTTTGGGTAAGGTTGATTATCTGCCTTACTCTGCCGCTGCTTATATTTTTTCCCGTCAGCAAAAAGCTGCTTTGGGTAAGGCTTCCGCCGCTTTTGTGCATGCTCACGGCAGCCATATCAGCCCCTGCCGCCATTGCGCTCAAAGGCATATTCTCTCCGAAATAAAAATGTGTGCCGTGAGCCTCGTCCGCCAGCATCATCATTCCGTTTTTATGGGCAAGGTCGGTAATGGTCTTTATATCGCTGCAAATTCCGTAATAGGTGGGATTGTTTACTAAGATCGCCTTGACATCGGGATTTTCCTTGATAGCCTTTTCCACGTCTGCGACGCTCATACCGAGAGCAATGCCCAATCTCTTATCCACAGCGGGATTGACGTAAACAGGCACAGCACCGCAAAGCACCATTGCGTTTATCACCGAGCGGTGTACGTTGCGCGGCAGTATTATCTTATCCCCTCTTTTTGCGGCAGTGAACACCATAGCCTGAACAGCCGAGGTAGTTCCCCCAACCATAAAAAAGGCATAGCCCGCCCCGAAAGCCTCCGCAGCCAGCTCCTCCGCTTCCTTTATAACAGACACAGGGTGGCAAAGGTTGTCTAAGGGGCGCATGGAGTTGACATCGTAGCTCATGCATTTCTGTCCCAAAAAGCGGGTAAGCTCCGGGTTTCCCTTGCCCCTCTTGTGACCCGGTACATCAAAGGGAACGACTCTGTTCAGTTCAAATTCTTCAAGGGCTTCTTGAATGGGCGCTCTGTTCTGATCAAGCATAGTGTTTTCCTTTTTGAAAGTTATTTATCAATCGTAAACGTTGCTTCCGCTGAAGATCTCTATCATCTCGCGGCGCAGGCTGTCGGTAATATCGAGCCTTGTTTTGGGCGGCAGCTCGTACACGTCCTGGTTAAAGAGGTAGTTCTGCAGATCTATTTCCTTTATCAGCATTTTTGTATGGAAAAGATTTGCCTGATACACGTTTATATCCACCGCGTCATATTTTTTCAGTGTGCTGTCGTCGATAAAATTCTGTATAGAGGTAATTTTGTGGTCGGTAAACAGCTTTTTTCCCGCAATATTACGGGTAAATCCTCTTATGCGGTAATCCATTGTGATAATATCGCTGTCAAAGCTGCCGATAAGATAGTCCAGGGTGGAAAGGGGAGTGATCTCTCCGCAGGTGGCAACGTCGATATCAACTCTGAATGTGGCGATACAGTTTTCGGGGTGATACTCGGGGTAGGTGTGAACGGTAACATGGCTTTTGTCAAGGTGTGCCACCACAGTTTCCGTTTCTCCCGACATTTTGCCTATTTTGGAGCTTTCGGCGATAAGGCAGGTGACGGAGGCGCCTTGGGGATCATAATCCTGTCTTGACACGTTCAGAACGCGCGCTCCTATCATCTCGGTCAGCGTCATCAGTATGGAGGTAAGGCGTTCGCTGTTGTACTGCTCGTCTATGTAGGCGATATAGTCACGCTGCTCACGCTCGGTTTTTGCATAGCATACATCGTAAATGTTAAAGCTGAGGGATTTTGTCAGATTGTTAAAGCCGTAAAGCTTGAGGGAATTTTCCATATTCGTTAGTTTTAAAGCAAAATGCTTTTTTCCTCTCTTAATAATGGGGGGGAGCATATAATAAATGACGCTCAAAATCAAGGCTTTGAGCGTCATAATAAATATCATTATACGGAAATACCGTCTTTCAGAGTCTATACAGCAAGAAATAAACCGTTACTTTTACTACTCTTATTGATATTAAGCACCCGTTAAGCAGGGTAGGCTCAAAGCGAATATTCTTAATTCCTCGAAGGAATTTAGGATACGAAAGCACAGTACATCTGCACTTAATCAATAAAAGGCAACATTATAAAATAAAAAACATAATGTTGTCGCCGGCATTTGACCCAGCTGTCCGATGCTGTATATTTCTTGGAAAGCAAAAAATGCTTCACTCTGACGGTCGTTACTGCTTATTATACACTATTATGGCGGAAAATGCAATAAATTTCACAAAATTTTTTTAAAAAGTGTGATGTTTTTATATTTGCTGAGGTTATTTTGTTTTTAGTTTTAGAATGGGCTGTTCTTTTGGGTAGTTATTTACTTAATGGATCATTATAAATCGTCTTGTAAAGGAAATGATTGACAAAAATGATTTGTTTGTGTTAGAATGTGTATATTATGATTCGGAGGTATAGTATGAAAAACTATGTTGTTGAAAGCTACGAAAACTACCGTGAAGAAGACAGATTATCCACAAATAATGCCCGAAAAATCGAATTTCTGACCACAGTAAGAGTTTTAGACGATTTGATAACCGAAAAGAAAACCATTCTCGACTGCGCGGCGGGAACAGGGATCTACTCTTTTCATTTCGCAGATAAAGGACATACCGTTACCGCAACGGATATTACGCCAAGGCATATAAAGGTGATCCAAAATATTTTGAAAGATAAGCCCTATCAAATGGAAACGGCGGTTCTTGACGCAACCGATATGAGTATGTTTGAAAATGAGAGCTTTGATGTTGTATTGAATATGGGTCCCTTTTATCATTTGCCTGCTGCTGACCACAGAGAAAAATGCCTGAAAGAGTCCCTGCGGGTATTGAAAAAGGGCGGGCTTCTCATTACCGCTTATATTCCGCGATACTTTGTTTTCCAGTATGTTGCCCTGCAAAATAAAGATTTTTTAGATGCAGAGCTTGCCAAACAGATCATTCAAACAGGGGAGCTTCATCATGACGATAAAAAATGCTTTTGGACAGATACGTATTATTCAACCTGTGAAGAAATGGAGCGGTTATATCAGCAATACGGTATCACTGTCATCGACCACTTTGCGCAGGACGGAACCGCCGCGCATTTTTCGGAACAGATCGACAAGTGGAGTGAGGAGGAGTTTCGGCTCTGGTGTGATTATCATTATAGCATTTGTCGGGAGAGATCGATACTTGGCGCAAGTAATCATGTTGTCATAATCGGCAAAAAATAACAGACAGCACCATAATAAAAAACGCACCCAAGAATTTTTGAGTGCGTTTTTTACATTATTGGTATATTTCAGTATTGACAGAAAACCCTTATCGGCAGCAATCCCTTTTAAGCTCAAAGGACTGACAGTCAGTGCAGGGAATAACGGTAGGATCGTTTTCGTGAGTGCCTACCTTTATGCGGTCAAGGCTGCAGTAATTATCGCAGCAGCAGTGATGCTTACAGTTATTTATGGTACATTCGATAGATCTGTTTGCAAATTCGGTTCCCATGGTATTTTCTCCTTGTTCAAAAGCTTTGACGGCAGTTCCGTCATAATTATATTGTGCTTTTTGGGGAAAAGTATGAATGGGAACTTTTTCTTATTCCTTAACTTTTTTAGGCAGCGCATACTTCTGCGTAAACATGGAGAAATTTTCCAAAAAGAAAGTGTCCTCGGTCTTTTTCAGCTCGTTGATATACTCGTGAGCCTCTAAACCATCCTCATTTATCTGAATTATACAAACCGCAATATTGGAGCAGTGGTCTGCAATTCTTTCAAAGTTAGTCAAAAGATCCTGCAAAACAAAGCCCGTTTCCGCAGAGCATTTGCCCTTGCGCAAACGCTTGATATGATGCTTTTTCAGCTCGTTGCGGAGGTTGTCTATAACTTCTTCCAAAGGCTCAACGGTTTTCGCCTTATCCATATCTCCCGTCTCAAAGGCGCTGAAGGCTAAATCTACTATCTCGGTAATTGCCGAAATGTAAATTCTCAGTTCCTCCTTAGCCTTGTCGGAGAATACAAGACTTTTCTTATTTATCTCCTGCGCTGCTTCCAAAGTATTCACCGCATGGTCGGAAATACGCTCTATATCGCCGATACAGTGGAGCAAAAGGGAAATTTCTTTACTCTCCTTATCGGTTATATCGGCGGAGTTCAGCTTTATAAGATAAGAGCCTATCTTGTCCTCAAATTCGTCTACACGGTTTTCGTTGAGGATAATTTCCTCGCCCTCCTGCTCATTGTATTCCGATAGCATTTTTATGGCGTCGCTTAAGGTGGACTGAGTAAGAGCCGCCATTTTTACAGACAGGTTGCGGCACTGATCTATTGCGAAAGAGGGGCTGGACAGAAAGCGTTCGTCCAAGACAGCATAATCCTCGTTGTTGGTCTTGCCGTCGCGGATCGTCAGCTTTGCCAGCTTTTCCAGCACCGAGGAAACAGGCAGCAAAATGATGCATGTAGCAGTGTTGAACAGGGTATGTATTATGGCTATCCAGACCGAGGTTATAGGAAGACTTGTAAAGGCAAAATCAAAGATCGCGTCCAAAATATAGTACAGCGATAAAAACAGCACTGTGCCTATCACATTAAAATACAAATGGATAAACGCAGTTCTCTTGGCATTTTTGGAGGTTCCCGCACTGGAAATAAGGGCAGTAGCGCAGGCGCCTATGTTCTGACCCATTATGATCGGGATCGCGCTGCCAAAGGTGAGAGAGCCTGTGGTGGAAAGCGCCTGCAAAATACCCACAGAGGCAGAGGAGCTTTGCATCACAGCCGTTATCAGCGCGCCGCAGACTACGCCCAAAACAGGGTTTGAGAACATGGTAAGCACCTGTGAAAACTCGGGATCGTCCGCCAAAGGCGCGATAGCGTTTTTCATGGTGCTCATACTGAGCATAAGCAGGGCAAAGCCTATAAGAATGGAAGCTATATCCTGCCGTCTGCCCTTTTTGCCGAAGTTGATGATTATTACGGCAATAAGTGCAAGAATGGGAGAAAAAGCTTCGGGATTCAGCAGCTGTATAAAGCCGTTGGCGTCGCCGATACCTGTAAGGGACAATATCCAGGCGGTAACG
Organism: Oscillospiraceae bacterium; assembly: GCA_014799325.1. Lineage (GTDB taxonomy): Bacteria > Bacillota > Clostridia > Oscillospirales > Ruminococcaceae > Ruminiclostridium_E. The sequence continues at coordinate 22,972 of JAAVIE010000119.1, forward strand.
GTGGTACCTATATTTGCGCCCATAATAACTCCGGTAGCCTGTGTTAGCTGCATAATGCCCGAGTTGACAAAGCCCACAGCCATAACTGTTGTGGCGGATGAACATTGCAGTACCGCAGTTACGATAAGTCCCAGCAGTACGCCTTTTACTTTATTATTTGTAAGCCGTTCGAGAATGTTTTCCAGCTTGCCCCCCGACAGCTTTTCAAGACCCGAGCCCATTATCTTCATTCCATAAAGGAACATGGCAAGTCCGCCTATAAAGGACAATGCCCCCAAAACTATTTCCATAAATACCTTTCCTTTTCCAAAAACGGTCAATACTTCTGTTTTTTCGCAAGGTCTGAATTATTCAATTTTTAGAATGTGTTTATACTCACACAAAATAATTATATCAAATATTTTTGATGTTGACAATAGGCTTTGGGGAAATTATTAGGGTAGTAGAATTTTATTAGACATTTTTGTTATTTTTGGGCATAATTACAAAAAGGGACTGCCCAAACAGCCCCTTTTATAAACTAAATATTATGCGCCGCAAAATTCGCTCTTACAATACACCGTGTATTACCGTTCACTATCCACTCGTGAATTCCCGTATCTCCTGTGAAAAACCAATGATCATCTTCAACAGGCAGCCCGAAAAAAGCCTTGTAAAGCTGATTTATCATACCTCCGTGGGTGACAACGGCTATTTCGGCATCATTGTCATTCTCCGACAGAAGCTTTGACAGCATATATTCGGCTCTGAACCTGAATTCAAGAACGCTCTCCTGTTCATAAACAGACTTATGCGCGGGTACATCGATTTTAGGATATTTTTCATCTGCTTCACTGTGGGACAAGCCTGCAAGCAATCCGTTGTTGAATTCCATTAAATGCTCGTCGTGGATCAGCTCTGCCCCCGTTTTTGCCGCTAAATGCTTTGCGGTCTGTTCTGCACGTTTCAGCGTACTGTGATATATTTTTGCAATTTGATAATTTTCGCTTACATATTCGCTCATTGCTTCTGCTTGGCGGTGTCCGCGCTCTGTAAGCTCAAAGTCCGCTCTGCCCTCGTGAACGTTAAGTATATCCGCCTCGCTCTCGCCGTGCCTTATTACCAAAAGCTTCATAAATTGCTCCTTTCTGTGCAATGACCCAATCAGTCCGCACTGCCCATAACTTCCGATTTACATGCTCATTCATATTCGGTTCTGATCGTGAGATGCTCAGGGAGATCATAAATTTCTTTCTTCAAAAATATCGGGTAAAAATATTCATTCGATAAGCGTTCAAAAGGAAGCCATTCAAAGTCATGTACATGGCGACCCTCCCGAAGTGTAAATTTTTCGCCTTTTTCTAAAAGATCGGTTTCTGAAATGTCCATCAAAAAATAAATACATATTTCATGATAATTCAGTTTATCAACGTCCTCGGTGAAAAAGCTCTGGTTTATCCATAAAGGGCGGATAATCTTGGGAGAAATATTCAGTTCTTCCTCAACCTCCCTAATAACCGCACTTTCCGCAGTCTCACCCATTTGAACTCTGCCGCCGGGTAAATAATAGTACGGGGAGCGCTCATCATGCATTGCAAGGATTTTGTTATCAGAGATGATCATGGCGCAAACTCTGTAATTAAATTTTTCATTTCCCGAAGTATAAGATATATCCATATATTCTCCTTACTGCGTAATGACCCGATCAGCCCACATCACCGCTGTTCACCAGATCGTAATACTTACCCTTCTTCTCCATAAGCTCATTATGATTACCGCATTCTGCAATACCCTTATCGCTTATAAACATTATCTTATCGCAGTTCCTTATGGTGGAAAGGCGGTGTGCTATAATAAAGCTTGTTCTTCCTTTCAGCAAGTGATCAATGCCCCTTTGCAGATACCGTTCGGTCTTTGCATCAATGGAAGATGTTGCTTCGTCCAAAACAAGTATCTTGGGATCGGCAAGAATGGTTCGTGCAAAGGAGATAAGCTGCTTCTGACCCTGTGACAGTCCCGAACCCCTCTCATTGACCTTTGTGTAATATCCGTCGGGCAGAGTGCTGATGAATTCGTCAACTCCTACCACCTTTGCGGCTTCCTCCGCTTCCTTGTCGGTGGCGTCAAGTCTGCCGTATTTTATGTTATCCATGATAGTTCCGCTGAAAATAAAGCTGTCTTGGAGCATTATTCCCATTTGGCTTCTTAAGGAGTGGAGGGTGACTTTTGATATATCCACGCCGTCTATATCCACTTCGCCGCCGCTTAAATTATAGAAACGGCTGATAAGGTTCACTATAGTAGTTTTTCCCGCTCCCGTAGGGCCTACAAGGGCAATGCTCTCGCCTGCCTTTGCCTTAAAGCTGAGGTTTTCCAAAACATTGGGTCCCATTTCATAGGCAAAGGTAACGTTATTAAATTCCACATCGCCTTTTATAGCGGGCATTTCCTTTGCGCCCTCAATGTCGTCTACCGCCACAGGCTCGTCCATTGTTTCAAAAATACGCTCCAAGTAAGCAACTGCATTTATAAAGGTATTCATTAGGTTGGAAAGGTTCAGCAAGGGCTGCCAGAAACGTGATGCATAGCTGCACATAGCCACGATATTACCCAAGGAAACAGTTCCCGTGCCGAACACCAGCAGTCCCGTTATATAGATCGCGCCTCTTACAATAACAGCGATATTGTCTACCGCAGGAGCTACCGAGTTGCTGAAGGTTACTGCTCTCATCCAGCTTTTGCGGTAATTGTTCTGCAAACGGTCGTAAATTTCCGAGTTTTCTTCCTCACGGGTGAAAAGCTGCGTTACCTTTGTTCCCACGATGCTCTCATGGGTGTAGGCGTTGAGGTTGCTGCTCTTGTTGCTGACCTGCTGCCATGCTCTTCTTTGTTTGTTTTTTATAATAAGAATGACAATGGCAAATATGGGCAGTCCGCACATAATGACAAGCGCCAATCTCCATGAAACAAAGAACATGAAGATAGAAATAAAGATCAGGTTGAAAATTTCAAGTATAAAGTTGATAAGTCCGTTTGTCATAAGGTCGGAAACGCTGTTGATGTAATTTATGATACGGACAAGTATTTTTCCGTGGGGACGGCTGTCGTAATACTCAAAGGAAAGCCTTTGGAGATGCTCGTACAGGTCTTTTCTTATATCGTAAACTATATCCTGACCTACCTTAGTCATTATCTTGGATCTTCTGACGGAAAGGAGAACGCTGGTTACGATAGAAAGCAGCAGCAGACCGCCCAATATAAGTATTTCTTTTATACTGCCCTTTGGGATAGTCACATCAAGAGCATACTGTGTTATAAGAGGAGCAAAAAGTCCCACCACCGCCGCTGCGGCGCTCAGAAACAGCGAAAGAAAGATTTTCCCCCTGTAACGCTTGCAGTAAACTAGGGCTCTTTTCAAATGCCGTATGTCAAAGGGGGATTCAAGAGTTTCGTCTACGTCAAATTTATTTCTTGCCACTTATAACACCTCCTTAACAGCATTGCAGCTCGTACACCTCGCGGTAGTAGCCCTCGCGGGAGATAAGCTCCTCGTGGGTTCCGATATCCGCTATTGTGCCGTTTTTCAGTATAACTATCTTGTCCGCCTTTTTGGTGGAGGATATTCTTTGAGCTATGATGATTTTAGTGCAGGGAAAATCCAAATTTTCAAGACTGTGCTGTATATGCTTTTCCGTTTCCATATCCACAGCCGAAGTGGTGTCGTCAAGGATCAGGATAGAGGGCTTTACTGCCAATGCTCTTGCCAAAGCGATACGCTGCTTCTGTCCGCCTGATAAGCCCACGCCTCTTTCTCCCACAATAGTTTCATAGCCCTCGGAAAGCTTTCTGATAAATCCGTCTGCGTCTGCGTATTCGGCGCACTTCACCACGTCTTCTTCCGACATTGCGGTATTGCCGAAAGCTATATTGCCGTCAATAGTGTCCGAGTACAGCAAAACGTCCTGCGTTGCAACGCCTATGCCCCCTCGGAGCTGTTTCAGCTTTAACATTCTCACGTCCTCGCCGTCCACCAGCACTTGTCCTTCGTCCACATCATAAATCCTGGGGATAAGCTCGGTGAGGGTGGTTTTGCCTGAGCCTGTTTCGCCCATTATGGCTACCGTTTCTCCTGCCTTTATTTCAAGGTTTATATCGTGAAGAATGTTTGTCTTGCCGAAATTAAAGGACACGTTTTTAAATGTGATATTGCCCTTTATTCTGCCTTCTAAGTCAACTGCGTCCTCTCGGTCGGCGATCTTGGATTTGCCGTAGTATATCTCAATGATCTTATTGGCGGAAGCGGTGAAACGCTGGAAATCGTTGATGATAGTTCCTATATTTCTCATAGGGTTAGCCAACGTCCAGATAAGTCCTGCAAAGGCGGTGAATTCGCCTGCGGTGATACGTCCGTTGATGACAAAAATGCCGCATACCACAAGTTGCACTACCAAAAGCGCCTGAGCGGTTATTTCAATTATAGGATAAAAGTCCAGCCATGTAAGGGCGGCTTTTTTATTTGCTTCGGAATAAGCCTTGCTCTTTTTGTCAAACTGCTCTATCTCGTAATCCTCGCGAGCAAAGGCTTTTACCACGCGGTTTCCCGAAATATTTTCCTCTGCGGCGGTATTCAGTTCCGAAAGGCGCTCACGGAGGGCAACGTACAAGGGCTTTACTCTTCTTTTCAGGAAAAATGTTACCGCAAAGATAACAGGGGTAAGCGCCAGCAGAGAAACCGCCACGATAGGATCAAGGGAGAAAAAGTAGATGACCGAGGCGGTGAACAGCACCACGCTTTCCAAAACCGCCTTGATGATCCATGAAAGGCTGTGGCGCACCCAGTCTATATCGCCGCTCATACGGGTCATAATATCGCCTGTGCGGTAAAGGTCGTAAAAGGAGGCGTCCTGTAGGTTGATATTTTCAAAAAGCTTTTTGCGCACACGGTAAATAGTACCCTGTGAGGAAACCTCGTACAGCATTGCGGCGCTGTACTGTATCACCGTTCTCAGCAGCGTAAAGCCTATCATAGCCGCCACCATCCATATAAGCAGGTCACGGCGCTGCTCTATCATTTCAAGGGCATTGTCGGCAGTGATAAAGGTGTCCACAATGCGCTGGCTCATCATAGGGGTGATTATGTACATGGACTGACAGCATACGGATAGACACATTGCCAGCACATAACGTCCCCGATAGCCTTTCATATTGTTCCAAAGCCATCGAAATAAAAACATGGGTAACTCCTTTGGTACTTGACATTTGCACAAATTGTTTATTATGTAAACGATTAAACGCACTGATAGAAACAGCCGCTTAAAACGCATGTAAAACATATTATACCAACATCAGTTCAAAAACGGAAGTGTCAAATTGCAACATTTTTGAAAGAATTTACGGATTTTTTTGTATATCTTTTAATGCGGTTTAGATTGACTAAATTTTTCAATCGTGTTAAAATCTTAAAAAATCAACAGGGTGAGTTTTTATGGAAAAAAGAGTAAAGAATATTTTAGCCGCCAGCTATGTGGGATATATAACACAGGCCATTGTCAACAACCTTGCGCCCCTTTTGTTCCTAATCTTTTCAAGGGAATTTGAGGTGACATTGGAAAAAATAACCCTTTTAATAACAATGAATTTCGGAGTTCAGCTTGCAGTTGACCTTGCCGCCTCAAAGCTTGTAAACAAAATAGGCTACAAGCAGATGATAGTTGCCGCCCATATCTTTGCGGCGCTGGGACTCGGTGGAATGGGTCTGCTGACTCTGCTTCCCATGCCTTACATATGGCTCCTTGTGTCCTCGGTGATCTATGCCGTTGGCGGCGGACTTATCGAGGTCATGATAAGCCCTATAGTTGAGGCTTGTCCCACCGACAGCAAATCGGGGGCTATGAGCCTGCTGCACTCCTTTTACTGCTGGGGACAGGTTTTCACGGTGGTGATGTCTACGATCTTCCTTTCGGTTTTCGGGGAGGAGAATTGGCGTATACTGGCGGTGATATGGGCATTGATCCCTCTTGCTAACGCTTTCTTTTTCAGCACCTTAAAGCTGTATCAGTTACAGCCCACAGGCAGCGAGATAAAGCTCCGTGTGCTTTTTAAGATAAAGCTTTTCTGGCTTTTTCTTGTAATGATGATGTGCGCGGGAGCTTCCGAGCTTGCTATGAGCCAATGGGCATCAGCTTATGCACAAAAGGCGCTGGGTGTGAGCCTTGAAGTGGGAAACCTTGCAGGACCCTGTCTTTTTGCTCTCCTTATGGGAACTGCTCGTGCGGTCTATGCCAAATTCAGCGGTAAAATTGATCTGCTTACCGCAATGACAGTCTGCTGCGGCTTGTGCATTATCGGCTATCTGCTGGCGGGACTGTCTCCCTTACCTGCTTTAGGCTTTGCGGGCTGCGGTCTGGTTGGTTTTTCGGTGGGAATAATGTGGCCGGGGATATTCAGTCTTGCGGGTGAAAAATGTCCGCAGGGGGGAACGGCAATGTTCGCTATGCTTGCTTTGGCAGGGGATCTTGGCTGTACCGGAGGCCCCACCGCCGCAGGCTTTATCTCGGGAGCAAGCGGCGGTGAGCTGAAAACGGGGCTGCTATTTGCAGTGGTTTTTCCCCTTATCCTTGGAATAGTGAGCCTGTGCTTTAAGCTTTCGGGCAAAAAAACTTCCGAGCCCAAACATTGACAAAGGCGGAAATGCTTGTTATAATAAGGTATATCAAAAGAGCTTATCAAAAATTTTGGAGGGCTTATGAAAAGACAGGACTACATATCTTGGGAAGCGTACTTTATGGGGGTAGCCCTTTTGGCGGCTCAGCGCAGCAAGGATAATTCCACGCAGGTGGGGGCTTGTATCGTCAACCGTGACAGGAAAATTCTTTCCGTGGGCTACAACGGAATGCCTATCGGCTGCAGCGACGACGATATGCCTTGGGACAGAGAGGGCGAAATGCTTGAGACCAAGTACGCCTATGTCTGCCATGCGGAGCTTAACGCCATTCTCAATAATGACGGCGGTTCGCTTAAGGGAACAACTGTCTACACCACCCTTTTCCCCTGCAACGAGTGTGCAAAGGCTATTATTCAGTGCGGCATCAGAGAAGTGGTCTATCTTGAGGATAAGTACAGCGAGATGAACTCCACTGTTGCCGCTAAGAAGATGTTTG
>JAAVIE010000120.1 GCA_014799325.1 Oscillospiraceae bacterium
AATTTTCTCCGAAAATTTTGTCCTTTTTGAAATTCGTGCTATCAGAGCAGTTGTGAGAGTGGTAGCCCGCATTTTTTAAATCGTGCTATCAGAGAAGTGGTGCTAGTGGCAGCCCGCATTTTATAACTTGTGCTGTCAGGGCAATTGTGCGAGCGGAAACCCGCCTTTAAGGAAACAAGTAATAATTTTTCACCGCTTTTAGAGGTGCTGTGCTGATTTTTACGGCTCGTCCAAGAAACTTGACATAAAATAGGGGCTGTTTTTTTACAGCCCCATTTATATTTCTAAAAATCCACTCTGATTTTAACAGTACAGAAAGCCTTTTCCTGCCCGCTTATTCACACTAATACCCCTCTCAGAGAATAAAGCCCTGTTTTTGCGCTAATTCCGCCCTTACAGATCATTACGCTTTCCTTATGCAACGGCTCTCCCTTGGCAGATACCTTTATTTTTACCTTATAAAAAGGTACGCTCACAAGGCCTGTTGTCGTTAAAGCGCCAAACATCATATATACCTTTTCGGCCATATATTGATTCGTGAGGTCAAATTTCCGGCTCTTAAATCCGCTCTTTATTCGGACCGCCTTTTTTCTTCTGTTATAAATAAAAGTAAAAGTCCTCATATCCCCGCATTCCGGCAATACCGCTGATCTGTAAAATCCGAGAAAGGGCTTGTACAGTTCTTCCAAGTCGTCCATTCGGTATATATACCAAGCGCCTCTTTTGATTTTGTTGAGTCTGTACTTCATACGATATTTACTATCCTTTCTTTCAGGGAACATGGCATATCACTCAAACCTGAACCACTCAAAATCAAAATCCGATCCCGGCATAAACACAAAAGCAAGATTATCCACTTGTCCGCAGATCTTGTCAATATCAAAGCTCTGCTCTGTATAGTCGTCGCTGTGGGCAAAATTTATCGCCTGGGTTATCTGGCTCTCGCCCTTAGGGGTATAGCGGATTTGCACAGAATTGGTCTCATTGCGTGTTCTTCCGCTGATAACTACCTTTGAAACGCCCTCTGCGCCGAAATCAAGGTCGGTAAAGCCTACAACAACGTTATTGCCTATCTTTTCGATGATCTTTCCGCTGACAGTATAGTCATCGCCATAGATCTCGTCATACTCGGCAGCGTACAGCTTAGCTCTTGCCTTATCCTCTGCGGCAAACTCAAATCCGCCGAAAATGCAGTTCTGGCTGATAACAAAGGCAAGCGAGGTGATGCCCCTTACTCTTTCCCCAAGCTCAAACTCTGCGGGCATATATCTGTCCCAGCCGCCGTTGTTGGGGAAGTTCACCTTGTCGATAAGCCTTGACTTGCTGTTTTCGGGATTGCCGTTCCATATCTCAACGTCAATGCCCTTACCGTTACAAGTGCCTATGTAGAGAGTAAGCTTCTTACTGCCGAATTCTCCCATATTGACATTGTCAAAGCCCACAACAGTGCGATCATGTATATTGGACACTGCACCCTTATCAATAAAACTGAGCTTGACATTGGAGAATGCGGAATAGCTGGCGGAAACAAATTTATATCCGTCCGTAAGCGCGTCGCCCAAGCCCTCTGCGGTAAAGCTTATGTCGCTCACTATCTCCGCGTGGTCAAAACCGTTATTGCAGGTGGCTCTAAGGATAAACTTGCCGTCGCCCTTGGCGGTAACTATGGCGCTGTCCCCTTCTTTCTCAGCCTCTGCAATGGGACTTGCAACGCCATTTTCCATAATGCAGTTGAATTTTATATCCTTAAAGTCGGCATTTTCAGGGAGTGTTTTCGTTGTGACCTTTACAGAGGGCTTCTCCTTATTCAAATGGGTCTCCTCAGCCGTAAGGACGATTTTTCTTGCATAAATTCTGTCCTCCTCGGGCTGTACATAAACAGGATAAAAACCGTGAGGTTCGGAAACACCCTCTGCTATTTCACAAGGCTGTGCGGTAAGGGTAATCGTTTCATCGGGAAGTCCCTTTGAGGAAACCGTTACCTTTATCTCTCCGCTTTCCCATGTAGTGCCCACAACTGCCGCCAGCTTTCCGCTGAACAGCCTCTTGTTATTGCCCTTGTAGCTGTCGTAATCGGTGGAATCACCGCTGTCGATGCCCAAAAGCCGTCCTGCGCCCTCAACACTTACCTTTACCCTATTTCTTGCGTTGGCAACAGGCTCGCCCTTTTCGTCCAGAGCTTCTATAACAATAAATGAAAGATCGGAACCGTTGGCGTTAAGGGTGTCCTTGTCGGCGGTGACTTTGAGCCTTGCCGCTTCGCCAAAGGAAGCAAGACGATCGGTTGCCGCTTCCCTGCCCTGCTCATCATAAGCTTTTGCCACAAGCTCGCCTTTGGTGTAATTTATAAACCAGCTTCCGTGAAGCACAGCGCCCTTTTTCAGGTCAATATGCTGTTTGCCCAAAGATTTTCCATTGAAAAACAGCTCTATATCCTCTAAGTTGGAATAAGTCTTTACCTCTATCTCCTGCCCCTCGTTAAAATCCCAAGCGGGAAGTATATGCACAAAGGGATCGGTCTTTCCATCCCTCCAGACGCTGCGGTAAAAATAGTAGCTTTCCTTTTTCAGCCCCGCAGTATCAACTATTCCAAAGTAAGAGTTTTTGGTGCTGTAGGGGGTAGGCTCTCCGATATAGTCAAAGCCTGTCCACACATACTGACCGCCGCAATAGTCACGGTCTCTGTCCATTATCCATGCCTTTTCCATGGGACTGCCCCAGCCTACACAGCTGTTAGCCATATCACTGCACTGCAGGTCCTCGTGGGTAAGTATGTCCGCAGATGCGGGAAGGTGGTATATTCCTCTTGAACGCACTGCCGAGGAGGTCTCGCTGCCGTAAATGAACCAGTCGGGGTGAGCCTCATGCTGCTGATCGTAAAGCCGTTCCGCATAGTTGTAGCCGCCCTGTTTGAGGTAGTCAGCCACCTTTTGCGCATTTTCCCAAGCCATATAGTTGGAAGCTATGGTGCTTACGGCGTTCTCTCTGGGGTCGTGCTTCAGAACTTCTTCTTTGAGCATCTTAGCCACTTCAAGCCCCCTCAAAGAGCTGTTGGTATCGGCAATTTCGTTGCCTATTGACCACATAAAGACGGAGGGGTTGTTTCGGTCACGCTTTACCCAGGCTTCAACGTCAGTTTTATACCATTGGGGGAAAAACCGCGCATAGTCAAACTCGGTCTTTGCTCCCTCCCACATATCAAAGCTTTCGTCATCAAGGAGAATTCCCATTTGGTCACACAGACGGACCAGCTCTCTTGAGGGCATGTTGTGGCTTGTGCGGACTGCATTTACGCCGAAGCTTTTCAGAATATCAAGCTGACGTTTCAGGGCAGTCTCGTTCATTGCCGCGCCCAGGGCGCCTAAATCGTGGTGCATACAAACGCCGTGGATCTTCTCATGTCTGCCGTTGAGGATAAAGCCTTTCTGAGGATCAAGGGAAACAGTGCGGAAGCCAAAGACGTTTTTCTGACTGTCAACAACAGCATCTCCGCTATACAGATCGGTGCGGAGGGTGTACAGATTACCCTGATAAATATCCCACAGCTTGGGTTCCTTTACGGTAATAACACAGCTTCTTCCCTCGCCGGCCGCTATCTCCGCGCCTGTTTCGTCAATTACGGCATGAGTGACTTTTCCCTCGCCAACGGTCTCAGTGTCAATATATACGTTCCACTGACCGTTTTCAAGGCGGGGAGAGATATACACGCCGTTTTCCCTCACATACTCGTTATTTCTTACCTTCAGCCATACATTTCTGTAAATGCCCGCGCCGCTGTACCAACGGGAATTGGGCGACTTATACCTTGCAATGACAAGCAGACGGTTTTCGCCCTCCCTGAGATGATCGGTAATGTCAAAGGAAAAGCTGGAATAGCCGTATTTCCAATCTCCCACCGCTTTTCCGTTGACATAGACCGTGCTGTCCATATACACGCCGTCAAAGGAGAGGAAAACTCTCCCTTTAAGCATTTCGTCAGTGGCGGTAAAGGTCTTTCTGTACCAGCCGTCGCCGCTTTTGTACAAATTCCGTGTATCGCCGATAAGCCAGTCATGGGGGATCTCCACATCGGTAAAGCTTTCCCCCTCTACCTTTTCTGCGGTGAATTCGTCATTTCTGCATAAGAAAAACTGCCAGCCGTCGTTAAAGAGTCTGTCCTTAAACATAGTCTGTTCTCCTTGATTTTATCATATTTATTTCCGTTTATTCCTGATCCGGGCTTTCGTCCAAAAGCATAAGCTGCTCTATATCATCAAGAGTATCTATAAACTGCATTCTCACCATACCGCGGGGGCGGATCACTATCAGCTTTTTCCCTTGCTTTTGGGCGTAATCAACGGTATTTTTCGTTCCGCCCTTGACGCCGTCATAGACTGCCACAAGAACGGAACTGGTGTCCACCATATACTGATTTCTCTTCTGCATACAGCCGTCAAAATACTTGGAATCGCTGACGTATGTTACCATGCTGTTTTCCTTGATCTTTTCAAGGCGCCTTTTGTCCTTTTCATTCCACTTTGCGTCATGATCGTAGCAGGGTATACAAAGCTCGTGGACGATACGCTTCCTGAAATATTCCTTTTGCAAAGCCAGCACCGCTTCCGCAGCCAAAAGATCGCAGCCCAGAGCGCCCCCTGTGAGAAAGAATCTGTGATCTCTCAATATCAGTCTTTCAAATTCATTATAGATCGCATGATACAAGCCCTTTGTCTCAGAACAGTCGGGATCGTTAAGATAGGGCAATTTTGAGGGGCGGTAGCCTGTGAATGCCACCGACACTCTCCGTTCGTTAGATGTAACAGCCGGTATCATAATTTACTTCTCCAAATCAAAATTCAAAAATATATTCCTTGTCCTTTTGAGTCTCCAAAATTACTAAACCGTCTTTTTCGGTGAATTCCGCATTTTTTCCCTCGCAGGAAATTTTTGCGGCGTTACACTTTATTATAAGCCTTTCTCCCCTTTTTGACAAGACCTTTAAGGAAACTATTTTTTTATTTTCCCAAGCCGCGCTTACCACAAAGCCGTTTCTTGCGCAAAGACCCTCAAATTCTCCCCGGCTCCAAGCATCGGGCAGTGAAGCCAAGGGAGCGATATAGCCCTCATGGCTCTGCAAAAGCATTTCCGCAATTCCCGCGCTGCCGCCGAAGTTTCCGTCAAGCTGGAATGGAGGGTGGAAGTCAAAGAGATTCTTAAAAGTACAGTCGGAAAGCAGTCCGCTGAAAATACTGTAAGCGCGGTTTCCGTCACCTGTTCTTGCCCAGAGGTTCAGCTTGTAGGCTCTTGCCCAGCCCGTGGACTGATCTCCTCTGTCATTCATGGTGGCTATTGCCGCTTTCATAAGCTCAGGCTTTCCGTGAGTGATGATCTTTCCCGGGTACAATCCCATAAGGTGGCTTATATGGCGGTGATTCTGCTGTATCTGTGAGCGGTCGAAGTCCTCGTCGTCCTCCTCGAACCATTCCTTAACAAGTCCGCTTTTGCTTACATGATAGGGCTTTAGCAGCTCAACGTCTTTTTGTATTTTTTCTCTCAGCTCCTTATCCTTGCCTAAAATCTCGCTTGCCTTGATAAAATCGCGGTAAAGCTGTTCGATAAGTGACTGCTCGTAGGTGTTGCCCACTGTAACGGGTCCGTGTTCGGGGGAATAGGTGGGGGAGGAAACAAGTCTCTGCTGTTTTTCGTCAAAGATCAGCCATTGACTGTAAAACTTTACGCTTTCAAGCATTATGGGGTAAATGCGGTTTTCAAAGTATTCCCTATCCCCCGTAAATTCAAAATACTCCCAGATATTCTGCATGAGCCATGCCGCCGCCGCGGTACACCAGCCCCAGTAAAAATCCCAGCCGGGAGCAGTCCAGCCGAAAGCGTTTACCGCTGTATGTACTGTCCAGCCGTTTTCGGGGTTATCATCGGTCGATTCAATGCCGTAGTATTCCTTTGCGGTGAGCCTGCCCGCAGGTCTCAGATTGTCTATAAAGTCCACCAAGGGGAATACGGTCTCCGAAAGGTTGGTGTTGTAGGCGCCCCAGTAGTTCATCTGCACATTTATATTTGTGTGGTAATCACAGTTCCAAGGCGGGGTGTTAGTCTCGTTCCACACGCCCTGGAGGTTGGCGGGCAGGGTTCCCGCGCGGGAGCTTCCTATAAGCATATATCTGCCGAATTGGAAATACAGTTCTTCAAGCATAGACTTACAGCGCACATCGCCGTTTTTGTAGCCCTCCACCAGCTTGTCCGCATCCTCGGGTTCTCCGCTTACGCCATTCAGGGAAAGGCGGCAGCGGCCGAAAAGCTCTGTATGATCCTTTTCATGCTCCTCAAAAAGCGTATCACAGCCCTTTTCCTCTGCCTTATCAAGCCTTTGGGAAACAGGGATCAGAGGATCAACGCCGTTTCTGTAATTATCCTTAAAAGAGGGGCTGTAATCGGTGGAGGCAGTTATGTAAAGCACCGCGCTGTCAGCTCCCGATATGGTCAGGCTGTCGTTGCCGCAGAAAACGCTGC
>JAAVIE010000121.1 GCA_014799325.1 Oscillospiraceae bacterium
ATTTTGGAGCAGGATCTGAAAAGGATAGGGGCTGAGGTCACAGTCTGCACCGATGACGGCAGCTATGGATATAACGGGGTAGTGACCGTTCCCCTTGAAGAGGAGCTGAAAAAAGGAAATACTGCAATGATCTATGCCTGCGGACCTACTCCTATGCTTAAAGCCATAGTCAATACCGCAAAGAAGTATAATGTGCCCTGTGAAATTTCTCTTGAAGAAAGAATGGCTTGCGGCGTGGGTGGTTGCGTAGGCTCCGCTTGTAAGATAAACAGAAACGGTGAAAATTTGGTTTTGAGGGTATGTAAGGACGGCCCTGTGTTTAGGGGAGAGGAGGTAGTATTTTGAGTATTGAAAAAGACCTGTCGGTAACGGTTGCGGGGGTAAAATTCCCCAACCCTGTGATTGCCGCTTCGGGTACTTACGGTTTCGGTCAGGATTATACCGACCTTTACCCTTTGAATAAGCTGGGCGGAATATCCTGCAAAGGTACAACGATCCTGCCCAAGGACGGAAATCCCGCTCCCCGCATTGCAGAAACTCCCTCGGGAATGCTGAACTCGGTAGGACTTCAGAATCCCGGAGCAGATGTTTTTATCTCAAAGCATCTTCCTGTTGCCAAAAAAGATGGAAATATCATAATCGCAAATGTGGCAGGAGCTACCCTTGAAGATTATAAGCAGATAGTGGAAAAGCTTGATGGCACAGACGTTGATATGATAGAGGTCAATATAAGCTGTCCCAATGTGAAGCAGGGCGGCGCAAGCTGGGGTATTACCTGTGATGGAGCAGCGGCAGTTACCAAAACTGTAAGAGCCGTTACCAAAAAGCCTTTGATGCTCAAACTCACACCCAATGTTACCAATATAGTTGATATTGCCAAGGCAGTGGAAGCAGAGGGTGCGGATTGTGTTTCTCTGATAAACACACTTTTGGGAATGAGAATCGATATAAAGACCCGCAGACCCATATTAAAGAACAATGTAGGTGGATTTTCCGGTCCTGCGGTTTTCCCTGTGGCTGTCAGAATGGTTTGGCAGGTGGCTAACGCTGTAAATATTGATGTAGTTGGAATGGGCGGAATATCCACCTCCGATGATGCCGTTGAGATGATGATGGCAGGAGCAAAGGCGATCCAAATGGGAACGGCAATATTTACCGATCCCTATTCTCCTTTAAAGGTAATAGACGGCTTTAGGCAGTATATGATAGATAATAACCTGAACTCACTTGAAGAGATAGTAGGAACGGTACAGCCATGGTAACTACATTATATCTTATCAGGCATTGTGAAGCTCTGGGAAATATTAATGATACCTTTCAGGGCAGCTTGGACGAGGATATTACCGAAAAGGGAGCAAGACAGCTGGAAAAGCTCTCTGAGAGGTGCAAAGACTTCACCTTTGATGTGGTATACTCCTCTCCTTTGATACGTGCTTATAAGACAGCCCAAGCTGCCGACAAATATCACGGCTTGCCTATAATTACTGACGACGCTTTTAAGGAGATCGACGGCGGAGAATTTGAGGGCTGTAAATGGGATATGCTGCCTGTGCTTTTTCCCGATTCTTATAGCTATTGGAAAAATGACTTTGCGGGCTTTATGACTGAAAAGGGCGAATCGATGAGGCAGGTCTTCGAGCGTGTCAGCAAGGGTGTAATGCGTGTTGTGACCGAAAACAAGGGCAAAAACATACTTATTGTATCTCACGGCTGTGCTATCAGAAATCTTTGCTGTTTTCTGCTTGGACGAAAGTTAGAGGAAATAGGGGATTGTGAATGGGTGGATAACACCGGCATAACTTGTTTTAGCTTTGATGACGAGTTAAAGCCCTCTTTGGTGTTTATCAACGACTGCGAGCATTTGAAAAGCGATCCCGATTTAGCACCCCACCAGATGTTTTGGAGAAATAAGAATTCGGAATAATCTGTGCAATCCAAATCAAGCTAAGTTTTTTAGTTTCTGTTATAATAAATTATTATTTGTACATTATAAAGGGAGAAGTAAAAATGAAGCTTGTAATGCAGCCTACTTTTGAAACTTGCGGTCAGGCATGTATCGCAATGATTACCGGAAAAAGTATAGATGAAGTAATTAAAGATATGAAAACAAGCGGACCTACAAGCATAGGGCAGTTGATTGAAATATTGGACTTTTATGGAGTAAAACACGCTGAAAAGAATATACGCATTTCAAAAAAGAATCCTATACCGTATATGTATTCCATTTTAACTGTACACACAAATCAAGGTTACACCCATTGGACATTGTTATATGACAACAAATATTATGACCCTGAACTTGGATTGATTGATGGCGAATATACTTATGGAAAAATTACATCTTTTTTAGGAATTTATAAATAAATATATTTTAGGTCGTCAAGAAAGTTGTAATAGTTAAAAATGATTTATGTGAGTGAAATGGTTTAAATTGGGAAATAATAAAAATGCATAACCGTAAACTGTAATTTGTGCAATCAAAATCAAGCAAAAATTTTCTGTTCCTGTATAATATAGATAAGGTGATCAAAAGGATAGGTAACAAAAGATGAGCGAATGGTACAGATTTGTACAGATGATCGTGGAAGAAGCCGATAAATGCATTAAAAACCGTGATGATGAAGCTTTGACCCTTTCTGCCCTTGCTCAAAGGCTGGGATATTCTGAGTATTATATTTCCCGTAAATTCAAAGAGATCTCGGGAATGAGTTTTCGTGATTATCTGCGCTCCCGTACTCTTGCTTTTGCGTTAAAGGAAGTAAGAGATTCTTCAAAAGGGCTTTTGGAGATCGCAATGGATCACGGCTTTTCAAGTCATGAAGCCTTTTCACGTTCTTTTAAGGAAGCCTACGGAATAACCCCAAGCGAATACCGCCGAAAAAATGTTCCTGTCGTTCTTCGTACTGTTATCAAACCCTTTGATTGCTATTTGGTAAGTATTGGAGGAACAAATATGAAAGACAATTCAAATGATGTAAAAGTTTATTTTGTGACTATACCCGCACACAAATATCTGCACATCAGAAATTATGAAAGCGTCGGTTACTGGGATTTCTGGGAGAAGCAAAGCAAGATCCCCGGTCAGGACTGCGCAACTATCTGCGGACTGCTGGACAGTATCGGAGGAAAGCTTGACGATCTTGGCGGCAATGATACCAACAGCGGCAGCGGTCAGATCATGGCGTTTATCAACGAACCTAATGGACGAGTTTGTAATTGGGGGATTCCCTGTGCAGAAAGCTACGGTGTGCGGCTTCCTGCCGATTACAGCGGTGATATTCCGAAACAAATGCAGATCATGGACGTTCCCGAGGGGGAGTATATTGTATTTGAACACGGACCTTTTGACTATCAGACCAACTGTGATGTTGAGCGAAAAATAGAAGATGCCATGAAAAACTTTGATTATGCTTCGTCGGGCTATTGTCTTGATACTGAGCAGGGAAGAGTATTCTATTTTTATCACGACCCCGAAAGATTCTGGAAATATGTCAGACCGGTTAAAAAGATGAATGATTCTGAGATTGTGCCGCATTAGAATTTTTGAAGGAATAAGAATTCGGGGTAAGAGTTGATGTTGAAGTATAGACGGTAATTTTCAAAAAAAGAGAGCGGTAAATCGGAAACAGCATTTTTTGTTGTGTGAGGAGGGATAGTGATGGATTTTAGAAAGACCTTTGACAAAATACCTGAAGACTTTGATAAATACAGACCAAGGTATCAAGAAGAAGTTTTTCGGGAAATTATAACGCTATGCGAATTGGGTTCGGATAAAAAAGTGCTTGAGATTGGACCCGGAACCGGACAGGCTACAGAGCCTATACTAAAAACGGGCTGCGATTATACTGCAATAGAATTAGGAGAAAATTTCACTTCTTTCATGCAAGATAAATTTGGTTCTTATAATAATTTCAGTATTATAAATGCTGATTTTGAGCAGTATGTATTTGATGATAACATATATGATTTAGTTTATTCTGCGGCAACTATACAGTGGATTCCCGAAGAGACAGCATTTTTAAAAACATACCGGGCGTTGAAGCCTGGCGGCTATCTGGCTATTTTTATGACGTATTCGGACGAGACAAGTTTAAATATCAATCTTCGCAGTGAGATTGATAAAGTATATAAAGAACATTTTCGTGTGAAGCGAAGGTATAATTGTAAAATGGAATATAAAAATGCTTTGCATTATGGATTCACAAATTTCAAATACAAGGAGTGGAAAAGTGAAAGGATTCTTAATGCCGAGGAGTATATCTCTTGGATTAGTACAAGCTGTGAGCATATTACGTTAGAGGAACCGTATAAGACAAATTTTTATATGGGAGTGAGGAACGCCTTTATGTCTGCCGGTAACAAAATGACCGTTATTGATACCATACCTTTGTACTTGTTCCAAAAGCCGTTGTAAACCGGAAGCATAGTCCGCTTGACTTTCAAACCCAAAACTGCAATGTTGAGCGTAAAATAGAAGATGCTATGAAAAGCTTCGATTATGCGTCTTCCGGTTATTGTCTTGACACCGAACAGGGAAGAGTATTTTACTTTTATCACGATCCCGAACGATTCTGGAAATATGTGAGACCTGTTAAAAAATGAAATAATTTTTTTAGGAGAAAATATGGAAAAGGTAAAGAGAAAATCAGTGGGAACTCACCATTCAATGTGCGTTCAGCCGTCATTTCTTATCGGCACAAACAATCGGGACGGTTCGTATAACTTCGCTCCTATAACTTGGGTCAGTGTCACCTGTGAAAAGGACGATGATTATTTGCTTGTTGTCAGTATGTATGGCACAAAAATGACCAAGCAAAATGTTATAAGAACAGGCGTTTTAAGCGCAAATCTTGTAAGTACCGATATGCTTGAGCTTATGGATTATTTCGGATCTCACCACGCCAAAGACAGAAAGAAGGATAAATTTTCCGATGTTGTTTCAAGAGGCGAGGTGGTTGATGTTCCTATACTTGATCCAAGTCGGTGGATATATGAATGTGAGGTCATAAAATCTGTTGAAACGGGAGATTCCACTACCTTTTTCTGTCAAATAAAAAATGTTCAGGTCGATGAAAGGCTGGTTTGCGATAATAACGATAATGTTGAGGCGGATCTTATAAAGCTTGACCCTGTGATCTATTCGGGCAAATACTATAATATCGGTAAGCTGCTGGGCAATATAGGCGATTTTCGCTGACAAAGCATTAAGCGAGTGATAAATTATTGGTGGGAAATATGACAGATAACCGCAAAATTCTTTTATTTGATTTAGACGGCACTCTCCTCCGCAGTGATAAGACGATTTCTCAACATACACTTCAAGTATTGGAGAAATGCAAAGAAAAAGGCTTTTTAACAGGCATTGCAACCGCAAGGAGCGAAAAAAACTCAGAGGAATACATAGCTGAGGTAAAGCCTGATATTATTATTTCGTGCGGCGGCGCATTGGTAAAGTACAAAAACGAATATGTTTTCAAAGCAGAGTTTTCTAACAATGAAGTTAAAAGTATGATAAGATCTGTGAGAGAGCTTTGCGGTGATGGCTGCATAATAACTCTTGATACCGTTGATACACATTATTGGAACCATATTTTTGATTCCGAAGAAATAGACTCAAATTGGGGAGAAAGTATTTACACTGACTATTCCGATTTCTCGGAAAATGCCTTGAAGCTTTGCTTTGAAATATTTGAACCCAAGTATGTAGAACAATTATCTGAAAAATATAGCGACTGTAAGATAGTGAAGTTTTCCGACGGAGAGTGGTATATGTTTACCAAGAAAACCGCATCAAAGGAAAATGCAGTGTTGATGCTAAATGAGAAATGCGGTATTTCCCCAAATGAAATTATTGCTTTCGGCGATGACTTTTCGGATATCGGAATGCTAAAGCTTTGCGGTAAGGGAATAGCTATGGGAAACAGTATAGACGAGGTCAAGGAAATTGCCGATTTAGTTATAGGCAGTAACGATAATGAGGGGATCGCAGAATATCTGGAACGGTCACTTCTATAAAAAATAAATAACCGCACAAGGCTCAAAAACCTTGTGCGGTATTTTTATCTGCAAACCGCTTTTACAATTCCACAGGCAATTTTCTCTCCTGCATTTCCCGAGGGCTGTGTGGTGAAGTCATCGGGTGAACCGTGAATTATAACTGCTTTGCCAAGTATTTCCGATACCGAAAATCTGTCGGTCAGGAATATAAGCACCGCTTTTCCCTTAACGCCGAACAGGGGCGGCATATCGCCCGCATGGTATGGGTGCATACAGTTGTTGGGGTTGTAGTGACCTCCTGCGTTTGCAAAAGGATCTGTCGAATTTCCACAGCATTCTGCTCCGCTGTGAATGTGAAATCCGAAAATTGGTTGTTTGCAGGCTTGGCAATTTGTGGGCAAGCCTGTCATTTCAGCATATACAACTACCCCGTTACATAATTGATAAAACTTGACTGTTCCGCTTATATTCGGATAGCTGCTGCTTCCGTGTATAACGGCTTCTGCGGTTGGATCTCCGTTAAGCACAGAAGAAAGATCTGTACAATTTTTCAAAGTAAATCTCCTTTCGGGTTATATTTACTTTAAGATATGCAGATCAAATAAAAGTGTTATTGTGACTCTACCTTCTTGTGTCAAATTCCCTTAAACGGCATAATCTGTCAAAGGGGGATTTAATATAATGATAATTGCGGAAATAATACTTTTGATCTTAGCCTTGTCTGTAGATTCCTTGGCTGCTGCGGTAAGCTACGGCATTGCCAAAATAAAAATTACCCTTTGGCAGGCGGTTATTATAAGCCTTGTATGCAGTGTATTTTTGATCCTTTCGGTGGGTTTTGCGGCAGTTTTAAGCTCATGTATTCCAAAATGGGCTACAAAAACAGGCAGTTTTCTCATTCTTTTTATAATAGGGGCAGTTAAGCTGTTTGAAAAGCAGAAAAGCGAAACTCCCGAAAAACTGTCAACGGCAAAAACAGTGTTTTTCGCCGTGTCAATGTCATTGGACGGCTTGGCAGCAGGCTTTGGAGCAGGTTTAGCAGCAGAGGACAATATTGCGGTGGTGGGCTTTCTGTCTTACCTTATAACATTTTTCACCGTATTCTGCGGAAATCTTTTAGGCTTAAGGATAAACAAAAACGCTCCCCCATTCATTCAGAAATTAGGGGGAGCGGCGATTATTTTGGTTGCGGTATGTAAGCTGATTTAAACTGCTGATTCGGATTACAGGGTCTTTAAGATCTCACCGTGAAGATCGGGTGTAGCGCCGATAGCGTTAGATTCGTCTGTATCAATGTGCATAGCGTCCGCAAAGCTGTCGCTTACTCTGATAACAACATCGCCAAGAACTGCCTTTCTTTCGGGAGTGTCGATCTTTACCCAAACGATGTCCTTATTCTTAACACCAAGCTTTTCTGCCGTTTCGGGGGTAAGGTGAATGTGACGCTTTGCAACGATAACACCTTCCTTTATCTCGATCTCGCCGCAGGGTCCGATAAGCTTGCAGCCGGGAGTTCCCGCAATATCTCCGCTTTCTCTGATAGCGATAGGAAGTCCGATAGAACGGGCATCGGTGGCGGATAATTCAACCTGATCTGCGGAACGGCAAGGACCTAAAATAGATACGTTTGCCAAAGACTTCTTGGGACCTTCAACGGTAACTCTCTGTTCGCTGGCGAACTGTCCGGGCTGTGAAAGATCCTTTTTCTTGGTAAGCTCTGCGCCTTTTCCGAAAAGCACTTCGAGAGTTTCCTTGGTTACATGAACGTGACGGGCTGATGTTTCAACTAATACTTGTGACATAAATGCCTCCTGAATTTCAGAAAATTTTAGAACAATAAGGACGAAATGATATAACCTACCGCAATGATCACGGCAAGAGCAAAAGCTCCGATCTTTATTGCCACTTGCAGCTTTTCTCTTGTTTTTTGCTTCATCCTTATGCTCCTTTATTGCTATATTATATCTTAATTATATCATATACTTTTGTTAAATTCAATAGTTTTTTAATTCATTTCTCGTCTTTTTCGTAAAGGTCGTCAAAGATGCTGCATTCCGTCAGATAAACGTCCTCCTCATTGCCGAAGGTGTAGCACAGCATATCGCCCTTGTCGCCTACCATATAGCCGTCATAATTCCATTTGGTAAAGACCTTTGTGTATCGCTCCAGGGGCTTTGCCAAAATGGCAGAAGTTGTATTGGAAAGGCATTGACGGGCGTAGGGAAGTATTTCGTAGGGTTTTCCCTCAACGGCGTTTATCACCGTGGGGCGGTATTCGTATTCCTCGGTAAAGGGCTTGTCAATGGGCGTGTATTTGCCCTCAAAGATCTCCCTTTGGATAGGGTACACCTCTCCCGATTTGCCCAGCATAATGTAAATATCCTCGCCGCTTCTTACCATTACATCTCCGTCCAAGGTCCTTATTTTGCACTCTGTGCCTGCACTGAATAAGTCGGTAGTTTTGATATAACCGAAGATTCCCGGCTTTTTTCTGTATTTTTGCAGTTTTTCAAGATGCTTTTCTTTGTCGTTATATCTGATAACATCATATCCATTATAATACTCGTTCATTTTTTTCATCAGATAAGATTCCAAAGTATCTGAGGGATAGAGCTTTTGAAAGCTGTCGAGGTTTATAAATCCGCCTGCTTTATCCAAATGACCTCCGCCGCTGCCCACTTCCTTTGTGATATAATCCGCCAGTTCGTTGGCTGTGATCTCGGGAGTGCAGCTCCTTACGGAAATTTTATATCCGCCCGAGCATTTGTTATAGGTTATTGAAATATCCACTGTATCGACTTGTATGATGAAATCGCCTATTACTCCTAAAATATTAGGATCGCAGGGAGCAGCCTCCACAATAGTCAAACGGTATTCTTCTACATATTTTGTGCCGGTGATAGCCTCGCCTGCTGTTGCCAGCTCGTCCATATTGAAATTGGCGTGTTTCAGCTTTAATATCAAGCCTTTATCATACTTCAGAAAATCGATCATATCTCTTTCAAGAGGGTGACCTATCTCGGAAAAGTGGTCGCTGTCCATATAAAGACCGTAATAAAGCGCCGTTGCCATTGAAATATCTTCGTTGATATCATAGCCTGCCGCCTGCAGCATTGCATAGCATATCGTGGAAGCACTGGCGTAATTGCTGCGTATTTCCGCCATATCGTCTGACAGCTTGCCTGTGTTATGATGATCTATCATAGCTATATTTTGTGCGTCAAAGTGAGTGACATTGCCTTGTCCGTACTGGCAGTCAACTGTCAGAAGTAATTCGGGGTTGTTCAGCTCCGAAACAAATTCCAGCGGTATATCCAGCTCTGATATAAGGATCAGCATATTGCTTTTCTTTATTGCATTCCGTCCGCTGTATACCAAACGGACGTTTTTTCCCAAGCTTTTGAAATATTTGTACATGGAAAATCCCGATCCCACTGCGTCAGCATCGGGATTGTCGTGGATCTGTATGACGATTTCATTGAATTTTTCTAATTGAGATAACTGCATTTTTATGCTCCTTGTTATGATTTCCTTATATTATAGCATTAAAAAACAATTTTTTCAAGATTATAGGGTTCAGGAACACTAAAAAACTTGCAAAAAACAATCTATTATGATATAATAAAAAAGTATGATTAACAATAACAGGAATATTTAAAATGAGAATTATCGGAATAGACCCCGGCTACGCTATTGTGGGCTTTGGAATAATAGAATACGAAAACAGCAAGTTCAAAACGATAGATTACGGAGCAATAACCACCCCTGCGGGAATGGATTTCAACAAAAGGCTGAAAACTATTTACGAGGATCTGTGTCAGATCCTTGATACCTACAAGCCCGAGAGCTTGGCCATTGAAAAGCTGTACTTTCAGAACAACCAAAAGACGGCTATTGATGTGGCGGAGGCAAGGGGAGTGATATTGCTGGCGGCAATCCAAAGAAATCTGCTTATCCGGGAATACACCCCTCTTGAAGTGAAAAAATCCATTACAGGCTATGGGCAGGCGGTAAAAAAGCAAGTCCAGGAAATGACAAAGCGCGTTCTGCACCTTCTCGAGATACCCAAGCCCGATGATACCGCAGACGCCCTTGCCATTGCGGTGTGTCATGCTCATACCGACAATTCACTTCTGGCGGGATTCAGCAAAAAGGATTTTAATTAAAAAAGAGGTATTTATATGATCTATAGTGTAAACGGTGAAGTTGTACATCTTGAACAGAATCTGGTCGTTGTGGAATGCGGCGGCGTTGGTTATGCCTGCATTTCCACTTCTTCCGCGGTCTCGGCGGCAGTCATGGGAGAAAAGCTCAAGCTGTATACATATTTGAATATTCGCGAGGACGCGGCGGAGCTTTTCGGATTTGCGGACGAAACGGAGCTTAACTGCTTTAAAAAGCTGATCTCGGTTTCGGGAGTGGGCTGTAAAATGGCGATAAATGTGTTGTCGTCAATGTCGCCCCAGGAATTTGCTCTGTCGGTCATAAACGATGACTGTAAAAAGCTCACCAAGGCGCAGGGCGTGGGCAATAAATTGGCTCAAAGAATAGTGCTGGAGCTGAAAGACAAGCTCAAAAAGGACAGTTCCTTTGAAAATACAAACATTCCTCAGATAGATGTTAAGGCTGTGGGCGGAAACGCTTACAACGAGGCTTTGACGGCACTTATGGTATTGGGCTTTTCCAACAGCCAAGCGCAGACCGCTTTGGAGGGACTGCCTGCCGAAATGACGGTTCAGGAGCTTGTTAAGGAAGGACTTAAAAGGCTTTCGGGGAAATAATGTAATTTGCCGAAAAATAATTTGAAGATGAAAGAAGTGATAGTGTGGCAATAGAAATGAGCGCCGTAAAAAATGCCGACGAGGAAGATGTGCAATACGGCAGAGTTATTGAAAGCTCTCTTACTCCCGATGATGCCGATATAGAGTTCAGTTTAAGACCCAAGACTCTTTCCGAGTATATCGGACAGGAAAAGGTCAAGGAAAATATGAAAATATATATCGAGGCGGCTAAAAAGCGCAAGGAACCTCTTGATCATGTGCTGCTTTATGGTCCTCCCGGCTTGGGAAAAACCACTCTTTCGGGCATTATCGCCAACGAGCTTGGAGTTCAGATAAAGATCACATCGGGACCTGCCATAGAGAAGCCTGGCAGCCTTGCTTCGATCCTTACCACCTTGAAGGACGGCGACGTTTTATTTATTGACGAGATTCACCGTCTGTCAAGGCAGGTAGAAGAGGTGCTTTATCCCGCAATGGAGGATTATGCCCTTGATATTGTAATAGGAAAAGGACCTGATGCACAGTCTATACGCATTGATCTTCCAAAGTTTACGTTGATCGGCGCTACAACCCGCGCGGGACAGCTTACAGGACCTTTGCGCGACAGATTCGGCGTTGTGGAAAGATTGGAGCTGTATACTCATCAGGAGCTTACCGAAATAATTATGAGGTCGTCGGTGATCTTAGGCATTCCGACTTTGAAAGAGGGCGCCGCAGAGCTTGCACGCCGTTCAAGAGGAACGCCCCGTATTGCCAACAGACTATTGAAAAGAGCAAGGGATTTTGCGGAGGTCAGAGGTGACGGAAAGATCACCAAAGATCTTGCCGATTATGCCTTGAATTGTCTTGAAATAGACGAATTGGGCTTGGACGGTCTTGACAGGCGAATGCTTACAATGATAATAAAGGGCTATAACGGCGGTCCTGTGGGACTTGAAACTCTTGCAAGCGCATTGGGCGAGGAGTCGGTGACACTTGAAGATGTGTGCGAGCCTTATCTGATGCAGCTGGGCTTTATCGCAAGAACTCCCAGGGGAAGAACGGCTACACCCCTTGCTTACGAGCATTTGAAGATTGAGTTTAATGGAAATGGAAACGGACAACAGACATTGTTTTAACATATAAGGAGAAATATACTATGGGCAGATTATTCGGAACAGACGGCGCCAGAGGCGTTGCAATAACAGAGCTTACCTGTGAAACAGCCATGCAGATAGGCAGAGCGGCGGCTATGGTATTGACCAAGCATAAAGCAGACGGCGGAAAAGCAAAAATATTTATAGGAAAGGATACAAGAATATCCTCTGATGTGCTGGAAGCGGCTTTGGTGGCAGGGATAACTTCCGTTGGAGTTGATGTTGAGCTTTTGGGCGTTGTACCTACGCCTGCTGTGGCTTTTCTTGTGAAAAAGCATGGGGCGGACGCAGGCGTTATGATCTCCGCATCTCACAATTCCGTAGAATACAACGGTATCAAGCTCTTTGCGGGAACAGGCTTTAAGCTTCCCGACAGCGTTGAGGAGGAGATCGAGGAGCTTATTCTTGACAAGCCTCAGGAAATCAAGTTAAAGGACGGCTGTGATCTGGGCAGAGTTTGTGTGCTTGCAGATGCGGCTGAGGAGTATATCGCTCACCTTGAAAGCACCGCCGACTGTCAGTTTGACGATCTTACAGTCGCCATAGACTGCGCTAACGGCAGCGCTTCCGTTACTGCGGAAAAGCTCTTTACCCGTCTTGGGGCAAAGTGCCATATGCTCAGCAACACTCCCGACGGCACAAATATCAACCTGAACTGTGGTTCCACACATCTGGAAAATCTGCAGTTGTTTGTTCAGGAAAATCAATGTGATCTGGGTGTTGCCTTTGACGGAGATGCCGACAGATGTCTTGCGGTAGACAATGCGGGAAATGTAATTGATGGTGATAAGCTTATAGCGGTCATTTCCGATTATATGGCGGAAAAAGAGACATTGAAAAATAATACTGCAGTAGTTACCGTTATGAGTAATCTCGGCTTTCATACATATATGAAGGAAAAGGGACTGGAAACCGTATGTACAGCTGTGGGGGACAGATATGTTCTTGAAGAGATGCTGAAAAGCGGATACAATATAGGCGGTGAGCAGTCGGGACATATTATTTTTCTTGACTATGCCACTACGGGAGACGGTCAGCTGACTGCTGTTCAGCTGATGAATTTGCTGGTTATGAGCAGGAAAAGCTTGCGCAAGCTTACAAAAGAGATACCCGATTATCCTCAGATACTGATCAATGTCAAGATCAATGAGGAGCAAAAGGGCAAATGGGATAAGGTCAAAGCGATTACAGATGTTATAAAGGAAGCTGAAAACGCAATGGGTGACAAAGGACGCATTTTGGTAAGAGAAAGCGGCACTGAGCCCCTTTTGAGGATTATGGCAGAGGGAACCAGTGAAGAATCGGTAAATTATTGGGTTGACATAATTACCAAGACTGTAGAAAAAGAGCTTTGCAGTGAAACAGAGGTTTAGAAATGGCAAAAATAGAATGTGAGCTTTACGGAAATTTTGACGAGATCCTGTCAAAATTTCATAACGCAGTTATGGACGGAAGTGCCAGCGCAAGCTTTGAGGACAGCTCATATTTTGAGACCTCGGATATGCGGTGTGCAGTCAGGTCTTATGAGAGATACAGCGTTTTCGGGCAGAACAGGGTAAGTCTTACCTTTACCTTAGCTCAGTCCGAGGGTAGGATATTCTTTTCGGCAATAACTGCAGGAGGAAGTCAGGCTGTTTTTTTCAAATTCAATACTGTTGGAGAAGAAACCTTTTTAAACACCATAGAATGGGTGGTAAAATCGTATAGCAAGGATAGAAATCAATGAGAATTGCTGATAAATGGCAGGATTACTGCCTTATAGACGCATCGGATGGAGAAAGACTGGAACGGTGGGGTAACATCACCCTTATCCGCCCCGACCCTCAGATAATCTGGAAATGTTCACACTTGGCGAAAGAGTGGAACAATGCTGATGCGAGATATATACGTTCTTCAAGCGGCGGCGGTCATTGGGAGTATTCAAAGGACTTGCCCGAAAGCTGGAAGATAAAATACAGAAGCCTTACCTTTAAGGTAAAGCCCACAGGCTTTAAGCACACAGGGCTTTTCCCCGAACAAGCGGTCAACTGGGATTATTGCACCGAGCTTATCAAAAATGCGGGACGTCCTGTAAAGGTACTTAACCTTTTCGCCTACACAGGCGGCGCAACTCTTGCCTGCGCGGCGGCAGAAGCAAGCGTCTGTCACCTTGACGCTGTAAAGGGCATGGTTGAATGGGGCAAGGAAAATGCGGAATTAAGTGGTTTGAGAGAAAAGCCCGTCAGGTGGATAGTTGACGACGCATTAAAATTCTTGAATCGTGAGATAAAGCGGGGAAATAAGTACGACGGAATAATCCTTGATCCTCCCAGCTACGGCAGAGGAACAAACGGAGAAATGTGGAAGTTAGAGGACTGCATACACGAGCTTATGTTGAAATGCACCGATGTATTGTCAGATCAGCCGCTGTTTATACTGCTCAATAGCTATACCACAGGGCTTTCACCGTCCATAATGGCTTATTTACTGAAAATGACAGTTGGACTTAAATATAAGATAGAAGTAAACGCAGAGGAGATAGCGCTTCCCGTGAAAAATACGGGACTTGCCATTCCTTGCGGAAATACTGCCATAGTTAATTTTTTATAAAAATAAGGAGTTTGTGTGAACATAATCGAAGTAAAGGATCTTTCCTTTGAATATCCCGTTACCGACGACGAGGGAAACGTTATTGCGGGAAATAAGGTTCTCGAAAATATTAACCTTGAAATTCCCAAGGGGCAGTTTTTGGCGGTCTTAGGTCATAACGGCTGCGGAAAATCCACCTTGGCAAAGCATTTTAACGGCATTCTTACAGGAAATTCGGGCAAGGTTTATGTAAACGGTATCGACACCGCCGATGACGATAAAATTTATGATGTGCGGCAAACGGTGGGAATGGTTTTTCAAAATCCCGATAACCAGCTTGTGGCAACTATTGTGGAGGAAGATGTGGCGTTTGCTCCCGAAAATTTGGGAATTCCTCCCGCGGAAATAAGGGAAAGAGTTGATGAAGCGTTAAATGCGGTGGATATGTATAAATACCGCCTTCATTCGGCGCATCAGCTTTCGGGAGGGCAAAAACAGCGTATCGCTATCGCAGGAGTTATCGCCATGCGCCCGCAGTGCATAGTATTGGACGAGCCTACTGCTATGCTTGACCCTAAAGGCAGAAAATCCGTTATGAAAACCATAAAAAGACTCAACAAAGAGTTTGGCATAACAGTTGTGCTTATTACTCACTATATGGACGAGGCGGCGCAGGCAGAGCGCGTTGTGGTAATGGACGGCGGAAGGATCATAATGGACGATGTTCCCAAAAAGATCTTTTCACAAGTGGAAAAGCTTAATGAAGTTGGTCTTGATGTGCCGCAGGTGACACAGCTGGCTTATGAGCTGAAAAAAGAGGGGATAGATATTTCTCTTGAGGTGCTTACCGAGGAGGATATGCTGGAGGAGATAGAGAGGTTGATGCTGTAATGATCTTATCGGATAAAACTATATTGCAAAAGCTAAAAGATAAAACTTTGATCATAGACCCACTGACCAATGAACAAATACAGCCTGCCAGCGTTGACATCAGGCTGGGTAACACCTTCAGCGTGGTTGAAGATTCACCATCGGGAATTATTACAATGGAAAGTGAAATAAACTATAAAACCATTTGTACAGACACTTATGTGATATTGCCGGGGCAGTTTGTGCTTGCGACTACAATGGAATATTTTGAATTGCCCGATGATCTGACCGCCTTTGTTGAAGGAAGAAGCTCTCTTGGTCGTATGGGGCTGTTTATTCAGAATGCAGGTTGGGTTGATCCGGGATTTAAAGGTGAGATCACATTGGAGCTGTTCAACGCCAACAGATTTGGCATAGAACTGAAAGCAGGCCGCAGGGTAGGACAGCTTGTATTTGCGGAAATGGACGATCATGCTTTGAATCCTTATAAGGGAAAATATCAGGGGCAAACCGGGGCGACGGGATCAAAGGTTTTTTTGGATAGCGATAAGCAGGATAAAGTTTAATTGAGATCGAAAGACTGATAAAAAAGGATTTACAACATATAAATCGGGGGCAGGAGGTTGTTTAAAGATGATAGATTATAGTATTCAGAATAAAAAAGCTTGGGAATACAACACCTATGATTTTTGGGTAGAACATTCCGGCACTCCCTCCGACAGAGCAGAAAAGGACCTGAAAAATCCCGTAAAAATGTTAAAAAAATACTCGGCTTATTTTGATACTTATAATGGAGTAAAAGTAGCGAATATATGCGGCTCCTGCGGAAAAAAAGCTGTTCCTTTGGCTATTCTTGGAGCTGATGTTACGGTTTTTGATATTTCCGAGGATAATAAGAGATACGCCCTTGAGGTCGCGGAAGCTGCAAATGTCAGCTTGAACTTTGAGGTGTGCGATATATTGGAAATAGATTTGGAAAAGTATGGTAATTGCTTTGATGTAGTATTTATGGAAGGCGGCATACTGCATTATTTTCACGATATTGACGAATTCATGAAGATAATGTACTCCTTGCTTAAAGAGGGAGGAAAAATGATATGCAGCGATTTTCACCCTTTTAAGAAGATATTGGGCAATTCAAATTTTGTACAGCCCGAAAAAAATTACTTTTCCAAAGTGATTTTTGAAGGTGAAATGGCTCACGCTCCTTTTGTTAAAGAGGAAATACGCAAACAGATGCCTTTGTGCAGTTACAGAAAATATACGGTCAGCGAGATAATAAATTCAATTATAAACAGCGGATTTACTTTGAAAAGGTTTGACGAACATTCTGATTGGAAAGATGAGAAGATACCGGGGGAGTTTACTGCTGTTGCAATAAAAGAATAGCTTTTGTTACGGTATTATATCGTTATTGATAATAATTATGAATACAAAAAGATCATATTAAGGAAAAATACATGAAAGCAATAGAAACAATACACCTGACCCACAAATACAGCGTCGGCACTCCCTTTGAGACCACTGCCGTTGACGATGTGAGCATTACTATCGAGCAAGGGGAATTTGTGGGAGTAATAGGACACACAGGAAGCGGAAAGTCCACATTTATACAGCATTTAAACGGACTTTTAAAGCAAAGCTCAGGCGATATTTTTATCAATGGAAGAAATATATGGGACAAAAACGTAAATATCAAGGAAATACGCTTTGAAGCAGGCTTGGTGTTTCAGTATTCCGAATATCAGCTTTTTGAAGAAACTGTATACAAGGACATTGCCTACGGTCCGAAAAATATGGGACTGTCGGCAGAGGAGATAGACAAGCGTGTCAAAAATGCCGCTTATCAAATGGGTCTTGATGATGCTTTGCTGGAAAGGTCGCCCTTTGACCTTTCGGGAGGACAGAAAAGACGTGTGGCGTTGGCAGGCGTTATAGCAATGGAGCCAAAGATCCTTATACTTGACGAACCTGCGGCAGGACTTGACCCTGCAGGACGCGACAAGGTGCTTGAAGAAATTTCGGGTTATCACAAAAATTCGGGTACCACAATACTTCTTGTTTCTCACTCTATGGAGGACATAGTTAAGTACGCCAACAAAGTCCTTGTAATGAATCACGGAAAGCTGTTCTGTTACGAATCCACCGACAAGGTTTTCTCCATGTCAAAGGAATTGCAGGAGATCGGCTTGGATATACCTCAGATAACAAAATTATCACATAGGCTCGCCGAAAAAGGAATAGATATAGGCGGCGATGTTTACACAGTAGAAAGAGCAAAAGAAAGACTTCTGAAAGTTTTAAAAGGAAAAACAAATGCTTAAAGATATAACATTGGGACAATATTTCCCGGGGGATTCCATTATACACAGAATGGACAGCCGATTTAAGATCGTTTTAGATATTCTTTATGTGGTTATCCTTTTTGTTGCAGACAACTATATTTCCCTTGCGGTGGCAGGCATTTTCATACTTATGGCTTATGCGGTCTCGGAGATAAAGCCTATCATGATG
>JAAVIE010000122.1 GCA_014799325.1 Oscillospiraceae bacterium
CTGTCCTCCGGGCGGGTAGACCGCTCCTAAGTGTAGGAAAAGCCGAATTTTTTGTACACGCTGTCAATAAGGCTTATAACTCCCGCTATCTCGTCCTTGATCTGATCCTCTCTCATAAAAATATGGGCATCGTCCTGCGTCAGGCTGCGCACACGGAAAAGCCCGTGCAAGGTGCCTTTCAGCTCGTGACGGTGGACTACTCCCAGCTCTCCCAATCGAATAGGCAGCTCGCGGTAGCTATGAGGACGGCTGCTGTAAACAAGCACTCCGCCGGGACAGTTCATTGGTTTTATGCAGTAGGTATCTCCGTCTATCTCGGAGCTGTACATTTTATCCTTGTAGTGCGCCCAGTGACCGCTTGTTTCCCACAAACGGCGGTCAAGCATTATGGGAGTGGATATTTCGCGGTAGCCTCCTGCTTCGTGGATCTCTCTCCAATAATTTATAAGCTCGTTTTTTATGATCGTTCCGTTTGGCAAAAAGAATGGGAAACCGAGACCCTCCTCGCTTAGCATAAACAGCTCCATTTCTTTTCCTATCCTGCGGTGATCCCGCTTTTCCGCCTCCTTCAGCATTTCAAGATGTCTTTCCAATTCCTCTTTGGTGAAAAAAGCTGTACCGTAAATGCGCGTCAGCATTTTATTTTTGCTGTCGTTTTTCCAATAGGCGCCCGATACGCTTGTTAATTTGAACGCCTTTACCGCGTTTGTGTAGGTAACGTGAGGTCCCCTGCACATATCAATGTAATCGCCCTGGCGGTAAAAGCGGATCTCCGCTTCGGGCGGAAGATCGGAGATATGCTCGGCTTTGTAATCTTCTCCCCGTTCCCTCATCAGGTTTACCGCCTCGTTTCGCGGCAGTATAAAGGGCTTTACGGGCAGATTTTCCTCTGCCGCTTTTTTCATTTCCTTTTCGATCATGCCCAGGCTTTCTTCTGACAGCTTTTCCTCTCCAAGATCAATGTCGTAGTAAAAGCCGTTTTCAATGGCGGGACCATAGCCCATTTTCGCATTTGGGTACAGTCTTTTTACCGCCTGCGCCAGGAGATGAGCGGCGCTGTGCCTTAAAATTTCCAGCGCTTCTTTTCCCTCGGCGTTTCTTACTTCTCCGTTTGGATAAATTACTTTCATGATGTTTTTCCTTTCAATATATAGTTTTATTGAATAAGAAAAGCACCCAGGACAGACGACGGCATACCGTCAACTGTCAAGGGTGCATCACTAATCATGAAATGCACGGTTCCACCTTGATTTTTCACTCTTCGGATTCCAACAAATCCTATTCTTTAACGCAGAAATACGGCGGCGCTTACTCTACCTTCGGCGCAGCGGCTCAGGAGCGGTCTTCACCCAGACATTCCATAGGAAGCTTCCACCAAACGCTTCCCTCTCTGGCTGTTCAGTATGGGCTACTCTTTCCTTCATAGCTTTTCTTATTCAATGGGTGTATTATAACATCTTTTTCCGGAAATGTCAATATTGAAAATTGATACAAGATCCTTCTGCCAAATCAACTTGAAAAAAAGAGAAAAAAGTATTATACTTGAATAGAAAAGGCGATTTCACCCCACGCACCCGTCAATTGCCGCAAAAAACAGCTGGCGCAACCACCGGTTGAGTGAATTTTCTACTGTTGGTTGTGTAAAAATCACCCTTTCTCAACCGATGTTCCCTTTTCAAAACCTCGTTTTTGGTGTATGCTTTGGTTGTGAGAAAAATTTGTTTTATTTCGTTATGACCGCTGAAAAAAATGCGTCATAATGGATATAAGAAAGGAAAAAATATGTTAAAAGAAACTCTCGGTCAAAGGATCGCAAGGCTCAGAAAAGAAAAGGGACTTACTCAGGAGGAGCTGGCAGTGAAGGTCGATGTGTCGGCGCAGGCTGTTTCCAAATGGGAGAATGACATATCCTGCCCCGATATTATGCTTTTGCCCAAGCTGTCGGCTATTCTGGGCATCAGCGTGGACTATCTTTTAGGCTGCGAACCCGAGCCGGAAATGGTACAGCTTGTTCCCCAAAAGGAAAGGAAAAATATTGACGATCTTGTTATGCGCTTAGTTGTCAACTCCTCTGACGGGGATAAGGTTCGTATGAATCTGCCTTTAGCCATTTTGAAGATGGGCATAGGCAGCGAGTCGGGATCTTTTATGATCAACGGAAACGAGGCTCTTAAAGGAATTGACTTTTCCCAAATAATAGATATGGCTGAAAAAGGTCTTTTGGGCAAGCTGTTAGAGGTGGAAAGCAGCGATGGCGATACCGTTGAAATATTTGTGGAGGAAATATGAGGATAACCGTTAAGGGCGAGGACACAAATATTGACCTTATACTCCCTACTCTGATGATAAGCAGCAGATTGGGCATAAAGCTCATATCCAAATACTGCGGTCTTGATCAAAACGGACTGACCCCTGCGCAGCTGAGTACAATAGCAAAAAAGCTAAAAAAATTCAGAAAAAAGCGCAATGGTTGGGTATTGCTGGAGGCGGAAGGCGACGGATATAAGGTAGTTATTAAGCTGTAAGGCAGAGGAAAAATTAGCCTTTTTAATCCTTTTAAAGAAGTACTATCAAAGATTCCTGTTAGCAGGATTATCCAACAGCTCTCCTCCCTCCGAAAACCTTGAACCGTGACAGGGACAGTCCCAAGTATGTTCCGCCCTGTTCCATTTTAAACGACAGCCTAAGTGAGAACAGCGTTTTTTGCTGAAGCCTATAAGATTTACCGTTGTTTCGCCTAAATTCACAAAAAGCTGCGGCTTTATCATATTCCGTGAGGGAGAGAAGACCTCTGCATATCTGTTGCTTGTACCCATAACCATATCCGAAAGGATCCTTGCGGCTGCCATTGAGGAGGTCATTCCCCATTTATTAAAGCCCGAGGCAACATACAGATCTTTTGCCATTCCCGAATATAAGCCGATATAGGGTATTTTGTCAAGGCTCATGCAGTCCTGCGCCGCCCAGTGGCATTTTTCCCTTGAATCGGGATAGTATTTTTGGGCAAAGCGGCGCAGCTCCTCCCAATTTCCGCCCTTTTTGCCTGTTCTGTGTCCTCCCCCTCCAATCAGGAGAAGATCTTCATAGTTTCGGAAGGAAAGCCCGTTTTCTTCTCCGTCAACGTACATTCCCTCCACATTTTGTGCGTTTTCAAGGGCAATTACATAAGAGCGGCTTTGATACATTTTCATATAATATGCCCCTTGCTTGTTGAGAATGGGGAAATGGGTGGCAACGATTATTTTCTTTGCCTTAACGGTTCCGCTGTCGGTTTTCACACAGTCGGACAGTATGTCACGGACAAAGGTGTTTTCGTAGATATTTAAGTCCTCTGCAAGCTGTGAAAAAAACTTGACGGGGTTAAACTGCGCCTGATTGGGAAAACGCACTGCTCCCGCCGGTTCAAAGGGCAATGGAAGGTTATCCTCCACAGATGCGGGAAAGCCCAGCTTTCTCACTGCCTCCGCCTCCCGCTCTAAAACTTCCCTGCTGTCCTGCCCCTTGTATTTCCCTTTCATCAGATATACAAAGGAATCCTTTTCTTCAAAATCGCAGGGATATATTTTGCTCAACTCTCTGTAATCCTCTGCCCCGCGTCTGTTGGCTTCAAAATACAGTTTTGCTCTTTCATAGCCGATGTTTTTTATCATTTCTCTGTATATCAGTCCGTGCTGCGGGGTGATCTTTGCGGTAGTCAGCCCGGTAGTTCCCGACAAGATCCTTCTTCCCTCTAAGATCATATGATCAACATTGCGGTTTTTTAAAAAATATCCGCACAATAAGCCCACCGCACCGCCGCCTATGATCAAAACGTCGGTTTTCGCATCGCCGTGAAGCTGTTTATACTGCGGAATATTTGCTGTATGGCTCCAAAGCCTTTTTTCGCATGCTTCCCTGTTTTCACAGTTTTCCATAATAATCACCTCGGTATATTTTTAGCAAAATTTTTCTGTTTATCCATTTTCTTTAAGCCGAGGTATTTCATCTTAAAATTGAATCGGATTAAAAAGCGGTGTATTGACCTTGACCGCTTTTAATGATATAATAACCTCAAACTGCGGAAAGAGGAAGAAATTATTTTAATGTTTGAGAACATTTTATCATTTTAAGGAATCGAATTTTGCCTTGCAAAATTCTCCTTTTATGATATAATAAAAAAAATTCCACCCAAAACGAAAGGAGAAAAAATGACGGAATTTAAAAAAGACTACTACGCAGATGTCCGTATTGAGGACAGAGCTTCCACTACCGTTGAATTTCTTAACGGCGATCTTAAGGAATCAAAGGTTCGCCGCGAAAAAAGAGCCTTTATTAGGGTCTATGACGGCAATATGTGGTATTATGCTTCCACCACAGATGTAAACCATATCCAAAGCACCTTGGAGGAGCTGTATTCGGTGGCAAAACCCAATCCCGATATAGAAAATAACCCCATTGTAAAAAAATTCCAGCGCAACAAGGCGCATCTCGAAACCTTCAAAAATAATTCCGTAAGGGATATTTCTCTTGAGGAAAAGACAGAGCTGCTGAAATTTATGCTGCCTGCTGCTTCCTCTGACAGCTGTATGACTATGCCTTTGGGAAGATACCTTGACAGAAGCAGTCTGTTTTCTTTCTGCTCCTCCCTCGGTGCTGATATTTCCTACGACTATCAGACCTGCGGAGTGGTATTGCGCTGCGATATGGTAGAGGGCGATAAAAAGCTGTCGGGCAACTGGCAGCAGGGGGAGACTGATTTCGGCATGCTGAAAAGCTATAAAGACGACGCCGATAAAGCTTTAAAGGAACAGGCTGAGTATATGCGCAATTCTGTGGCGTGTGATCAGGGTGATTTCCCCGTGGTGCTTTCACCTGAAGCCGCGGGCGTTTTCGCTCATGAATCCTTTGGGCATAAGTCGGAATCGGATTTTATGCTGTCCGACGAGAGTATGAAAAAGGAATGGGAGCTGGGTAAACAGGTAGGCTCAAAGCTCCTTTCCATTGCGGAATACGGCGATGTTTTGGGTCCCGGCTACACTCCCTATGACGATGAGGGAACAAAGGCGCAGAAAAACTATCTCATTAAGGACGGCATACTTGCGGGAAGACTTCACAGCGTTACCACAGCCGCCGTTCTTGAAGAAGAAGTCACAGGCAACGCCCGCGCAGTTGACTGCACCTTTGAGCCAATAGTGCGTATGACCAACACTTATATAGAGGGCGGCGAGCTGACATTTGACGAGCTTATTGCTCCCATTAAAAAGGGCTATTATATAAAATCCGTAAAGCATGGATCTGGTATGAGTACCTTTACCATTGCCCCTCATGTGGCTTATGAGATAAAGGACGGAAAGATCTCCCGCCCCGTTCAGATAAGCGTTATCACAGGCAGTGTTTTTGAAACTCTCGGTCTTGTGGACGGTCTTACAAAGGAATATGAGCTGAAAGCCTTTGTGTCGGGAGGCTGCGGAAAAATGGAGCAGTCACCATTGCCTGTGGGCTTTGGCGCGCCTTATGTAAGAGTTTCAAAAATGAAGGTTCAGTAAGGGGGTATCAGAATGGAAAAGGAAGTTTTAGTTTCAAAATATAGATCTATAACCTTAAACGTTACCGCAAATAAGATAGACTCCTACCGCAGACAGGAGGAACAAATGAACACCGTCCGCGTTTATGAGGACGGAAAGATAGGTATTGCGGGTTCTTTGGGCGACCTTGACGAAAAGGCTCTGACAGGGGAAGCGGAAAAGGCTCTGGGCTACGGCATAAAGTACCCTTGTAAGCTGAAAAGCGAGGTAAAGACCGTTGACAGGTCTAAGGAGATAATTCCTGTAAAGGACTTTATTCCCAAGATGCAAAGGCTTTTGGAAAGGGTCACGGAAGAATGTCCTAAATTTGCCGTAAGCGACAAGATTTATCTCACCCACTCCGAGGATTCCTACAAAAACAGCAAAGGATCCGACCTTTTAAGCGTCAGTGATGTTATGAGCATTTCCTTCCTGCTTCAGAATAAGGGCAGCGGAAACCTTTTCGACTGCGGCTATACGGCGGATATTGCGGATTATGATGAAGATCTAGTTGTTGCGGACTGTAAGAAAATGCATGACGCTTTCTATAACAACGTTGACATTGACGAGGGCGAATATCCTGTGTTCTTTATGCCGGGGGATATTTTCGGAGTATTTGGCAGACACTTTTTTGCTACATTTTACGCTTCGGGCGGATCACTGCTTAGCGGTAAGTTAGGGGAAAAGGTGTTTAATGAAAAACTGACCTTTTGCAGCGACAAGAATCTTGACACCAACCGCTACGCCTGCTTCTTTGACGATGAGGGACAAATTGCGCCCGATGATTTCCGCCAGCCCCTTATTAAAGACGGCGTTTTCACCAACGTTCTGACCTGCAAGGGTATTTCCGAAAAGTTTAACCTGCCCAATGCAGCCACAGCCACAGCCGCCTATGACGGAGTGCCTGATATCGGATACAGTCAATCATGGGTCAAGGCTACCGCAAAATCGGTATCTGAAATTGCGCCCGAAAAGGCGGTGCTGCTGATTATGGCGTCGGGCGGAGATATGACTCCCGACGGTCATTTTGCTACTCCCGTACAGATGTCTTATTTGGTGGAAAACGGTGAGATCGTGGGAAAACTGCCCGATCTGAATATTTCGGGGGACTTTTTCCAACTGTTAGGTGATGATTATTTGGGAACTGTTGACAACGCATTCTTCCCCTC
>JAAVIE010000123.1 GCA_014799325.1 Oscillospiraceae bacterium
CCGCAATACTGAATCTGTTTTTTGTAAAGGGTGAAGGTGAGCCTTTGGTAGATTGGCAGTTCATAACTATTTATATGGAGGGAATTTCCACTGCCATATTTATGATAGTGAGAATAATTTGTTTGATAATAGGAATGTCACTGTTGACTTATACCACCTCGCCTATAGTGCTTACCGACGCTATAGAAAGACTTTTATCACCTTTGAAAAAAATAAAACTGCCCGTTCACGAGCTGGCTATGATGATGACTATCGCTTTAAGGTTTATACCCACCCTTATTGAGGAAACGGACAAGATAATGTCCGCTCAAAAGGCGAGAGGAGCGGATCTTGACACAGGCGGACTTATGAAAAGGGCAAAGGCGCTGGTGCCTATTCTGATACCTCTTTTTGTTTCGGCTTTCAAAAGAGCCAATGAGCTTGCTATGGCAATGGAATGCCGCTGTTACAGGGGCGGAGAGGGAAGGACTAAGCTCAGACAGCTAAAAGCCCATTCCTTTGATTATATGATAGCGCTGCTGATGCTTACGGTCTTGGGCTTTGTGATAATTGACAATATGGTGTTTTGATGAAAAATCTGAAATTTACAATAAGCTATAAGGGAACTGCATACAACGGGTATCAGAGCCAGCCCTGCGGCAATACGATACAGGACAATATCGAAAAGGTATTGAAGTTATTACTGAATCAGAAAGTCGTTATAAACGGCTGTTCCAGGACGGACGCAGGAGTTCACGCCCGTGAATATGTGTTTAACGTAAAATATGACGAGAGCTTGAGCAGGATAGATATTAACGGTATTTTAAGAGGATCGAACGCCCTTTTGCCCGATGATATTGCGGTTTTAAGCTGCGAAGAGGCTGACGAAGGCTTTCATGCAAGGTTTGATTCCAAGGGGAAAGAGTATTTCTATTTATTTGACACTTCAAGAGAAAAAGGCGTTTTTACAAACGATCTGGCGCTGCCGTACCACTATGAAATGGATATAGCAAAAATGTCCGCTGCTGCGGAGATAATAAAGGGAGAACACGACTTTGCCGCTTTTTGCAGGGCGGAAGCCAAGGAGCATTTAAAAACCACCGTAAGAACGGTTTATGATGTGAGAATCAAGCAAAAGGACAATTTTACCCTGATCTATGTCAGCGGAAGCGGTTTTCTGCATAATATGGTAAGGATAATCGCAGGCACACTGATATATGTAAACGAGGGCAAAAGAACTCTTGACGATGTAAAAAGCGCGATAGAAAGCGGAAACAGGGAAAAGGCAGGCATAACTCTTCCTCCCTGCGGACTGTATCTCAATAAAGTGTTCTATTGAGCTTTTTTAAAAAGGAGAAACACATGAGCGAAGACAACAATTCGGTCAATAAAACGGCTGATATAGAGGAATACAGAAAAAAAGTAAAGCAAAGAAAGCTGTTGGTCAAGCTAATAGTTATTTTGGCTTTGATATTAGGATTCTTTATCCTTCTTTTGAATCTCAGCGACATTATGGATTCTTTAAAGGGTATTGCGTCAAAGATAGATACAAAGACCTCAAATGATGTGGGATATCCCATAAAGCTGTCGGGAAGCGCTTCTTATGCCTTTGAGGACTTTGGAGAGAACTTTTCTTTGCTTTCCGACACATATCTGTATACATACAATCTTGACGGCGGACAGAATTACGCCCTTAAACACAGCTACTCAAAGCCCGTTCACTGCGCCAATTCAAAAAGGATTTTGCTTTATGATAAGGATTATAATGATTTTTCCCTGTACAGCAAAACAAGGCTGATATATAAAGGCTCGGTGGAGGAAAAGATAGTTTTCGGAACTATTTCCAATAAGGAAACGGTGGCTATTGTCACCAATTCGGATAAGTACTCAAACAATGTTTATATTTATAACGGCAACGGCGAATGGAAGTATACAAGAAAATTCCTCAACGAAAACGTTATGAATGTGGGCTTTTCCTCCGATGACAGATATATTTATGTTGTTACCCTCGGAGCGGAAAACGGAGATATTTATTCCACTGTCTATAAATATGACACTACAAACGAATCCGATGAAGTGTGGTCATATAGGCTTACAAAGGCATCTATACCATTGAAGGTAATGGTAAAGAAAAACAGAGTGTGCATTATATATGACAACTATGCTGTTTCACTCAATGAAGCTGACGGCTCTTTGCAGGGCGAAAAGGAGTTCCAGGGTACCGTGACCTGTTTTGACAATTCCGATTCTGTCATAGGGCTCATCTACTATGATTCTTCCTCGAATAAAGATGTGCTTATGTCCTTCGATTATGATATGAAAAATATTGCCGGCATCGTTGTTGATCCCAGCGTAAATAAGCTCATAACCGACAACAATACAATGTACATCATTCAATCTGGAAAAATCA
This sequence comes from Oscillospiraceae bacterium, assembly GCA_014799325.1. Classification (GTDB taxonomy): domain Bacteria; phylum Bacillota; class Clostridia; order Oscillospirales; family Ruminococcaceae; genus Ruminiclostridium_E. The sequence goes on from JAAVIE010000123.1 coordinate 2,390, forward strand.
CAGGATATAATTCGGAAATGAAAATCACAGCAGAAAAACAGGTTTCGGACGACTGTGTATCCTTTGTAAAGATAGGAAGTACTTTTCTGCTTTTGGGGTATAACAGCATAGAAATGGTAACATTATGATAAGCATAGAAAATAAAAAGCAAATATAAGAAAGCAAAGAAAGGAACATACTAATGGGAACAGAACTTTTTTGGTTTTTTGATTTGGCGGTGATCGCTCTTTTGATAATTTTTCTGTACAAGGGCTTCCGCAAAGGGTTTGTGTCGATTTTGATAGGATTTGTGGCAATGGTAGTGGCTTTTGTGATCGCTCTGCCTATAAGTGGAGCCGTTGCTGACGGAATTTACAATAATGTGATCAAAAATGCCGTATCAGACGAGATCAACAGCAAGCTTGAAAGCGTTTTGAGTGATTCCGTTATCCGCGATCTGAAAAATGTAGATATGAAAAAGGCGAAGATAAACGGCAAAGAGCTTTCCTCAGTAACTTTTACTCCCAACAATATGGGAATCATCACCTTGGATCTGACAAAGCTGGATCTCAGCGAAACAGGCATTGACAAAACTGATCTGTCGGCATTCGGCATAGACAGCGAAAATGTAAATTATTCCTCTGTAAATTTGGGCTCAGTGGAGATCACAGCCAATGAAAGAGAGACCTACGGCATTGAAAAAATGATACTCGCGTCTGTTCTGACCGATAATATTTTAAAGGGAGAGGCGTTCAGCGCTATAAATGAAGCTTTGGATAAGATGTCCGAACATTTGCCCTCTTTTATGTCCGATATTGCAGATTCCGTTTCTTCGGGCGATAAAGAAATGATCCACAAAATAATGCTTTGCGCCATAAATACGGACACGGGCAGTCTTTCCGAGGCTATAACCGATTCTATGGTAAAGCCTGTATTATTAGTTCCCATGAGGGCATTGATTTTTTTGATTTTATTTGTTATAATATTCCTTATACTTAACCTTGCGGCAAAAATGCTAAAGGGTATAAACCATATTCCTCTTGTAGGCGGGATAAATAAGCTGCTTGGCGCTGTGGCAGGCATTGCGCAGGGCGCGGTGGTTATTTTCCTTGTGTGCATTTTTGTGCAGGTAGTTATTTCGCTTTCGGGAAATGAGCTTATTTTCCTCAATACTATGACTATTGACAAGACTTTTATTTTCCAAAAAGTATATTATTTTGATTTTATCAACTTTATGGTATAGATCCGTTATAGGAATGTTATAGGAATACATCGAACAAAGGAGACAAAAAGATATGATGATGTGCAGCAGATGTAAAAAGCGTCCCGCTGTTGTGTTTATTACTTCCGTCCAGGGAGAGAATAAGCGCAACGAGGGCTTGTGCCTTAAATGCGCAAAGGAGCTGAATATACCCCAGGTAAGTGAGTATATAAGCCAGTTGGGTATTCCCGAAGAAATGATAGAAGGTGATCTTGACGAATTTCTCGAAAGCGACGAGTTCAAGTCCATTTTTGACGATAACGACGAAAACGATCCCGACAGCGTTGACGGCTTCAAAAGCGGCGGCGCCGATACTCTTATGCCCTTTATCCATAAGCTGTTAGGCGCACCCGATAATAAATCGGGCGAAAACAGCAATGACAGCGAAAAGAAAGAAAAGAAAGAGAAGAAATCCGCCGAAGCCAAGGAAAAAGCCGCTGAAAAGAACAGCAAAAAGCGTAAATTCCTTGACACCTTCTGTACAAACCTCACCGCAAAGGCAAGAAGGGGAGAGCTTGACAACATTATCGGCAGAGATAAAGAGATCTACCGCGTTACACAGATTCTTTCAAGACGCTCCAAAAACAACCCCTGCCTTATAGGTGAACCGGGTGTAGGTAAGACTGCCATTGCCGAGGGTATTGCTCAGAAGCTGGCGTCAGGCGATGTGCCGTTCAGACTTAAGGGCAAGGAACTGTATATGCTTGACCTTACAGCTCTTGTAGCGGGTACGCAGTTCAGAGGTCAGTTTGAAAGCCGTGTAAAATCTCTTATTGATGAAGTCAAAAGTGCCGGAAACATTCTGCTTTTCATTGACGAAGTCCATAACCTTGTGGGAACAGGCGACAGCGAGGGCACTATGAACGCTGCCAATATGTTCAAGCCCGCTCTTTCCAGAGGCGATATGCAGGTAATAGGCGCCACCACCTTTGACGAATACAGAAAATATATCGAGAGAGACAGCGCCCTTGAAAGACGTTTCCAGCCTGTTACAGTCAACGAGCCAAGCATCGAGGACACAGTCGAATTGCTTAAGGGCATAAAGAAATATTACGAAGAACATCACGCTATCCACGTTTCCGACGAGATACTGCGTTCCTGCGTTATTCTTTCGGAGAGATATATTACCGACAGGTATCTGCCCGACAAGGCTATCGACCTATTGGACGAATCTGCTGCCTGCGCCAGCATAAAGAGCAAGGATCTTGCTGAATATGAGGGTTTGAAGCAGGATAACAAGGACTTGGAAAGAGAGCTTACAGACCTTTCCGCCGAGCAGGAAAATATTGACTATGAGCGCATTGCGGAAGTAAAGACGCAAATGTCTAAGAACGAACTGAGAATACAAGAGCTTGAACCCCTTGTAACACAGATCCATATCACCGAGGAGGACGTTTCCAAGGTTATCGAGCTGTGGACGGGCATTCCTGCCACCAAGATAATGGAGACCGAGTTCAAGAAAATTTCCAAGCTGGAAAATATTCTCAAAAGCCGCGTAATAGGACAGGACACCGCCTGCGAATTGGTGGCTTCTGCCATTAAGCGTACAAGAGTACAGCTTTCCGCCCGCCGCAGGCCTGCTTCCTTTATATTTGTAGGTCCTACCGGTGTTGGTAAGACCGAGCTTGTGCGCGTATTGGCAAACGAGCTGTTTGATACCGTTGATCCTCTTATCAGGCTTGATATGAGCGAATATATGGAAAAGTACAGTGTAAGCAAGATCATAGGCTCACCTCCCGGATATATCGGCTATGACGAGGCAGGACAGCTTACCGAAAAGGTTCGCAGAAAGCCCTATTCCGTTATTCTCTTTGATGAGATAGAAAAAGCGCACCCCGATGTAATGAATATCCTACTGCAAATTCTTGATGAGGGCAAGGTCACCGATTCTCACGGAAGAAGCGTAAGCTTTGAGAATACCGTTATCGCTATGACCTCCAACGCAGGCTCTTCCAACAATAATTTCGGCGGATTGGGCTTCGGAAAGACCGAAAAGGATATTTCCAAGGAAAGAGCCACCAACGCTCTTAAAGAATTTTTGCGCCCCGAATTTTTGGGAAGAATTGACGAGATAGTGGTTTTCAATCCTCTTACGGAAGATAATTATGTCAAGATCGCAAAGCTGATGCTTGAAGAAATGAAAACTGCCCTTGCAGAGAAGAAGATAGAGCTTAAAGTCACCGAAGCCGCTTACAGAACCATTGCTTCCAAGGCCTTCGGCGGAAAGTACGGCGGCAGAGATATTCGACGTGTTATCCGCAAGGAGCTGGAGGACAAGGTTGCCGATCTTATCGTTGAAAAGGGCGAGGGCGGCATTACCGAGGTCAATGTTTCCTCCAAGGCAGGGGAACTGGTAGTATCCTGATGAAAACAGCTATTATAACAGGGGGCAGCGGTTCTATCGGAGAGGGGCTTGTTGCCGAGTTTTCAAAGGATCACCGAGTTATTTTCACATATTTGAGCGGCGGTGACAGGGCAAAGGAAATTGCCGAAAAATACGGCGCCGAGGCTGTTTGTTGTGATCTAAACAACAGTGGAGAAATAAAAAAGCTTTTAAGTAATATAAACTCCTGTGATTTGCTGATAAATAATGCAGGGATCAGCAGTGTGGGGCTGTTTACGGATCTGTCCGATGAGGAGCTTGACAACGTTATCGGCACTGATCTGACAGGCACAATGAAGCTCACGAAAGCAGTCTTGCCCTTTATGATAAGGGAGAAAAAGGGCTGTATCATCAATATTTCCTCTATCTGGGGAGTATACGGCGGCTCCTGCGAGGTTGCTTATTCGGCGGCAAAGGCGGGGCTTATCGGTTTTACCAAGGCTTTGTCAAGAGAGGTTGGTGCTTCGGGAATCAGGGTAAACTGTATTACTCCCGGATTTATTGAAAGCAGAATGAACAGTCATTTATCACAAGATGAGATCAACGACTTTGCCGAGGGTACCTCCTTGGGAAAGATCGGGAAACCCGTTGATGTGGCTTTAGCCGCGCGTTATCTGTGTTCAGCGGAATTTGTTACAGGACAGGTAATTGGTGTTGACGGGGGATTTTAAAAGAAAAAACATAAAATAAAAACTGTCGTATAGTGCGGCAGTTTTTTATTTTAAAAAATTAAGAATTTATGCAACCATTTTTTCGTTATTTGCGTTATAATATATGAAGCTTCAAAAAAACAAAAAGGAGGGAGTAAAAAATTGAACGAAGATGAAATAATCAAGCAATTAAAGAAAGACAGTCTGAAAGCCCTGAATGAAATGATCACAAGATACACTCCCTTTGTATCATCAGTTATCGGAAGAATACTGAGAAATATGGAGCGGGATATTGACGAGCTTACCCAGGACGTTTTTCTGACAGCGTGGAAAAACCGCAAAAAGATAGAAAGCGGAAAGCTGAAATCTTATCTGGCGGTTATCGCAAGAAATAAGGCCTTTGACCTGTTGAGAAAAGAACATGAGGATCTGCCTTTAGAGGAAGATATTTTGATATTTGATGATGAAAATATCGAACTCAAGATCGAGCAGAAAGAATTGTCAAGGCTTTTAGACGAGGCTTTGCGGGAGCTTCCCACTGCACAAAGAGAATTGTTTGTACGACATTACTACTACGGACAGTCGGTTGCAGAAGCGTCGGCGGAAATGGATATAAACGAATCTACCGCCAAGTCATGGTTAAAGCGCGGACGTGAAAAGCTTAAAGATATCCTGATCGAAAAGGGAGCTGTGGATCTTTATTTCGACGATGAGTGTAAGATCAAAGGACAGCCTGTTGAAAACACTTAAATTTTAGGAAAGGAAGCTGATACTATGAAAATTACAGAGATTATGGATAACTATAGGGATAATGAATTTCTGATAGAGGGGGATCAGTTGGCCGATGTGGAAAAGGTTTTGCAGGGAGTAAATGCAAAGGTAAAGGTCAAAAAGCATTTAAAGCTCCATACTAAGATAATTATCGCTGTTGCTGCTGCCTTTATCGGATTGTTTGCTGTTACTGCCGCAACACCTGTTACAACCTTAGTTTCCCGCTTAGGAAGTGTTTACAAGTGGAGTGAAACATTAGATTCTTATGTAGATAATGGAAGAGATTCTCATGAAGATGTTAAACCATATAAAATCGTTGACGGCAGAGTGATTTTCACCGCGGTTGATGAGGGTGAAGATGAGATCGACATAACAGATTTGATCAGTGATATAAAGCCTTTTTATTATAAATACAAAAAAGCGGCTTCCAACGGAGTGGTATATGACTTTATAATTGCAGTAGGAGGAACTCCTGATGATTTGGGATATTGTGAAGGGTATTTCCACTTAAGTATTAATAATGGCGAAATAACCGGAGCAACAGCACATGGATCAAATACACATTTCGTTTATTATATGATTGACGGCAAAGATGTTTTGGGAAGAGATTTGACCGAGGAACAGTATAATAATCGAGAAAAATATCCCTGTCGTCATGAAGAAAAACCTTGGGCTCGTGAATTTGATGAACTTATGGGTTTTAATGTTAGCGAGGAGGAAACTCTATTTTATGTTTATCCTCCAGAGGAAATCACTAATATATCTTAATGTAATTTCTATTGGAAAAATGTATGATCGTTAATAAAAAAGCGGCGTGAAAAATCGCCGCTTTCAGCTTGTAGAAAAACCTCCCGCTGGTCGGTTTTCCTACAAGCTGACGCCGTTTTTGGCGGCAGAGCCTTGCTCTGCCTCGATTTTTAGGCTATGATCTTAATTTAGGGGGAAACCCTGATGGTTTCCCCCTAAGACCCCTTTCATTCCGAAAAAGAAAACTTTTAGTCTTTTTATACAAGCTGAAAGCGGCGTGAAAAATCGCCGCTTTTTATTTTTATTGTTTATTTAATTGTTTTTCATAGAAATCCAAAACACTGTCAATAAAGTCGGCATCAAGCTCACTGACCTTAAATTTGTCACATTGATCATAAAAGCTTTTTCTCACATCATCGGGAATTTTGCCGTCATATTCGTTGTATAGCTTTTCATATTCAACGTTTATCTCATCGGCATAATCAAGGGATTCAGCAGAGTGGAAAAGGGAATTGTGACCGTTTTGCCTTTCCTTATCGCATATTTTATATTGTACATTGGGATTGGTGATCTTGTCGCGGTATGCCATTATTGCGGATTCGTCTATCCCTATAGTTCCGTCCTTGTTTCCGTGAAGGAGCAGTATGGGAGTATCGGTATTGTTGATCCCGTCAACGGCAGTTGTTTCAAGGTTATTTCCGAAAACCGTTTTCTGATAAAGCCATATATAGGGGGATTCCACATAAGCAAAGCCACCCATCATTCCCCTTGCCCACTCAACTATCATCTGCATTGGCTTGTTGAAGCCTGCAACGCTTACCGAAGCTGTTATATTGTGATCATAGTTAAATATGGCAGTCACGGCATATCCGCCCCAGCTGTGTCCGTAGAGGAGGACAGGGAGGTCTTTAAATCGGGATTCCTGCTCTATGTAGGTAAGGGCGGCGTCTAAATCTATTACCGACTGAACAAGACCGATACAGCTTTCTCCCTCGCTGCTGCGGCAGCCTGTGTTGTCATAGCTGAATACCTGATAGCCTTCGTCCACAAAGCGTTTTGTTTCGGCGGTGTAGTTTTCCGCTCCGCCTCCGAGACCGTGAGAGATCACCACAAGCCCCTTTGTATTTTCCGAACCGAAAAGATAGCCTTGCAGCTTATTTTCTCCCGACATAAAGGACAGCATCTCGCGGGGATATTGATCCTTGATATCGTTGTATCTCAAATATCCGGTGATCGGATCCAATTCCGTTCTGCTGAATACATCGTCAAAATTTACCTTTACGATAATGAATGACGCTATCGAAAATACCAACACCGTCACCAATAATGAGATCAGTATTATTTTTACGGGGTTTTTCTTTTTCTTGAAGATTGAGTTTCTCATTTTTTGTCACCTTTTTTATTTGTTTTTCTAATCACAACATACTCTTAATCAGATTTTTTGCCCATGAGAGGTAATAGGGGATATTAGCATCAAGAAGCTCTTTGATTGTGGTAATGTCCTGTGCTGTACGTTGTCCTATTTTCTGATAAATGCTGCCTGTGGCTTCGGTATCACCTAATGCGATCATGGCGTTTGCATGATCGCCCATAGCAAAATATTTGCCCAATGCCAACGCTCCCACCGAAAAATGGCCAATAGCCAAGGCACCGACAGATACAACGCCAAAGCTTACGGCACCACAGGAAAATACGCCCGCCGATATGGCTCCTGCGGATAAAAGTCCCATTACAAAAGCCCCAAACGCCAATAGACCCAATGAACACAGTCCTATTGAAATTAAGCCGACAGAACATAGCCCCACCGAAATTATTCCTCTTGCGAAAAAACCAACAGCAATAATTCCTTTTGCTTTACGTCCAAATCCAATATTGATATGCCACAGAGGCAGTCCGTGGATAATCCTTTTACTTTTTCTTTCAAAATTCAGCGTATTCAGGTCTAACGAAAATGTAAAAGTCTTTGATTTTTCGTCAGGGGATTTATTGACTGTTCCCTGAAAATCTTCCACGCTGTCTTTTAACAGGTAATCCATGGAACATGTAAACAATTCGCCGAGCTTTATCAATTTTTCCGTTTCAGGATATGCGGTATTATTTTCCCATTTGCTTACGGTTTGTCTTGATACTTCAAGAATATCTGCAAGCTGTTCCTGTGTGTAATTGTTTTCTTTTCGTAATTTTGTCAGTTTGTCGCCCAATGTCATTGTGCAGCCTCCGTTCATTTCTTTTGTCAAAATTATATCTTTTTCTCTTTTACAAGACAACCATTTTTGAAGTTCTAAATGTAAACCGCAGGTTGCATTGCCTATTTTATGGGCTTTTGCAGACATCAGATTTTTTGTATGTTAAAATCATAAATTCCGTTTCAACAGTGAGGGCGTCTATGAGATCCAGCTTTTCCTGATCCTTTTGTGAGGTTTTATAATAATATGGGGTCATCATAAACAGATTTTTTATATCCTCATTGCTGTTTAAGCAGACATCTTTTTTCACCTCAATGCTTGAAACAAGTTCAAATCCCTTTAAATCGGTATTTTCTGGCTTGTTTCGGTATGGGTTGTCATAAACCGCTTTTTTCAGGCTGAAAAGGTGATCTTCCAAGGGTATGACGGTAATGAAAATTCCGCCGCTTTTTAATACTCTGTGAAATTCCTCCACAGCCAAGGGAGCGAAAAGGGAAGTGACTATATCAAAGCTGTTGTCCTCAAAGGGCATACAGTAGGCGCTGGCTACGGCAAAATGAGCGTTTGGGCAGGTCTTTGCGGCTGTTTTCAGCGCTTCTTTGGAAACGTCTATTCCATATATATCACTGTTTGGTTTATTGCAAAGAATAGTGCATAAACCGCTTGTGTAATATCCCTCTCCGCAGCCCGAATCAAGCAGGGCTTTTTCTTCGCCAAAATACTTTTTTACCTCTCCGCATACAGTTTCACGGAAATGAGAATAATATTCCTTGCTTAAGAAGTCGTGGCGGGCTTTTACCATAAGCTTGTCGTCGCCGTGTCCCTTTTTTCCGCCTTTGGTGAGCAGGTTGACATATCCGTATTTTGAAATATCAAAGCAATGCCCTTTCTCGCATATCAAGCTGTTGTCCTTTCTTTCAAGGGGCGCTTTGCAGACGGGGCAGATAAAACCGTTTTTCATTAGTTTTCCTTTCCTATATCGATCCGTGGCTGAAAACAGACAAACCGTCGCGGAACAACATCGGTTTACATTATATAACATTATTCCCAAAAAGTCAAACAGTAAGCGGAAAAAGTTGACAAAGTGCGGTTATAGTGGTATAATTTTTCAGAAGGTGTTTTTATGTATAAATTTGTTATTTTTGACTTGGACGGCACTTTGCTCAATACGCTTGACGACCTGGCAGACGCGGGAAACTACGCTCTTGAAAAAATGGGCTATCCCGTTCACGAGGTGTCAAAGTATAAATATTTTGTGGGCAACGGCATTCCAAAGCTTATTGAAAGAATAGTGCCAAAGGACTGTACCGAAGAAAATTCCGAAAAGGTACACAGCCTTTTTTCGGAGTATTACGGCAGTCACTGCGTCTGCAAAACCAAGCCTTATGACGGGATCACCGAAATGCTTTCCGCTTTGAAGAAAAAAGGCATAAAGACAGGGGTCGCTACTAATAAGGATCACAGTTTTTCCGTAAAGCTCGTTAAGGACTTTTTTGGCGATAATATTGATGTTGTTTGCGGAAGAAAGGACGGCTTTCCCAAAAAACCCGATCCTTATTCGGTAAATCTTATCCTGGAGCAGTTCGGAGCTGATAGGGGAAGCGTTTTGTATGTAGGCGACAGCAATGTTGATATAGAAACTGCCAAAAATGCGGAGCTTGACTCCTGCGGCGTTTTATGGGGTTTCAGAACAAAAGAAGAGCTTGAGAAAAGCGGAGCTGTGCATATTGCCGATTCCGCCGAAGGTCTGTACTTTTTGATCACAGGCGAAAAGCTTTGATAAAATAAAAAGATAAAGAAAAACGGAGATAACAATGAAAAAATATTATTCACCCATATTTTCAATAATGTTCTGGGTAGTAATGGCTGTGTTTATAGCCGTTGCTGCGCTCAATCTTTTCAGTGTTCCTCAAAGTCAGAAGGAGAACTTGTGTCAGACAGATATGGAGTGGTTTTCTTCAAAGGATATTCCTTTGGATATATACGATCCCTTGCAGGTTTCGCGGATAACTGAGGATAAGGTATACTCGGTTTATTTCACAGCGGATAACAGCGCGGAAAATACCGCTCTTGCCTTTAAAACAGATTTTTCCGAGGTCAAAGTATACATAAATGATAAACAGGTGTATTCTTCCAATGATAATTTGGAAGAAGCCGAGGAAAAGTTCTTTTCCTTTGATGCTCCTGTTTCGGGCATTCATATCGTGGATATTGAAAAGGTCAATGCGGGAGATAAGATACGTTTGGAGGTCAAGACCTTTTATAAGGATACCGTATGCGGAGTAGGTCATGTACTCTTCGGCAGCTCTTACGATATTCTGAATACTGTTTTCAATAAAGATATTTTTGGAATGGTGATCTGTGTTATCGTTTTTGCGATCGGTACACTTATGTTTATCTTCCATTTTTCCTTTAAAAAAGTTATTGCTACCCGCAGTATCAAATATACGGCTTATTTTGCTTTTTTGGCAGCGCTGCATGTTTTCTCGGAGTGGGCTACCCTTTCTTTTATGTTTTTGTCGGGAAGCAAGGCTATATATGTTTTGCACATCTTGACCTTTTCTTTTATGATGCTTCCGCTGATAATGTTTTTTATAGAAAAGGTGTATCACAGATCTTCCGAAAAGCTGCTGAAGATCTCTGCTGTGATACAGGCGGTATTTATCCTCTTTATCACTGCTCTTGCGGCATTCAATGTTTTTGATCTGCATAAAAGCAGTCGTATTGCCGAATTGGTCGCTTTGGCTCAGTGTATATTCATTTTAGTTGTGCTGTTTTACGATCTGGGCAGAAAAAAGCAAAAAAGAAGTACAGACTGGGTACTGCCTATCCTAAATATGGCATTTAATCTGTGCGCCGTTATCGGTCATATCATAGATGACGGCAGTTATATTTCGATCCTGTTTATAACAAGCTGCCTGCTTTTCCTGTCACTGGTGCTTATCATAAATATGCGTGAGGTGGCAGATACGCTTCGTCTCAGCAATGAGGTGGAAGAAATGGGAAAAGCCGCTTTCACCGACGCTTTGACAGGTGTGGGCAATACTGCGGCATTCAATAAAAAAATGAGTCACCTTGAAGTAGTCAAGCTGAACTACAAGTCTATTGCCATAATACAGTTTGATATCAATAATCTGAAAACCATAAATGATAATTTAGGTCACGAGCAGGGAGACAAGCTTATCAAGGACGGCTCTGCCATTATCTATAAGGTTTTCGGTAAGATCGGAAAAGTGTACAGAACAGGCGGAGATGAGTTTGTAGGAGTAATTTACGGCGACGATGCAATGAATCTGTGCTATAACGCAATAGCGTCATTTAATATGGCTATTGATGAATACAATTCAGATGAGAGTCACAAGTTCATTTTACAGATAGCTTACGGGTCGGAGTATTATGACAGCGACAGCGACAGAAGATATATGACCCTTAAAGAGATTCAAAAGCAGGCTGATGCTAATATGTA